>CAYXGP010000343.1:0-6995 GCA_964464515.1 uncultured Enterobacterales bacterium
GCGCTGAGTCCGCTCCAGGACCACCTGCGCTCAATCGTGGGTCGTGGTCCGCGGAGTCGGGGTACCGCGGGTCGTGGGACCGTGCTCTCGTGAGATCGCGGCTTCGTGGTTCCGCGAGATCGCGGGGCCGCTCCTCGTGGACTCGTGGTGCCGAGTTCGCCGGTGTTCAGCCATATTCAGAGCCACTGCAAAAAAACTGTCACTCCGAGACGACCGCGACCGGAATCGCCGCCGCCCCGGCCGCCAGTCCCTCCAGGAACCCCTCCACCGCAGCCTCGGTGGACAGCACCGGCGCCGTGAGCTGTGTCGGGAGCGCTCGCCCTCCCTCGGCGACGAGCGCAGCGTCGATGGCGCGGTCCAGCCGCGTCCACTCCACAGGGCCCAGCGGGCCGTGCTCCAGCACCACGTCGAGCGGGGCGTCGGGGCCGTGGGCGCGCTCCCAGGCTCCCCGTAGCGCCTCCAGCGCACCGGTCAGCGCGGGGTCCCGCTGGGGATCGTGCCGCAGCACCACGCTGACGTCTCGTCGCGCCATCAGCGGCGCCAGCAGGTGTCCGCACAGAGTCTCCAGCTCCTCGCGATCGCTCCAGCGCGGCCAGGCCAGCACCCGGATCGAGCGCGCCTTTCGCAGCGGCCACGGGCTCACGCCAGGACCACCCCCGGCGATCTCCAGCTCCAGCCGCGTCGCCAGCCGGCGATGCCGCTCGCGGTTGGGACCGGGCGTGGGCAGGAACCGCGAGACCGCCGCGAACAGCCGCACCTCGAGGCTCTGCGGTGCCCGGTGATCGAGGATGTGGATGGCGGGCACCGCACACCAGCGCGCCGCGCGCCGCGCCAGCACCGCCAGCTCCTGCCGCAGCTCGGCCACGGCCAGCCCTCCCCGGTCGTGCGCCCGCACCACCACGACGCAGTCCTCTGGCGCGGACGGCAGCCAGTCGTTGATGGCGGTCAGCGCCGCCCGCAGGCGTCCTCGCGCGGGTGAGACCAGCACCCGGTCGGGCGGCACGCCTGGGAGCGCCAGGGGGCTCTGGGCGAGCAGCTCCGGAAACCCCGAGAGGCCGTGCTCGATCAGGCCGTCGATGCACCCCTCCCACCACCACACCTGCCCCAGGTAGTGCACCAGGCTTCCCAGCTTGCGCTGCACCACCTGCCCCAGCTCCTCGTACTCCGCGCCCAGCTCGTCCAGCTCTCCCAGGTCGAGCGCGGCCAGCCGCGCGGCCACCCGCTCGGCCACGCTCCGCATCCGCTCCGCCCGCAGCAGGTTCGCCCTGCAGGTCGCCTCGGTCAGCTGGGGCAGCGCTCCCCAGCGGCGAATGGCGCCCGGGTGCTTCACGAACAGGCCGACGTGGGCGCGCGTCGACGCGCGCCTGCGGGCCTCGAGGGTCGCGAAATCCGGGAGCCGCCGCTGCACAACGCGCGCCGCCGGTCGCACCCGCAGACCCAGCCCCAGCCCCTCCAGTCGCAGCCCCAGGTCGATGTCCGCGCAGACCTCGTCGATCATCGCGGGATCGAAGCCGCCCACAGCCCGCACGGCGTCGGTGGGCATCGAGGCGTTCCAGCCGCACAGTCGCGAGCCGTCGTGGACGCGATCCGGGCTCAGCGTGCGCCCCCACCCCACCAGGCGCGTGCCCTCCAGGCTGCGCACGAGCGCGCCGCCCCGCGCCGCCGGCGGTACGCGGATCGCCCCCAGGACCATCCCCGGCTCGTCCGCTCCCCGGTGCGCCGCCAGGTGCTCCGAGACCAGCTCCGGATCCGCGATCACCGCCTCCCCGACGAGCAGCAACAGGTCGCCCCGCGCGGCGTCCAGGCCGACCTGCCTCGCCGCTGCGAGGCTGCCGGCGGGGTGTCGTATCCGTCGGACCGGCACCGGCCACCCCGCGCCGTCCAGGCCGGGGATTCCCTCCACGGAGGCGTCCACCAGCACGATCTCGAAGACCCCTGGGGGCAAGCGCTGGCGGCACAGGCTGGCGAGCCCCTCCAGGGCCGCGGGATCGCCCCGGACCAGACACAGCAGCGCCGTCAGCTCCGGCCGCTCGGGCCGCGGCAGCTCCGCGCTCACCGCCAGCGCGTGATCGAGCTCCGCAGCCACCCGCGCCACGTCGAACCAACGCTGCGGCGCCCTGACGAGCGGCTCGATCAGGTGACCTGCGCGCTCACCGGCCCGCGCCGCTCGCAGGAGCGACAGCAGGCCCGGGAAGAACAGCGTCTGGGAGACCTCCTGCAGCGCGGCGCTCCGGACCATCAATGTCGACCACCACAGCGGCGGCGGCGCCTCACCGAAGCGCTCGAGCTGCTGAAAGATGCCGCCGGACAGGTCCGTCAGCGCCAGGCTGCATGTCACCACGTCACAGGAAGGGTGCTCGGCCAGGTACAGCGACTGTCGCGCGAGCCGATGGGGCGCCGACGGACAGCGCGGGTGCTGGAGGGCCACCGTCGGCGCAGCGTGCTCCGCCGCGGCCCGGAGCGCTCGGGAGAGACCCGGCTCCGGGTGACGCACGAGCTTGTGTCCTCCCACCTCCAGCCCCCCCGCGGGTGTGCGGTCCACCACGATCAGCTCCGCGGAGAGATCGCCGAGGCGGTCCTCGAACTCCGAGATGCGCGCGGGCAGCAGGGACGCCGTGCTCGCGTCGATGGGCAGCAGCACGCTGAGCTCAGGGGCGCCGCTGGGCGCCACGGGTCGCGGCCTGGGGGTCGGCGCGTACTCCGCGAGGGCACACAGGCGCGCGTAGATGCGCAGGGCCGCCGGCGGCACGGTGACCTGCGGCACCCGCCGACGACGAAGGGGATCCACCGCTGCCGCATCGACCGGCGCGCCCACCGCAGACGCGAGCCGCTGCAGGCCCGCCGCGGTGAACAGCTGACCGGCCTCCACGAACACCCAGTTCTCGTCCGGGCGGCGGTTTCGGAGCACGTGCTGGTACGACAGCGACCAGACCCGCAGCGCCGCGTCGATGTCCAGCTCCCCGGGACGCGCCGCGGCGAGCCGGACCATGCTGGTCGCCGACAGCGCGGGGTGCCGAAAGACCACCACGAAGGTCGCCTCGGGCAAGAGCGGCCGCCAGGCGGAGAGTGTGTAGCAGAGGCGGGGATCGCGGAGGAGGAATGGTCGCGCCCGGAGCTGACGCGCCATCCGCACCGCGATCTCCGGGGTGGCGGTGACCGGCGTCCCCGCAGGGAGCGCCCCCCGCCAACGCTCGGGCGCTCGCAGCGGCGGCGCTGGGGGGAGTACGGGCGCCAACAGCGCCTCGTTGATCGCCACCACCTCGGGGAGCTCCCACGACGCACCCTGCCGGCGCTGCCCGGGGAAGCCCCCGGCCAGGCAGGCGGTGATCACGCCCGCGCCGCTGCGCGCAGCGCCGAGGATCAGGCAATTCCGCATGATCTCACCCCGAGCTGGTCGCTCTCGGGGGTAACCTGTGGGCCGACCGCCTCTCCACACCATCCGCAGGAGCGCATTCCGCGAACGCTTCGGACGCAGAGAGCGCAAACAGAATTAGACGTGTGCAGAATCAGACGTGTGGCAAGCTGCCGGTCTGGAGACGGAATGCGCGCGAGCCTGACCCTGCTGCTGCTCTGCCTCGCGGGTCTCTCTGCGCAGGCGAAGCGGTCCCCGTCCGGCGCCTCGCTCGGCGTCGGGAGAAGCTCGGGCGACGCCGCGGTCGTGATCGCCGTCTCGGAGTACGCCCACCTCGGACCGGTGCCAGGCGCCGACACCAACGGCGCGGAGTGGTCCACGTGGCTCACGCAGACACGCGGCGTCGCCGAGGAGCACGTGACGGTGCTCAGGGACGGTCAGGCGACGCCGCAGCGTATGCGCGCCGCCGTCAGCACCGCCAGCCGCGCGGTCGATCCGGGCGGCCGCCTGTGGGTGATCTTCATCGGCCGCGGCGCGCTCTCCCCCGACGGCGAGGGCATGCTGATGGGGGCAGACGCCGATCCCACGGCCGGACTCCGCGGAGCGCTGAGCGCGAAGACGCTGCTCACGCTGGTCACCGCAGGCGATCCATCCGAGGCGGTGGTGCTGCTCGACGCCAGCTTCTTCCCGCTCGGAGAGCGCCCGGCGGACCCCTGGAAAGAGAAGCCCGCCGGCGTCACGCTGCTTCTGCCCGACGACGCCCGCGGCGGCGCCGCCCCGCTGGCGAGCGTCGGCCGTCCCGCGTTCAGCTACCACGGCCTCGGCGCGGTGCGGGGCTGGGGAGACGCCGACGCCAGCGGCGCGATCACCGCGAGTGAGGCCGTGGCCTGGGCGCACTCCGAGATGGCCAGCGCGCGGCTGGATGAGGTCCCCCGTCTGATCGGACCGGATCGAGTGCTGGGTCGGGGCGCGGAGGCCGCGCCGATCGACATCCACGCCGAGGCAGCGGTCTCCGCGGAGCTGGAGGCCCTGATCGCGGAGTCCACAGAGTCCGCGCCGCCGCCCCCCTACATCGACCACATGGAGATGGCGGTGCGCCGGCAGAACGCCCCGAAGCGCTGGGGGGTGCCATCCGTCGCTCCCTCCACGCCCTGGATCGATCCGCTGCGCCGGGGCTACCGCGTGCGTCGCATCGATCAGCTCTCGATGATCCTCGGGTTCATCCGCACCTCCAACGCAGCCGACGTCCACAAGCGCCTGGGCACGCCGGGCGAGGAGCACTGGAGGGGGCGCCCCCGCCAGAGCGGACGCATCTGGTCATACTGCGACGACACGCTCGAATTCACGTTCCACGCGGAGTCCGAGGCGATCACCCGGATCTCGCTCGGCGGCATAGAGGGCCGGGTGGACGCCTTCCAGCTCTGCGCGACCGCCATGGGGATCGAGGACCCCCGCACTGAGCTCGTCGGCGCGACCAGGGACGACCTCATTCGCCGGTTCGGCCCCCCCGATCTGATCAACGGCAGCGAGATCACCTGGCGCTGGGGCGGCAGCGATCGGGGACGCCTCGAGGCCCAGTGCTACCCCTTCTGGGAGGGCGAGTGCCGCCAGCTCACGGTGTACTGGCGGAGATGAAGCTCCCGCGACTCCGCTGGTTCCTGGGGGGGCTGGTCGCGACGATCGCGGCCTCGGTGGGGCTCGCCGAGGCGATGATGCGGAGGAACGCCGTCCCCCCCGACGAGCACCCTGCGCTGATCGCCCACCCCGCGCAGGGTTGGGCGCTGCGGCCCGGGGAGCACGAGGCGTTCGACACCCGCTTCAGCGTGGACGCGGCAGGATGGCGCACCCACACCGGCGCAGCGCGCACCCCCGACATCGTCCTCGTGGGCGACGACCCCCTGTTCGGGACCGGCCTGGGAGAGCTCCAGACCCTCGGGCACTCCCTGGAGGGCGCGCTGGCCGGCAGCGACCTGCCGAAGACCGTCGGAAACCTGGCGGTGCCCGGGTACACCGCAGCGCAGTCGCTGGCGGCGCTGGAGACGTGGGGCTGGCATCCCGAGACCCGCTTGCTGGTGTTCGGCGGTGTGTGGTCCGACCTCGAGTCGTGCGGCTTCAAGGACGCCGCGGTGTTGGGCCAGGACGGTGAGCCGCGGAGCGTGCTGTGGGCCACCCTCACCGATCGGCATCCGCCCACCATGCTCAGCCGCTGGCTGGGATGCAGCGGGTCGGGGGCGTCGCGGCTGTCGCCCGAGGAGTACGCCGCCACCCTCGATCGGCTGCTCGATCGCGCGTTCGAGGAGGAGGTGGGGGTCGTGCTGCTGTCGCCGTGCGACCGGCAGGCGGCTGCGCTGGGGGCAGGGCTGGCTGGCGGCCCCTCCGCGTCGTACCTCGACATCCTCGATGACGTCGCCCGGCGACGGGCCCTGGTGCAGGTGCGGGCCTGCGAGGTGCTCTGGGAGTCCGGCCTCGATCTCGACGGGCTGTTCATCGATGATCGCAACCCCAGCGCGCTCGCCAACCGACTGCTGGCGATGCACATCGTCCGCCAGCTCAAGATGGCGCGCTGGCCAGACCGACCGCTGCTCCCCCGCCCCTGATCAACTCCTGCCCCTGATCAACTCCTGCCCCTGATCAACTCCTGCCCCTGATCAAGAGGGCCCGCTCGCTCCAGGAGGCCTCGTGACCGTCGGCCCCGTCTCTGCCGCCCTGCTGCTCATCGCCGCGTCGGGCTGCACCCCCACCTCGGCGACGCTGGAGGAGCCCGCCGATGGCGCGCTGCCCACCCCTCCGACCGGCACGACTCCCACCGGTACATCGACGTGGACGCATGGATCGACCACCACATCCTCAACATGTACGCCAAGAACCCCGACGCGCTCCGACTCAGCGGCTACCTCTACAAGGACCGCGAGGATCTTCTGAAGGGCGGTCCCATCTGGGACTTCGATCGGGCGATGGGCTGCGACGAAGACTCACGAGCGGGCGATCCGACCTGGTGGGACGCCACGAACATCACGTCCGACACCACCGACATGTTCGATCACGGTTGGTACCGCGGGCTGTTTCGGGACCCGGAGTTCACCGAGGCCTACTGGGCGCGCCTGGGCGATCTGCTGGACGGCGAGATGTCGGTGGAGCGGACCGACGCGCTGCTCGACGAGATGGAGGACACCCTCGCGGAGGCCGCGCCGCGGAACTTCGAGCGGTGGTCGTCGTATCCGCCGTCAGACGGCACGCACGCCGGCGAGATGGAGACGCTGCGCGAGTGGCTGGCCGATCGCAACCAATGGATGCAGATCTGCCTGGCGCTGGAAGACCCCCTGGGCTGCAGGGGAGAGTGAGCGGCCGGTCACGCTGATGTTCGCTCCACGAGCGTCAGGCCGCTCCAAGAAAAGCAATCTCTCCCCTCGACCTGAGGGCGGTCCCACGCGGATGCCCTTCGTCCACTGGCGTGCGACGCTCTCGAACCCTGTCTATTGATTTGGGCCAGATACGACTTTGAGCGCCGCAAGCCAGTGGACCCGGGGCCTCGCAGGCCGCGCCTCACGCGGGGCCGCCCTCAGGCCGATCATGGGAGACTTCTTTCCCTGGAGCGGCCTTAGAGGGTAGTCGAGGGGTAAATCACTTTGCGAATCGCTTGATA
>CAYXGP010000344.1:0-3282 GCA_964464515.1 uncultured Enterobacterales bacterium
GCGCTCACGCCCCCCCGCGTGGACATCTCTGGCCAGCCGCTGGAGATCTACACAACCGACGCCGACGCCGCGCGCGCGCTGCTCGACGGCGGTCCGCTGGGCGCTCCCCTGGCCGAGCTGATCGCCGCGCGTCCCGGCACGCACCTCGACGCCTCCCGGCTCGTCCTGGTCCACAGGGGCCCCTGGGCCGACGGCCTCGACGCGCCCATCGCGGAGCTTCTGGAGTGGGCCCGCAAGATCCAGCGCTGCGCCGCCTGATCGCGTTGGAGTCAACGCCCCGTCGTGGCTGACGCGTTCCTCCAGGAGCTGAAGACCCGGGTCGCTGGGCGCGGGGCGCTGAGCGGCCCGCCTCTGGGTGGCCCGTCACTGGGAGGACTGCCGCTCGGCGCAGCGGCGTGGGCGCTGGCCCGGCTCGCCCCACGCTCGGGGCCGCCGCTGCTCGTGGTGATCGACACCGCCGCGCGGGCCCGCGCGCTGTCTGGTGACTTGCGGGTGCATGCGCGGGAGGTGCCGGTCTCGCTCCTGCCCGCCGACGACGTGCGGCCCTGGGACGGCCTGAGTCCGCACCCGGATCGTCCACGGCAGCGCATCCTCGCCATCGATCACCTCCGCTCGGGATCCCTGGGCGCGGGGCGCGGCGGCGTGGTGGTGGCGCCCGCGCAGAGCCTCCTGCAGCGCGTGCTCTCCGCGGAGGGCCTGGACGCGCTCACGCTGCGGCTGTCGGTCGGTCAGGAGATCGCCCGGGAGGCGCTGGTGCAGTCCCTCGTGGAGCGCGGCTACCTGGTGGTGCCGGCCTGCGACGCGCCTGGCACCGTGAGCCGCCGCGGAGAGGTGGTGGTGGTGTGGCCCACCGGCGCCGTGGGGCCGGCGCGCGTCGAGCTGTTCGACGACGAGATCGAGGAGATCTCTGCCCTGGATCCCGAGACCCTGCGCGCGACCCTGCGGCTGCCAGAGCTGCGCATCCTCCCCGCGCGCGAGGCAGCCGTGACGCCTGGTGCGTTGATCCGCGCGGCGCGCCACATGGCGCAGGCCGTCGATCGCCGCAGCGGCGGCCAGGCCCTCCGGCGGAGGGTGCTGGAAGATCTGCGCGCGGGCCTGTGGTTCCCCGCCGCGGAGGACTACCTGTGCGCGCTCCATCCCCTGGTGCCGCTCACCGCACTCGCCGGCGACGTCGCGGTGATCGAGCCCGCCGCTGTCGGCGCGGAGCTGCGTCGGCACACCGAGCTGATCGCCTCGCGCTGGAGCACCCTCGATGACGATCAGCGGCCGCTGGTGCTGCCCGAGGCGCGATTCTGCGCGCCGGACGAGCTGGCGCCAGCCCTGGAGTCGGCCCGCCACCTGGGCGAGGTGCTGATCACCGACGCCGACGTGATCACCTTCGACGCCCGCGACAACGCGCCCCTGAAGGTGGGCGGCGGCGCGCTGGGTCCGCTGGTCGCGCGCCTCCGCGGCTGGCTGGACGATGGGTGGCAGGTGGTGCTGGCCGCGGAGGGCAGGCTCCGCGCGGACCGGCTGCTTGGCCTGCTCACGCCGCACGGGCTGGCCCCCGTCGCCCGTCCGGCCGGGGACTGGCCCGCCCCCGGAGAGCTGGCGCTGTGGCGCGCTCCGCTCACCCACGGCTTCCACGCGCCGCGCTCGCAGATGGCGCTGCTCACCGCGGGGGAGCTGTTCGGGCAGAGACGGCAGGCGGCGCGACGACGCACGCTCAGGGACGCGGTGGTCTCATCACTGTCGCAGCTCGCCGCGGGCGATCTGGTGGTGCACAGGCGACACGGCATCGGCCGGTTCATGGGGCTGCGTCGGCTGACGACGCCTGTCGGGGGCCGCGAGCTGGAGCAGGACTTCGTGGAGCTCGCCTACCGCGGCGACGACCGGATGTACCTGCCGGTGACGCGCCTCGATCAGCTGTGGCGGTACCGCGCGGTCGGCGATCGGCCCGCGCGGCTGGACAAGCTGGGTGGGGTGTCCTGGGAGCGCCGCCGCACCCGCGTGCGCGACAAGGTGGCGGCGCTGGCGGGAGAGCTGCTGCGCACCCACGCGCGGCGGGAGGTCGCGGCGGGGCGCTCGTACCCGGGCCTGCCTGCCATGTATCAGCAGTTCGCCGAGACGTTTGAATTCGAGGAGACTCCAGATCAGGAAGCGGCGATCGCAGATGTGTTGGCAGACCTCGCCGCGGAGCGGCCGATGGACCGGCTGCTGATCGGAGACGTGGGGTTTGGAAAGACCGAGGTCGCCGCCCGCGCGGCCATGCGGGTGGTGGCGGGGGGGCACCAGGTTGCGCTGCTCTGCCCCACCACCGTCCTGGCGTTTCAGCATGCGCGCACGCTGGCCGAGCGGTTCGCAGAGACTCCTGTGGTGGTCGAGCACCTGTCGCGCTTCCGCACGGCCGCGCAGACACGGCAGGTCCGGAAGTCCGTCTCCGAGGGCGGGGTGGACATCCTCATCGGCACGCACACGCTGCTGTCGCGCAAGCTGCGCTTTCGCTCGCTTGGGCTCGTGGTCATCGACGAGGAGCACCGCTTCGGGGTCGCACAGAAGGCGCGGCTGCGTCGACTCGCGGAGGGCACCGCGGCGCCCTGCGAGGTGCTCTCGATGAGCGCCACCCCCATCCCGCGCACGCTGCACATGGCGCTGTCTGGTACGCGACCCGTGAGCGTGATCGCCACACCGCCCCCCGGGCGGCAGTCGATCGCCACCCAGCTCATCCCATGGAACGACGCACGCGTCCAGGACGACATCCGCGCGGAGATCCGCCGGGGCGGCCAGGTGTTCTTCGTGCACGATCGGGTCCAGAGCATCGTGGAATTGGCGCAGACACTTCGGGACCTGGTGCCCGAGGCGCGGTTCGGAGTGGCCCACGGCCAGATGGCGCCGGAGCGACTGGAGCAGGTGCTCGTCGAGTTCGTCCGCGGAGACTTCCATGTGTTGGTGTGCACGACGATCATCGACAGCGGGATCGACATGCGGGGGGTGAACACAATCTTCATCAACCGTGCGCAGTCGTTCGGGCTGGCGCAGCTCTACCAGCTCCGCGGGCGGGTCGGTCGCGGTAGCGTGCGCGGCCGCTGCGTGCTGCTGGTTCCGCGCGATATGAAGCTGCGAAAACCCGCCATGAGGCGCCTCCGGGTGCTGCAGGAGAACACCGAATTGGGCTCGGGGTTCGCGGTGGCGAGCGCCGACATGGAGATCCGCGGGGCCGGCGATCTGCTGGGCCGGTCCCAACACGGTCACATCCAGAGCATCGGGTTCGACGCGTACGTCGAGGTGCTGGAGGAGGCGATC
>CAYXGP010000344.1:3292-6961 GCA_964464515.1 uncultured Enterobacterales bacterium
GGGGTGCGACGGGTCGGGGGTGGGGCGGGTGGCGGCGATCGCCGCGGCCGGGGGCGACCTGACGCGCAGCCGACTCGACCCGGAGCTGGAGATCCCGGTACCAGCGTTGATCCCCGAAGCCTACATGGAGACGCCCGAGGAGCGACTGGTCGCCTACCGCGCGCTGGCGCTGGCCGCGACCGCCGCCGACATCCGCGCGCTGGTCGGACGCTGGGAGCGCTCGCTGGGAGAGCCGCCGCAGCCGGTGCTGAATCTGGCGTGGAAAACCGAGGTGCGGCTGCGCTGCCGAGAGCTGGGGATACTGCGGCTACATTGGCTGAAGGTGCGGGTCATCCTGGAGTTCCACGGTACCACGACCGTGCCCCCTGCGCGGATCGCGCGACTGGTCACCGAGCAGCGGCAGCGGTTCTCGCTGGTCGCCCGATCGGAGGGGCGGCGGCTGGCGGTGCGGTTCACGCCGGTGGAAGGAGAGACGCCGTTTCGGTTTTTGCATTGGGTGTTGCGGCAGATTGAGGTGGACTGAGTCCGGGGCGACTTTACTCGTGGAACCGTGGACTCGTGAGGTCGTCCTTCGTTCCGCTCGCGTGAGAGCGAGGAGCCGTGGAGTCGACTCCTCGTGACCACGTTTGTTCGGACCCGCGGCAGCGCGGCTTCGCGGGTCATCGTTCCGCGTCTCCACGAGACCACGCTTACTCGGCCCCGCGTCTCCACGGACCGCGGGTTCAACGTTGGTGGTCTCTCTGGCTGTGTGGCTGGCGCCAACCCTCGCGGTCCGTGGTCCGTGGAACCGACTCCGCGCGTGCACGGTAGGGGCGGACCCGCGGCAGCACGGTCTCGCGGGTCATCGTTCCGCGGCTCCACGAGACCGCGCTTACTCGGCTCCAAGCGAGCGAATCGAGGGAGCGGACCACGGACTCAGCGTCGGCGGATTCTCCGGCTGTGCTGCGGGTCTCAAACGGTCACTCCCAGGACCTCGCCCCCCCCCAACCGGGTAGAAGATCCCAGCCCCGGGAGAGCGATGTCCACCCCCTTCAAGGTCTCAGACACTCTCACCCCTGAGCACCGGCTCCGCTGGGCCCACCTGCGCGAAGACGACCGCATCGCGTTCGCCCCCGCAGACCGCAGCAAGATGCGCGGCGCGGTGCTGACGAAAGAGGCGATGATCGCCCACTTCTGCAACCTGGCGAGCGAGTGGGCCACCGTCCTCGTGTACTACCCCCAGCCCGAGGGCCCCGGAGAGTACATCGCCGGCCGGATCGGCTTCCCCGACTTCGAGCGCATGGCCCTGCCGTTCCACGCCGGGCGCGACACGAAGGGTGAGCGGCCGCGGTATCCGGCCCGCCGCGCCGTGGAGCTGCGCACCGGCAACGACGAAGGCCGCTTCCAATTCACGGTCTCGCTGGAGGGCCGGCAGTCCAAAGGCGGAGAGGACATCTGGTACCTGAGCCTCCCCCGCAACCAGGTCTACACCGAGGTGCGGGTCACGCGCCGCCTTGAGGTCACAGGTTGGTTCCTGCGCCCCGCGCGGGCCACGGGCTGGCAGGGCCCGCCCCGGGCGCCCCTCCGCGACGTGAGCTGCGGCGGCCTCAGCCTCGACCTGCCCAACAATCTGTTCAGTCGACAGCTCACCGGGGCGATGATCAGCGGCACCCTGAGCGGCCAGGGAAGAAGCAAGCTCTCGCTGCCGGTGCGGCTCAAGATCCGCGCGGTCCGCGACGCCCGGAGCGACCCCAGGCGTTTAATCGCCGGCGGCGCATTCAGCAATATCGGACTGGAGAACTACGCCCGGATCGCATCGGCCCTGCGCACGCTCACGCGGTGACAAACATTGCTCACGCGGTAGCCCACCGCCGGAACCCGTCCGGATCGGCGGCGATCCGTTCCAGCAGCCCATCTGGGATGTCACCGGCCCGCAGCCTCAGCGTCTCTTCATCGACGCCGAGCAGGGGGGCCAGCCGCGAGAGCGCGGCGGAAGACAGCCGCTTTTCTCCTGACTCGACTCGACTCAAGAAGGAGCCGGAGATCTCCAGCCGCGCAGCGACCTCCCGCTGACTCAGCCGGAGACGACGCCGCTGGTCCCGCAGCCAGACTCCGAACGGCGCGGCGCTGCCCGAGGCCGGATCTGTTGACTCTGCGGGAGCTGGTGGATGACAGGGGGCAGCGTCGCCCGCAGCGGTCCACTCCAGGCTGGCGAACGCGCCGTGGTTGTGTATCGACTCGTGGTTCACCACCGAGACACGCGCCCAGTCCAGCCCAGGCAGCCCGCGGAGGGCCAGCGTGATCTCACGCGCCAGGTCCTCGACGAAGCGGGGGTTGTCGTAGGCCTGCTCGGTGACGTATTTTTCGTCCGCACGCTTGAGCTGCGCATACAGCGGCGCAGAGGCGCACGACTCGACGGCCTCCACGAGCTGCTCGATCCAGACGAAGTCCCGCGTGCGGACCGCGACGGTGACCTCCCCGCGCTGGTTGTGTGCGCCGCGGTCGGAGACGGCCTTTGAGCACGGGCACAGGGTGGTGACCGGCACCGTCACCTCGAGGGTGAAGTCCAGGTGGGGTCCGCGCCGGGTGGCGCGGAACGCGCAGTCGATGTCCAGCAGCGAAGGCACCCGGCTGACAGGCGCCTCCTTGGGGATGAAGTACGGAAAGCGCGCGGTGAGGTGGGCGTCCGTCGCGTCCAGGCGTTCCTGCATCCGAGCCAATACATCGGGGAGGCTGCGGATGGTCAATTCGCTGCGGTGGGCCTCCAGGACCTCGATGAATCGACTCATGTGGGTGCCGCGGACGTCTGGCGGCAGGCCGACGGACAGGCTCAGTTCGGCGACGGTGGGCTGCCGACCGCGGGCGCGATCCAGCACGGTGATGGGGTAGCGCAGCCCACAGATCCCCACGCGATCGAGAGGCACACCGCGCGTATCTGGGGCGCTGGCGTGATCGGGCAGGGGGCGATTCATGGCGGGCTCCACTGGTAGACTCACGGGCTGATTGAGTCAGGGGCTATTGGATTCAGGGCAGGCCGATCAGCTTGTGGACCTGCACCGACAGGCGCCAGCGGGGGTTCTGCTGACAGTAGGCGACCGCGCTGGCGAGGTTCTCACGCTGTGCGGGGCCGTCCATCGGCTGCAGGAAGAAGTGGTCGAAAGGCAGCGAGGCGAACCCCAGCGGGTCCAGGCCGGGTTGCGGGTAGACCAGCTTCAGCTCGTGACCGGCGCGCTGGCGCAGCGGCGGCCCCGGCTTGGGGCTCACGCAGATCCAGTCGACGCCGAGCGGCACCGCGCGCGTCCCGTTGGTCTCGACGGCCAGGGTGAAGCCGCGGGCGCGGCACGCGGCGATCAGTGGGGCGTCGAGCTGGAGGAGGGGCTCACCGCCGGTGAACACCACGAACGGCGAGCCGTCGGCGGTCCACGTCTCGCCGATCGCCTCGGCCAGGGCCTCGGGAGTGTCAAAACGACCACCGCCCGGGCCGTCGGACCCCCGAAAGTCCGTGTCGCAGAAGGTGCAGTCGGCAGCGCCGCGGTCCTCCTCCCGGCCGGACCAGAGGTTGCAGCCGGAGAACCGGCAGAAGACGGCCGCGCCGCCCGCCAGGGCGCCCTACCCCAGGAGCGTGAGGAAGATCTCTTTTACGGTGTAGGACAAGGCGCCCCCCGGGTAATCACCCCTACCAAACCCCGC
>CAYXGP010000345.1:0-6936 GCA_964464515.1 uncultured Enterobacterales bacterium
CCCTCCTACTCGCGAGAGCGGCCCCGGCCCAAGACTGACCTTCAGGACCGAGTTATGGGATGCGTCAGCTTGCCGGGCCTACCTCACAGAGAGAGAATGTTGGCCCGGGCCAACACGAAAACCCAGGTTCAACCGTTTCCCGCCCAGCCCATTGGGGTCATCGAAATGCCCCGGAGCCCACGAGCTGGTGTGATCCGCTCCTCCTCGGCTCCCATGGATGACCCTTTTTCGCACCCCGCCTCCGTGATCGTCATCGTGCTGGGGCCCCAGCCCCCAGCGGCCATGTTGCGCGGGTAGATGATCAGGGGGGTCACTTCTGGCGAGTACCAGGGGGTCACTTTTGCCGAGCGCTGAAGCCAAGGGGCTCGACTTCCGGTTCACACCAAAGCACGCCAGCTGGCTCAATATGGCTGAGTGCGAGATCGCCGCCCTGCAGAAGCAGTGCTTGGCGAGGCGCATCCCCGACAAGCAGACCATGAAGAGCGAGGTCGCCGCATGGGTCAAGCAGCGAAACAAAGAACAGGTCCGCGTCTCATGGACCTTCACTGTCCAGAAGGCTCGCGACAAGATGACCCGACTTTACAAGTCAAGACTTTCTTGACAATACACTGGTTCGTAGCGCGATGGGCTGTTGGGGGAGCATGTCAGTGGCGCGCGACATCTGCTCACATACCCTCAGCGACGGGTTCATCGAGAGCGAAGGAGACGTGTGCCTGCTCGCCAATCATGGCAGTAGCAGCTGTCGAACTCGGGTGAAACCGATATATGTTCCCCTGCTACTGAACTTACTCCACAGTCCAACAGTCATGGCGCCATTTCGGTGCAGCAGGCTCTCCATGGTGCACCTTCTCATCCCTCGCCTCAGCTCTCATTCCTGGATCATTGTCGCTTCTCTGGTGTTTGGCGGTGCCACCGAGGCATCCCCTTCGTCCCCGGAGCAAAGGGTAGAGGTCAACTCAGGGGCCGCCAAATCACTGAACGAAGTCGAACAGCTCAAGGGCGAAGCAGCTCGCCTTGTCCAAGCTGGCCAGTATTCGCAGGCACTACCGATACAACAGCGCATCGTGCGCATCGAGGAGGAGGTCTACGGGGCCGAGAGCTCCGATGTTGCTGTCGGGGTAAGCAATCTGGCGTATATCTACCTCTTGATGGGAAACCACGAGGAAGCGCTACCCCTCTCTCTACGAGTGCTGGACATCAAAGAACGCGCTGTAGGGGCAGACCACTCAGCGCTCATCTCGACACTCAAAATGATATCAGCGAGTTACCTTTCCACGGGACAGTACACTCAGTCGCTACAATCTCAAAAGAGAGTACTGGCTATACAGGAAAGCGCTTCCTCTCCCGAACAAATACATATCGCGAATACACTTGGTGACATGGCGCTCAGCTTTGAAATGTTGGGCAACATCACCGAAGCGTTGGCGCTTCGTCAACGTGTACTCAGCATTCAGGAGAGGTCCATAGGGCCAGAGCACTTCGGTTTGGTGGAAAATCTAAATGCCATGGCTGGTCTCCACGAGGCCTTGGGGGCATATGATCAGTCAGGGCCTCTCCGACGGCGTGGGCTGGCCATCGTAGAGCGCGTACCCAATTCGGATCATCCGGATGTCATTAGCAAACTTCGGGTGCATTTCAAGAACTACTTGTTCGCTGGGGAACTTGAGCAAGCATCAGCCTTCCTTGAGCAGATTTTGCCCATCGAGGAGAAACTCCATGGAGCTGAGCACCTGGAGCTTGTGGACACACTCCTCTCTCTGGGGATTGTCCACATGTCGCTGGGGCAGAATGACGCAGCGAGTCTGGCCTATCAGCGTGCGCTGACCATTCAAGAAGGAGGTTTCGGGTCAGAGAGCCCTGAGCTATTGATGGCCCTTGAAGGACTTGCCTCAAGTTATATATTCAGGGAGGGTCATTCTCAAGCACTGCCCATTCTACAACGGGCTTTGGCGATCAAGGAGAAGTCCCTCGGACCTGAACATCTGGATGTCGCAACGATCCTCCACCTCATGGGGACGACCTATCAGGAGTTGGAGATGTTTGACCAGGCCTTGCCGCTCCTTCAGCGTTCTCTCGCCATCAGGGAAGGGGCGCTCGGCCCCGACCACCCAGATGTCGCTGCATGTATTGGTTCTCTGGCCTATTACTACGATAGAGTGGATGAGTCTGCTATGGCTTTGCGGTATTTCCAGCGTCTGTTGTCCTTTGCAGAGAGTTCCTTCGGGCCTGAACATTTGAACGTCGCAAAAACCCTACACAATGTGGGAAGAACGTATCAGGAGTTGGAGATGTTTGACCAGGCCTTGCCGCTCCTTCAGCGTTCTCTCGCCATCAGGGAAGGGGCGCTCGGCCCCGACCACCCAGATGTCGCTGAAACGCTGTACGAGTTGGCGCTAAGCTATCGGAAGACGGGTGATTGGAACCAAGCCAGATCTCTTCGACGACGTGCGCGGCTGATCGAGAAGAGTACTTCGGACTCGGAAAAAAGCGACTGAACTAGTGCGTTGACAAGAAAGTCCTCGACTTCTCGCATGCAGGAGAACCCCGTCTCTGACGGCATCTTATCCAAGAGAATTCCATCATGCCTTTATTGACAAAACACTGGTCTTGAGACACCAAAACGCCTCATGAGCCACCGGAGTCACTGTTGTTTTCGGTCCGCGAGAGCGGTCGATGGCGCTGCTACAGCCGCTGCGTCCACAGTGGCTTTGTCTGCCAGCGGCTCATAAGCGCCGAAGATAGGGGGCCCGGTGTCCGGGCCGAGCAGTATGGTGAAATCCGCCGCTCTGACGTGATGGACCTGTGCAGGCTGAGTGGTGATCGGGCATCGCTGCTGCTCCGGGTGGCCGGCGCAGCCTACGTGCTGTTCGGCCGCTGAGCGGCGCGATACAGGGGAGGGGACTCCAGAATCGGCACGTCCATGCGTCTCCCCGTCTCCACAGCCTTCTCCCCCGGCCGCGCCGTCTCACACGGCTTCGCGGCCCTCAAGCGGCAGCCGGTCGGCCTGCTCGTCGGCGCGTTCCTGCTGGGAGTGCCCAACGGGGGCGGCGGGGGCGGGGGCGGCGGAAACTCCTCATCGACCTTCGGCGGCGGGAGCATGAGCGAGGAGGAGATGATGGCCCTCGCGGCGATCGTGCTGGTCGTGGCGGGGATCGGCTGCTGCCTGGGCTTCGCGTTCTGGCTGTTCCGGAGCTGGCTGCAGCCGGGCTACTTCCGGCTGCACCGCGAGCTGTTCGTGCAGGGCACCGCGAGCATGGGTCCGCTGTTCTCGGGGGGCGACGCCTTCAAGCGGATGGCGCTGTGGAAGCTGCTCAAGGGCATGATCATGACCACCACGGTGGTGATGACCGCGCTCCCGGGCGGAGCGATCACCGCCGCGGCGCTAGCGGTGGAGCGGGAGCAGCTCGCCTTCATCGGCATGGGGGTCATGGCCGTGCTGATCTTTCCGGTGACGCTCTACGTTGGGTTGGGGCTCTCGCTCGGCGATCACGCGGTGGCGCTGGACGACGCGGGACCGATGGACGCGATGCGGACCTCGTGGGGGCTCGCCAGCGGCAGCCGCTTCGCGCTGCTGTTCTACTACATCGCGACCGGGTTTTTCTCGATGTTGGGGATCCTCGCCTGCTGCGTGGGCGTCTTCGCGACGACCGCGATCGTGGACGCCGGCACGACGGAGGCGTATCTGCTGGCTACCCGGGACGACTGGGAGGAGGCGCTGAAGCTCACCGACGAGCTGGGCGGCGCGTACTGACCAGCGACCCATCGACATGCAGATCACATGAACCTATGCTGATCGCATGTCTGTTGAACACGACCACCGGGCGCCGCGTCGCCGCGCAGATCGCCGCGCCGGCCTGCTCTCTGCATGCACCGCACCTGATGGATCTGGAGGTCGCCCAGGTGTTTCGTCGGCATGTTCGCGCCCGCGTGATGACTCCGCGCAGAGGGGCAGAGGCGCTGTCCGATCTCGCGGCCCTGGATCGGCGCGGTACCCCCACGAGCCTCTCCTTCCACGGATCTGGACCCTGCGTGACAACCTCACCACGTACGACGCCGCCTACGTCGCGCTGGCGGAGGTGCTGGGAGCGACGCTGATTACGTGTGATGTTCGACTGGCGTCGGCTCCGGGACACCGGGCGACTGTGGCGATTCCGTGACTCCCTGGTCCAGAACGGCCTGGTCCAGAACCGCCTGGTCCAGAACAGCCTGGCCCGGAACAGCCTGTCCCGGTGAACCCTCCGGAGACAGCTCCTCCAACACACCGTGCGCCTCAGCCACCCCGATATCGGGCAGGTGAACGTCGCTGCCCGCCACCCGCACGACGACACGACCCAGCCCGTGCCAGCGCATCATCGGTGACTGCACCACGTGTACGCTCTGGAGCTTGTCCCGCGCGACCATCCAGGTGCGCCGGGTGAGGTAGCCGCGGCGGCTGATGACCGCCTGCGGAGTGATCAGCCAGCCCTGCTTGCGCCAATCGAGCCACGCTATCGGCACGGAGATCGGGAGCATCGCGAGCGCGGCGAGCCCCCACTTACCAGCCAACACGACACAGACCGCTGTGAGGATCAGCCCGCGGATGAAGCGCGCCACCAGGAGCCGGTACAGGGCCCGGGGGTGAGCGGGCAGCAGCTCCGCCGTCCATGGATCGACAGCGATGGCCGGCGCGGCGCGGCGGGCGATGCCGGGGAGCTCGTCGCGACCGACCATGGGCACGACCCCCTCGGCCTGACGCGCGGCGCCGTCGGCGAACCCGAGCGCGGCGGTCTCGATCAGCAGTGTGCCGTAGCCCATTCGGCGTCGCAGGAACGGCTCGTCCGCCCGCACAAGCTGGACCTTTCCCAGCGGGATCTCCACCCGCCGTCGGGTGGTCAGCCCCTCCTCGGTGACCAACCGATCGCCGAGCTGCTGCAAGCGAAAGCCGTGGTGTCGCCACGCAGCGCGCAGCGCAGAGAACGCCCAGGACACGGCGAACGCCCCCAGCACGGCGCCGCCGATCACCCGCGGGTTCAGCGCCCACGCCAGCTCGCGCTGGTGCTGCGGACCCAGGCGCGCCATCAGCTCCATGCCCACCGCGGTCAGCACCGCCACCGCGCCGATGCTGCGACGGGACAGCCCGTAGGCGAGCGTCTCAGCTGCGGACATCTCCACGAGCAGATCGCCCTGATCGCCGGAGGGTGTCGGCTCGGCGCGGCCCACCATCTCCTGAAGCTCCCGCTGGAGGACCCGCGCCTCCGCCACCGACAGCGCAGAGAGCAGCCCCTCCGTGGAGGCGTCGCCGGCCGTCTCGACGCGCAGCTCGACGAGACCGCTCAGTCGGTGGAACAGATTCTGCTCCAGCGAGACGTTCTGTATGCGCGAGGGATCGAGGGCGCGGGCGCGTCGATTCAGCAACCCCGAGCGGATCTCCAGCCGACCGTCATAGACGCGGTATCGCAGCGTCGCCCAGTGCACGGCGGTGCGCGACAGGGTCAGCACCAGGAAGAACACGACGACGAACAGATCGAACAGCTGCAGACCCAGCGGATCGCCAGACAGTCCGTCGCCGCCGATGACCAGCGCCAGCAGGAGCGGCCAGCTCGCGCGCAGGGTTCGCCACGCCTGCGGGACGAGGTTCACCGCCAGGCTCGCGGGGTGGAGGCGACGCCAGGCGGCCTCAGACGCCGTCATCGCCCCCCCGCCGCGACAGCTCATCGCGCAGACGCTCGGCGTCCTCCTCGGCCAGTCCCGGGATGCTGCCGTCTGCGCTCATGCCTGCCGCGGTGTAGACCTGCAGCCGCGACAGGCCCAGCGCGCGCTCCAGCGGCCCCTGCCGGGTGTCCACGTGCTGGATCCGTCCCAGCGGGATCGACGACCAGCGGCGAAACAGCACCCCGCTGCGCACGAGCAGATCGTGCTCCCGCACCGCGTATCGGAAGGCCCGATACTCCAGCGCCGGCCACAGGATGAGCATCACCACCCCGTGCAGGATCAGCCCTCCGCCCACGACCACGCCGAGGGTGAGGTTGACCAGCGCCGTCAGGCCGAACCCCACCATCGCCGCGAACGGCAGGCCCACCAGGGCCAGGCGGATCACGCGCTGCAGGCGCCACAGCGTCACCACGCGGGCGTCGATCTTCTGGTCGGGCTCTGCGGACAGCACGCGGCGCGCTCCGGGGTGGTCCCGTCTTGTTATCGCGGGATCGAGGTGACTGGTGACGCCGTTCGAGACACGCGCCCTGACCCGCATCGCTGGCCGCCGGGTAGAATTCCACCGCTCCTGCGACTCCACCAACCGACTGGCCCGGGAGCGGGGCGTCTTGGGCACGATCGTGGTCGCCGATCACCAGACGGCCGGGCGGGGTCGGCTCGGCCGGCGCTGGGAGTCCGCGCCCGGAGACAACCTGCTGATGAGCCTCGTGCTCAGGCAGCCGCTGCCGGTGGCCCGGATGGGGCGGTGTCCGCTGGTGTGGGGGGCCGTGCTGGCCGAGGCGCTCGGGGCGTTCGTCAAGTGGCCCAACGACCTGATCGACGACCGGGATCGCAAGCTGGGCGGGATGCGGATCGAGATGATCTCGCCGGATGTTCTCGTTCTGGGGGTTGGGATCAACGTCAACCAGATAGCGTTCTCCGAGGGGCTCTCGGCCACGT
The DNA here is from genome assembly GCA_964464515.1 of uncultured Enterobacterales bacterium. Taxonomy (GTDB): domain Bacteria; phylum Myxococcota_A; class UBA796; order UBA796; family UBA2385; genus CAYXGP01. The sequence goes on from CAYXGP010000345.1 coordinate 6,631, forward strand.
CTCTGCGCGAGCTGCGGGGGGAGAGGCAGGATCGGCTGGATTGGTTCGGCAGACTGGTCAGGGCGCTCGACGCCGCTGATCCCGCCGCGCCCGCAGCGTTGGATTCCTGGCGCGCCCGGAGCCGCACACTCGGTCGGCTCGTTCGGATCGGGGAGGTGAAGGGAGTCGCCACGGGTGTTCGGGAGGACGGGGCGCTGCTCGTAGGAGGGGAGGTCGTGCTGGCGGGGGATGTCGAGCTGATCAGCGCGTGACCAGGGCATCGACCACCGGAGCCACGCCGATATCGTCGAGTAAGGCCGCTCCAGG
>CAYXGP010000346.1:0-6931 GCA_964464515.1 uncultured Enterobacterales bacterium
CGTGGTGGAGGTGAGGCAGCCTTGCAACCCGGATGGTGCATCGCCATCCATGCCAGCAGAGCGCCCACGCGTCTCTGGTCCGATCTTGTCTGTGGGCGCATGGGCACCTTCAGGGTGTCCGGCTACCTCAACGTTTCCACGCCCGCAGACAGACACCGACCACAGGCGCACCGGCGCTCGGAAACGTTGAGGTAGCCGGACACCCTGAAGGTGCCCATGCTTCTTGAGTTGACCGCCCCAGACCTTTGATTAGCGAAGACGGCTCACCTCCACCACGGGCGCGGCCGGCTCAGCCGACCCCGGCCTGGCGATCCGGGCCGGGTTCCTCGCGCTCCTCCGGCGTGGGGCTCTCGAGGGCCTCCTCCGGCCGCGTGTTCGGAGTGACGTCGCCGCGGATCTCCTCCATCTCGATGCTGCGCCCGGCGATCTCCAGGCCGTAGTGCGCCCGCATGTTCAACCAGAACCGCGCGGTGGTGCCGAAGAACAGCCCCAGACGCATCGCGGTGTCTGCGCTGATGTCGCGCTCCCCCCGAATCAGTGAGGTGATCCGCTGATGGGGGACGCTGATGTCCTTGGCCAGGCGGTAAGCGGTGATGCCCCTCTCCTCAAGATACTGACGCCGCAGAATCCGCTCCGGGTGGGCGGGGGGGCTCGATCCCCTGTCGCATGGTGTAGGTGCTCATCGCTTCTCACCGGCGCGATCCCGTGAGTGTCGCACGATATAGCAAAAGCGTAAGAAATGTACGCTTCACCCCTCGACAATGAACGTACGGTTCTTACGTTTTGTATGCTGAGAGGGGAGCACGATGGCCGCCACGATCCGCTACCACCGCCGCGAACCGCATCCGCGCGGCCATCGACGGTTTCGCCGCCCAGATCCCCGACGGCGCCACCGTCACCTCCATCATGGAGAGCCTGCCTGGCGACGTCACCAGGATCACCAACGCCAACAGCATGGTCCGCCTCCGCATCGGCTCCCAGCGCGCGTTCATCCAGATCACCGCCGAGGGCCAGCTCGTCATCCTGCTCGTGCAGGACATCACGAAGCGCGGCGATGCCTACAAGACCCGGAAGATGCAGCGGCGGTGAGAGCCCGCCTGGGGGTGCGGTGCGGCGCTGGCCGCGTCCCCAAGGACTACAGCGCCGACCTTGAACCGGAGAACCTCATGCCCTTCACCTTTGAAGTGCCGATCCCGTCAGCCGGCGCGGATCTGGAGAACATCGCACGCAAGGCGGCACAGCTCCGCGCGCGCTTCATCTTCACCAACGATGAAGGCGAGCCGGTGGCGGTCATCGTGCCCATGGACGACTACGCCGATCTCGTGGAGATCATCGACGCTGAGGTCGAGGCCCGCGTAGCCAAAGGCCTCGAGGAGGCCGACGGCCCCGATGCATACATCGACGCAGAGGAGCTGTATGACGAGCTGGGCCTGAACGACGAGCAGCCGCGGCGAGCGGCGGGAGGTGCCGGATGACGGGCCGCCCGATGAAGGAGATCCCGATCACGAAGGCGCGGACCGACCTGTCTGCCGTCATCAGCCAGGCGGAGGTGGGCGGCATGCACATCCTGCTCACCCGCGGGGGCCGCCGCGTCGCCGCCATCGTGCCGCTGTGGGAGTACAACCGCATCGCCGCTGATGGCCTCGACTACACCAGCGCCCCGCTCCCCACCGAGCGACCCTGGATTCGGCTGGCGGTGGCCGGACGGACACTGACCGACGACACCATCGGTCAGGCACGCGGGGTGCTCGACTCCCACGGCTGGACGCAGGAGGTGTTGGGCCTGCGCTGCGGTCACGACCAGCGCGACGGGGGCCCGGCCGCCATCCTCACCGTCGAAGGCGAGCGGGAGGCGGAGGTGTACGCCGCTGCCCATGTGCTCGTTGAAGCACTCGACGGCGCCCGCCTCGAGGCGCGATCGACGCCGCGGGGTGTGTGATGAAGGGGATCGAGAGGAAGCCGACTGGGAGGGGCGGGTCGCGCTGTAGCAATTACCCGGGACTTCGAACCGAACGTAGAGTCAAGACACGCGCAGACTGGCGTCTTCCGTTTGTGGGGGTTTGTTTGGTTCTGAGGAGGGAACCACCACCTCTCCCGGTCTCCTCACCTCAGCCCCCAGAGGAGTGAGCGCCCTTGCCAAGCCCAGCCCGCAACGGCGGCAAGGCGATCCGGATGCGCGGCCCATCACCCCGCTTCCACGCCCTCACCTCCCGCTTCTCCGGCGGGCTGTCCTTCACCCACCCGAACATCGCCAGGTCCGGTTCTGCGCCCGTCGGCGACGCAACCTGCAGCACCCCACGCACCGCAGGCGAGCACAGCGGGAGCAGACCACCCCGTCGCCAGCGAGGTGGTACCCCGGCCCGCTTGCACCGTGGGCAGAGTGAGACGCGCCACGCAGAACGAGGGGACTGGGCGCTGTGGTGTCCACGTTCGGGCATGGGGGTGATCCCGATCGAGGAACAACCTGTGGAATCGGGTCGCCACGCAGCGCGAAGCGGCTGTCCACATCGTCCACAGGAGCGTCAGCGTCCATAGGCACCCCACCCTGGCTCAACGTGGCGACAACGCCATCGAATAGCGCGAGCGGGCTCACCTGCAGCACGAAGAAGGCCATCACCGACGCCTGCAAGCGCGGCGGCATCGAGCCATGGTCCGCTCACGGACTACGGCGCCTGGCGGTCGATGAGCGCTCCGCGCTGGGGTTGCCCCGGGCACCGCCGCAGCCAACACCGGACCCTCACCAACCACGATGCTCCGGTTCTACCGTCGGGCCACCGACGACGATGTAGAGCGCGCGGTGAGTCGTGCTCGGTTGGGGCGTCGCGCGGGCTCCAGTGGGCGCGTTATCGCCGGTCCGTGGGAGGACCCCGAGTGACCCAACCCCTACCATTCACCCCTACTGTTGTCGGATTGGTGGGAAGTTCGCTCAGCGAAAATGACGTCCTATACGGTAGTCAGGTGGTTTTCCGCCGGCGCTGGTCTCACTTTGGCGAGGAGTAGTTGCGTGATGCTCCGCGCAGTCCTCACCGAAGCGGTCCAGTTCGTGCCCGTGCTCGCGCTGGCCGCGGGCTTCGTCCTCTCTGGTGAGATCGACCTCGCAGTGGCCGGTCCGCGGTTCGCGATCGCTGCGGCGCTGGCCGTCTTCATCGTGGGTGGCCTGGCCTGGAAGCGCACGCCGCTCAACCCGTTCCTGCTGGGCGCGGACCTGTGGCTGCTGGTGGGAGCGCTGGTGTTCAACGTGCCCATCCCGCCCGTGGCCGATCTGCTGGCGCGGCTCGGCGGCGGGGGGCTGTTCGTCGGCGCGCTGCTGGCGGGCACGTCCTACACGATCCGGAGCCCGCGAGGCTACCTCGGCGTGATCGTCCCCCAGACCCGCGCGCTGTCGATCGTGCTCGTCATCCTTACAGCTGCCGCGGTGATCTGGGCGTCGAGGAGGCCGGAGGACGTCCGCCTCGGCTCGGCGCTGCCGTTCATCGGGATCAATGTCCTGCGGCGGGTGATGGGGCGGGTGGCGTCTCGTCGCGCCGCGGCGCGATAGGACCCTTCCTCGTACGGGAGCACGATGCCCACCCGACCCCTGGTCACCAGCTACCGCGAGGATCTCCGACTGTTCCCGGACATGTGGCACAAGGTGGCCTGGACCCTCGGCGGCGTTTTCGTGCTGATCTTCCCGCTCGTCGCCTCTGCCCGCTGGCTGACCATCGCCAACCAGGCGCTCATCGCGATCGTCGGCAGCGTGGGCCTGATGATCCTCACCGGCTTCGCGGGGCAGATCAGCCTGGGTCACGCGGCGTTCCTGGCCCTGGGCGCCTACACCTCGGCGGTGCTGGGCCAGCACCTGCACGTGCCGTTCTGGCTGTGCATGCCCTTCGCCGGTCTGGTGGCGGCGGGCGTCGGCCTGGTGGTGGGGCCGTTCGCGCTCCGCCTGCGCGGGCTGTACCTGGCGATCGTCACCCTGGGCCTGCTGTTCATCGTGGCCCATGTGCTCCTGAGCTTCCCCGACCTGACGGGCGGGGTCTCCGGTATCGCGGTGCCCATGCACTCCTGGTTCACTTCGCCCGAGGGCACGAGCGTGCTGGGAGACGTCACCCAGCCGTGGGTGCTGGGCGGCGTCACGATCTCGTTCGAGCACAAACTCTACGGGCTCTACCTGGCGCTGGCGACCGGCGCGGCCCTGCTGGCGAGCAATCTGCGGCGCTCGCACACCGGCCGCGCGATGATGGCCGTCCGCGACAGCGATCTGGCCGCCGCGGCACTGGGGGTCCACCCCGCACGCACGAAGGTGCTGGCGTTCGGCATCTCCTCCTTCCTGGGGGGCCTCGCGGGCTCGATGTTCGCGTACCAGCAGCAGTACATCACCGTCGAGCCACCGTTCGACCTGCACATGAGCGTGGCGTACATCGCGATGATCGTGCTGGGGGGCATCGGCACCGTCTTCGGTGCGGTGGCGGGAGCCCTGGCCTACGTGGTCCTGTCGCCCCTGGCCGAGACGCTGGGGCGCGATCTTCCGCTGCTGTCCGCGCTGTCTTCTGCGCAGCGCAGCACCCTGCTGTTCAGCGTGCTGGTCTGTGGCTTCCTGATGGCCGAGCCGCTCGGTCTGTTCGGGATCTACCTGCGGGTCAAGCGGACCTTCCTGGCCTGGCCCTTCCGCTACGAATAGATTGTCTGCGCCCTGACCCGCTGGCAGGCGCCCCCGAGCAGCGGCCCCGCGCGGCTCCGTGCGCCCTGCCCCGAAGGAGCGGTTCTGCCCGATGTCCAGCCCCAGCCATGACGAACCCCTCCTCCGAGAGCTCCGTCGACTTCGCCCCTCGCCGGGCATCTCTGCCGGCGAGCCCATCGCGGTGGTTGGGATGGCCTGCCGGCTGCCCGGCGCTGTCGGCACCCCCGGGGCGCTGTGGGAGCTGCTGGTCTCGGGCGGGCACGTGATCGTCCCGGGCACCCCTCCGAAGATCACGCGTCTGGAGGGCTTCGATCCCGACACCATCGGTCTGAGCCCGTGGCGCGCCGCGCGCACCGCTCCGCGGACGCGAATGCTGCTGGAGCTTTCCTGGGAAGCCCTCGCGGACGCCGGCGTTCTGGCGCGGGATGACTACCCGATCGGGCTGTTCCTGGGGGCCTCCGACGCCGGCGGGGTGGTGGCGCAGACGGCCGGTCACCTCCGCCTGGGCGGACCGGCGATGGTCATCGACGCGGAGGAGGCCTCAGGCCTGACCGCGATCCACCAGGCGTGCCTGAGCCTGCGCAACCGAGGGTGCGCGGCGGCGCTGGCGGGCGGGATGCAGATCCTCGAGTCTGTGCCTGCTGCCCGGGGCGCGTGCCGATCGTTCGACGCTCGCTCCGATGGCGCCAGCACTGCCGAGGGCATGGTGCTGCTCGTTCTCAAGCCCCTGAAGGGCGCCCAGCGCGATCACGATCGGGTCTACGCGGTGATCCACGGGGGGGCGTTGGCCCACCAGGGCGCGGAGCCGGCGGCCGACTGGGCGTCGCTGCTCGACACCGCGCTCCTCCGCTCCGGAAAGACCTCCGCAGACATCGGGCTGCTCGAGGCCCATGGGGCTGGTCTCCCCGCCGACGACGCCGCCGAGCTGGCGGGGATCGCCGCAGCTGTCGGGGGCGATCGCGCGGCGCCGGTGGCCGTCGGGGCCGCGCGCACCAATCTGGGTGATCTGGGCTACGCCGGGGGCGCCGCTGGCATGGCGCGAGCACTCCTCGCGCTCCACCACCAGACCATCCCCGCGCACCTGCACTTCGCCCGTCCGCTGCCCGCAGCCCCGGGGGAGGCACAGGGGGTGCGCATCGCCACCGACACCCGGCCCTGGGAAGGTCCGCCGCTGGCGGGCGTCAGCGCTCGCGGGCGTGGGGGCTCCGCGGCCCACCTCGTCGCCGGCCCTGCGCCCCTGCTCCCAGGCGACGCCACCCTCCCAGAGCGCGAGATCCACCTGCTGCCCCTCAGCGCGCCCACCAGGTCGGCGCTCATCGCGTCGGTCGAGTTGCTGCTGACCACCATCGACGACGGCGTCGATGTGGCCGATCTCTGCTTCAGCGCCGCGACAGGGCGTCCGGCCCTCGCCGAGCGCCTCGCCATCCTCTTCACCGATCTGGACGAGCTGCGTGACGGCCTGCGTGCAGCGGCCGCGGGGCGTCCGGATCCGCTGGTCCTCCAGGGTCGCGTCGACGCCCTCCTCCCTGTTTTGTATGTCTTCTCTGGCGAGGCGGACGACGGCCCCGACGGACTGTATGCGGCCGAGCCGGCCTTCGCGTCGGTGGTCGATCAGTGCGCGTTGGCCGAGGACACCTGGGACGGCAGTCCCGGGGCCCGCTTCGTCGCGCAGATGGCGCTGGCTGCGCTGTGGCGATCCTGGGGGCTCGCGCCGAGCGCGGCCATCGGCTCGGGAGTGGGCCTGCTGTCGGCGGCCTGCCACGCAGAGGTGTTCGAGCCGGTGGTGGGGCTCGCCCTGATGGACGGCCTGGAGCCGGAGACCACCCTCTCCGCGCCCACGATTCCGCTGTTCGACGGCGACGACGCCCACGCCTGTCCGCCGCGCGACCTGTGCGACCCCGCTCACTGGGACCGCCCCTACACTCAGATCGCCATGGGCGACGCCGGCCTGGGGGTGCTGGAGGCCTGGGAGGGCGCGATCATCTGCATCGGCGCCAGCCCGGCGGTGGAGGCCGCCGAAGAGCGACTGGACGCGGGGCTGCCCTCGCTGGTCTGCCCCGCGCCGCCGCCCGGCCCCGCCGCGAGCCTGCTCATCACCGAGCAGCTGGCGCGCCTCTGGATCCACGGCGCAGAGGTGGACTGGGACGCCTACCACTCCGGTCGCCCCGCGCGACGCTGCCCGCTGCCCGCTCCGTCCTGGCAGCGGCGCGCTCTGGAGCGGCCGCGGGCGGCCCCGCCGGGCGCCGGGCGCGCGCGGGCCCCCCGGCGGGG
>CAYXGP010000347.1:0-6653 GCA_964464515.1 uncultured Enterobacterales bacterium
CCTGGGTCCTTATCAAGCGATTCGCAAAGTGATTTACCCCTCGACTACCCTCTAACGACAAACCCTGAATAGTCCTTGTCGTGAAGGGACCGAGTGTAATGGGACCGATCCGAACCCGCGCGAGCACGCGCCGCGCATGGCTGGTGCTCCTCGGGCTCGGGGGAGTGGCCTGCATCCTCGTGGGGGTCGCCGGGGGAGTGCTCACGCCCCCCGTCGAGCAGCTCGTCTCCGGACGGGGCCTCCACGAGGTCCGCGCGCTGGGCATCTCGGTGGGGGTGATCACCGTGCTGCTGATCATCCTGGTGTCGTTCAAGATCCAGGTTCGACAGCTGGTGGACATCCAGCTCACGTCCGTCCACATGCGGGAGAGCCGGCTGATCGAGCTGACGACGGCCATCTCCGAGGAGCTGCAGCTCCAGAAGATGGCCGTGAAGGTGATGACGTCCGTCACGGAGATCCTCGACGCGGAGCGCAGCACGCTGTTCCTGCTCGACCCCGAGAGGAACGAGCTGTGTTCGAACATCGCCGAGGGGCTGGAGGATCGCGCCATCCGCATCCCCGTCGGCTCGGGCATCGCCGGATCGGTCTTCCAGACCGGCGAGGTGGTCAACATCCGCGACGCCTACGAGGACGATCGGTTCAACCGCGCCGTCGATCAGCGGACCGGCTACCGCACCCGCTCCATCCTGGCGATGCAGATCCAGAACAAGACCGGCACGGCGCTGGGCGTGATCCAGGTGCTCAACAGGCGAGGCGGCCCGTTCACCGATCGCGACGAGCAGAGGCTCCGGCTGTTCGCCGCGCAGATGGCGATCGCCATCGAGAACGCGCAGCTGTTCGAGCAGGTCCGCACCACCAACCTGGAGCTGGAGGTGAAGAACCGCCAGATCCAGCGCGCCAACGCGGAGCTGGCCGACAAGAACCGCCAGCTCGAGGACACCCACCAGGCGACCCGGCGATTCGTGCCGCTGGAGTTCCTGGAGCTCCTCCACCGGGAGACGATCCGCGACATCGAGCGCGGCGATCACGTCGAGCTGGACGTCGGCGTGATGTTCGCCGATCTGCGCTCGTTCACCAGCATCCTGGAGCGGCTGCTCCCCGAGCAGGCCTTCGCGTTCATCAACGAGTACCTGAGCTTCATGGAGCCCGAGATCCATCGCGAGGGGGGCTTCATCAACCAGTACCTGGGCGACGGTATCATGGCGATCTTCCCCGACGGGGCGGACGGTGCGGTGCGCGCGGCCGGTGGCATGATGCGAGCGCTCGACCGCTTCAACGCCCAGCAGGAGCTCCCGGTCAAGATCGGCATCGGGATCAACCACGGCACGCTGATGATGGGCACCATCGGCGGCGGCGACCGACTCGACAACGGCGTGATCGGAGACGTGGTGAACCTGGCGGCCCGGGTGGAGAGCCTGACCAAGCACTACCGCACGCCGGTGCTGCTCACCGAGCACACCCGCGCGCGCCTGTCCAACCCCGACGCGTTTCGGCTCCGCGAGTTGGACCGGGTCGTTACCAAGGGAAAGACCAGAGCGGTGGTGATCTACGAGCTGCTCGACGCCCTCCCCGAAGGGCTGCAGGACGGACGCCAGACGCCGGGCTTTACCGAGGCCCTCGCGCGCTACCAGGCCGGCGACTTCGAGCGAGCGCTCGAGGCCTTCCAGACGCACCTCGAACACAGCCCCCACGACGGCCCGGCGGAGATCTACATCGAGCGCTGCCTGGAGCACCTCGTCCGCGGGGACACCACCTGGAAGGGGGCGACGTGGATGGGCGTCAAGTGAGGGCCTCCGCTACCCGGTCAGCTCCCGCTTCCAGTCGGCGAACCGCCCGCCGCTCCGCACCGCCCGCAGCACCGCGTGGCCGATCTCGGGCCCGCCGGCCGCCAGCTCCGCCTCCACCCAGGCCCAGCGCGCCGACGTCGGCCGTACCTCGGCGCGGCCCTTCAGCCCGCGGGCCAGCCGCTTGAGCCGCCGGTCCACCTCGGAGATCCCCGCGAAACGCGCCCCGGCCAGGGGGGTGTTCCGCTTGGGGACGAACGGCGCGACGCCCAGCGCGACGGGGTGGATACGCGCCAGCTCGGCGGTGAAGCGGAGCAGCTCGTCGATGTCCTCGTCGGTCTCGCCCGGCACGCCGACCATCATGTAGACCTTGAGCACCTTGAAGCCGTGGGCCGCAGCCTGCTCGGCGCACGCGACCAGATGCTCCTCGGTGGTGCCCTTGCGGAGCTCGCGGCGGAGGCGCTGGCTGGCGGCGTCGGAAGCCACCGTCAGGGTGCGGTAGCCGCCGGCCCGCAGAAGGCGCGCGATGTCGGGCTTCCGCGCGATGCGATCAGCCCGCAGCGAGCTGATCCCCACCTCGCGGCCGCTGCCCACCAGCCGCTCCAGCAGCGGCACCAGCTTGGGGTGATCGGAGATCGCCGCCCCCACCAGACCCACCCGACGCGCCTGCTCGGGCACCAGCTCCAGGATGTCTCCCGGTCCCACCAGCCGCATGCCTCCGTGGGTGCCGCGTCGCATCACGCAGAAGGTGCACATCCGATGACACCCGCGCTCCCCCTCGATCAAGAACATGTCGCGCAGCTCGGCCTCGGGCGCGAGGATGGGTCCGCGCGCCGGCAGCCAGGTGTCGCTGGCGCGCGCGATGGGCGGCAGCGTCTCCCCGTGGATCCGCGGGACATAGCCGCCGGGCAGCGCGGCGATGAGCTCCTCGAAGCGGCCATCGGGGGCATCGAAGGCGGCGCGGAAGGCGGGCTCCAGAACGTCCTCGGCCTCGCCGAGCAGCATCGCGTCTACGAACGGCGCCGCGGGCAGCGGGTTCGAGAACGTCAGGGGCCCGCCCAGGATGATCCGCGGGTCGCGCGGACCGCGATCAGCGGCCAGCACGGGGATCCCCGCCAGCTCGAGCGCCTGGATGAGGCCCGCCAGCTCGAGCTCGTAGGCCAGGCTCACCCCGATGACCGGGAATCGCGACACCGGCGTGAGGGTCTCGTGCGTCACCAGCGTCCCCTGCCTGCCAGCGTTCCCGCGAACACTCTCGGGCAGGAAGGCCCGCTCCGCGGAGAAGCCCTGCGTACGCAGCAGCGCCAACACCCACTGGAACCCCAGCGAGGACATGCCTGCGCGGTACGGGCTCGGGTAGAGCAGCGCCACGCGGGGGCCGCCCTGCCGAAAGACGTTGCCCCGCTCAGCAGCCACCTGTCGGCGGATCACCTGTTCGTGTCGCCAGCGCGCCACCGTTCCCCCTCTCCGGGATACGATAGCGCGTCCCTCTCCCTGGCCGGACCTCCCCCATGCTCCCCACGCTGCTGTTGCCCAAGCTGCTGTTGATCAGCGCCGCGGCCTCTGCCTCCGATACCCAGGTTCTGACCTACGATCTCACCCTGGGCGAGACCCCGGTCGGCACGCGGGAGGTCCGCATTCGCCACATGGGCAGCCCGGAGACTTCCCAGTCGAGGATCATCGAGAGCTACCTCGACCTGTCGGCCCAGGTCGCGGGCACGCGCATCGAGATGCAGTCACGCAGCAGCGCCCGGGTCGCGCACGGCCGCACCAGCTTCACCAGCTCCTCCAAAGACACCAGCGGCCAACGCGAGGTGCAGGCCCGGCTCGGCACCGACGGGCGCTGGGTGCTCACCGTGATGGAGGGCGGCCAGCTCACCCGCAGCCACCTCACCGCAGACGAGGTCGATCTGACCTCGCTCGATCTGCTCGACCCCGAGCGCCACGCCCCGCTCACCGAGGGCGGAACGGTGCATATGCTCGCCGCTGAGTACGGCACGATCATGACTGGCCCCACGCGCGCTCTGGGGGCGTCCAAGCTGCGGATCGGCGGCCGCGATGTAGACGTCGAGCGCTGGTCCTGGACCGGCGAGGGCGGCGAGATGGTGCTGTCGTGGTCGAGCGAGGGGCTGCTGCTGGCGTATCAGGTCGATTTCCTGGGGCAGCGGCTGGTGGCGCAGGTTCGAGAGGTGCCGGAGAGCCGGAACTGGGCAGAGATCGACCCGAACACCGTCCGATTCGGCGGGGGAAGCGCCGTCAGCGAGGAGGAGCTTTAGGCCGCTCCAGGGAAAGAAAGGTCCCATGATCGGCGCGTAGGCTCGAGTCCACTGGCGTTCGTCGCTCGCTGTCGTATCTGGATACTTCGAGAGCGTCGCACGCCGGTGGGCGAAGGGCATCCGCGTCGAGGGGGGACATGCTTTTCTTGGAGCGGCCTTAGCAGCCGGAGACGGATGCAACACGAGAGGTCTACTCCTCAGCTTCCACCAGCCGGTAGTACCGCCGCCAGGCGTCACTCTCCACCACGCGTGTCGGCCCGTGTAGCAGCCCCGGCCCGTGCCCTTCGGACACCACCTCCCACGGACCCTCCGCGCTGTCGGCGGCCTCCAGCACCCAGTCCGAGCGTCGATCCGGAAAGGTCGTCTCGATCATCAGCGTGCCATCCGCCCATGACCACACATGCCCGAACGGTCGGGCCAGGGGCTCGCCCACAAAGTTGCCCTCACCCGGCCACGCCACCGACTTCCAGTACGCCTCGATCGCCGTGGCGCCGCGGTAATACCACGGCACGAGCACCGTGGAGTCCGGGAACTTCCAGGTGTAGTTGCAGGGCTCGTGGGCGGTGCCGTAGCTGGCGGTGGCGCCGCCGGACAGCCAGTCGGTGATCGGCATCTGGCTGTTGCTCTCGCTGAGCACGCCGCCGTAGCTCGTGAGGTGGTCGGCCAGCGCGCCCGGCTGGAAGGTGTTGGTGGCGATGTCCGAGACATGGGTGAGGCCGGTCAGGTAGAACAACACATCCGCGGCGTGGGCGAGCGTATCTGCACCATCGCCGGCGCTGTTATCGAGGTAGGTGAGGGTGAGCGCATCCTCATCGAACACACGCACGGTGTCCTCGAAAGCATCGTAGCGCACCGATCGTGCAGAGTCGGTCGTTCGGACGAACCAGCCGTCGCCCATCGGCCGGGTGTCGTCGGCGTCCACGCCGCGCCCGATGATCTCCTCCGCGGCCTCGGTCGATTCTGCAGAGAGCATCATCGCTGGCCGGATGCCGTGGTCGGTCCATGGAGCCACGCTGCCGGAGTCGAAGTAGTCCGAGGCGCGGGTCTCGCTGCACGGGGTGCTGCAGTAGTCCTCCGAGAACCCCAGGGCGAAGGCCGCCGCGGCGCCCATGCAGCCCACCTGGTAGGGGGTCGTGAACGCCAGCAGGAGCGCCTGCACGTCGTCGTCGAGCAGGGCATCCAGCTCCGCCTTGTGGCTCTCGAACGACGCGCTGTCGAGGGCGCCGTCGGTGCCCAGCGCCAGGGTCACCACGCGCGTCGGGTCGATCCCCCGCGCGTCGATGTACCGCTCGGCGATCTCTGCAGACAGGGGGTCATCGCTGTTGACCACCACCGCGAGCTGGTCGGCGGTGAGGCCGGTCACGGGTAGGATCACGTCCACCGGACCGTCCAGCCAGGGGCCGGTCGTGGGCTGGCCGGTGTCCGTGGTGTTCGGCGGGGTGCCGGAGCCCGTGGACCCGGTGGTATCTGTAGACCCGGCGGTATCCGCGGGCCCGGTGGAGCCCGAGAGGCCATCGGTCCCGGAGTCGACAGCGTCACCCGGCTCTCCACTACAGGCGATCAGACCGCCGCTGACGATCAGGAGCGGTAGAAAGAACGTGAGCATGCGAACAGCGCTCCGGTGCCAAACCACGAACCGCTGGATATCCCGGCGTCTCGCGGTTCGGTGGGCGCGCTCCGTCCGCTACGCTAGTACCTGTTGATCAAGAGTACCTGTTGATCAAAGGAGCCCCGATGCTCAGCCTGATGATGCTCTCCCTGCTCGCCTGCGATCCAGCCAGCTCCGACAAGGACGACGACGACGGACACCTGATGGGCACCGACACCCAGCCGACCGGCGGCGGCTCGACCCCGCCCACCGACGCGCCGGACATCGAACTGTCCGTGACGGAGATCGACTTCGGCGAGATCGATCCCTCCGATGGACTGCCCAGCGAGACGGTGCTGATCAGCAACCTCGGCGGGGTAGAGCTGAACCTGTCGGCGGTCTACCTGGTCTACGGCGACCAGGGCTTCTCGCTGGGAGACCTGCAGACCGACGTGGTGCCGTCCGGCGCCGACGTGGCGCTGACCATCGACTTCTCGCCGAAGGCCGCAGACGCCGTGACGGACACAGTGGTCATCGCCTCGGACGATCCCGACGAGCCCACCCTGGAGATCGCCCTGAGCGGCAGCCGGGTGGCGGCCTGGCTGGACGCCTCGCCCGATCCCGCGGACTTCGGCGAGGTGGGGGTCGGGTGCCGCGAGGATCTCGACGTGACGCTCACCAACGAGACCAGCGAGCTTCTGCGTATCCTGGAGCTGGAGATCGCGGGCGACGAGGTGCTGTCCATCGACGACGCGCTGCTGCCATGGACCCTGGGACCCGAGGAGTCGCACGTCGTCTCGGCGTCGTTCCGTCCCGAGGAGATCGGCGCGGCCGCCGCGACCGTGACCCTGCTCACCGACTCGGTGGATGTCCCGGAGCGCGATCTGGAGCTGAGCGGAGCGGGGATCTCCGGCGGCGCACAGACAGACACGTTCGACGTCGACTCGACGACGGGCGCATTCGGGATTTGGGGGCAGTCTGAGCGTCGAGACGCAGTGGTGTGAC
>CAYXGP010000348.1:0-6648 GCA_964464515.1 uncultured Enterobacterales bacterium
GCGGTTTCACGGATACACGAGACGTCGGAGCTTGAGAAGCCGCACCTGTGAAGGCCGCCCGCCGAGTTTCTCAAAAAAACTTCCCGCCGCCCCTAAAGTGCCCCCCCCCCTGACCGATAGACGGCTTGGAGCGAATCCGGCCCGCCACGGGGCCCTGCTTTCAACCAACACCCATGAGAGGTATCCACCATGGCGATGACCGTCAGGACCAATACTGCGTCCATTGCCGCCGCGACCGAATTGAGTCGTACCAACACAAGGCTGGGTCGTACCCTGGAGCGGATCGCCAGTGGCCTTCGCATCAACAGGGCTGGCGACGATGCGGCCGGACTTGGCGTAGCGACCAACCTCGAATCGGCGGTGATCAGCACCCAGCAGGCCATCCGCAATGCGAATGATGGCATCTCTGTCATCCAGACCGCTGAGTCGGCCTATGACGAAGTGACCAACATCCTTCAGCGGATGCGCGAGCTCGCTGTCCAGAGCTCTTCGGAGACCCTGGACGACGACGAGCGGCAGTATCTGCAGGACGAGTTCATCCAGCTCAACTCCGAGATCGATCGCATCGCCGACGTCACGGAGTTCAACGGGGTTCAGCTCACCAACGGAACGACCACTTCCCTGGACGTGCAGGTCGGCATCAACAACGACGCCGACAGCCGGATCAACATCGGACTGACCAACATCACCGCCAACCAGCTCGGCGTGGATGTGGCCGGAGTCGACTCGGTCACCAACGCCCAGTCTGCCCTCGACACGATCGATCTGGCGCTCGACACGCTGAACACCTCCCGGTCTACCCTGGGTGCTGTGCAGAACCGCATCGACTCCGCGATCAACAACGCGATGATCTACGTCGAGGCGCTGTCGGCAGCAGAGAGCCGCATCCGGGACGCGGACTACGCGACCGAGACGGCCGAGATGACGAAAGAGCAGATCATGCAGCAGGCCGGCGTCGCCGCGCTCGCACAGGCCAAGAACGTCAACCAGTCGGTGATCTCGCTCCTCTCGTAGGCAGCAGCACCGATCGGCGACCAGCTCCACCTCGGACCGCTGCCCCTCGCAGCGTGTCCGCAGGTGGATTGGTCTGTGTGCACCCTCAGACCCCGGGATGCCAAGATGGCGTTGATCATCCGAACCAACTCCGCACGCCCCGACCGCCGACTTCTGGCTGGTCCCGTTCGCTCCGGGCTCCGAATCCGGATCGCGAATACGGAAAGAGAGCTCCCAGCCCGGGAGTTCCAGCTCGCGATTCGGGTCGCCGCCGACGGCACGGCTGTGATGGCCAACGCCGAGTCTGCGGTCGAAGAGGTAGCGGGCATCCTCCAGCGGCTCCGCCGCTCTGCCATCGAGAGCACGACGGCGGACCCCACAACGGAGATTCGTCGCTTGTCCGACGACATCGCACGGGTGTCCGACGAGATGAATCGTCTCGTCGCGGCGACCGACAGCCCGGATGCCATCCCCGGCGTCCCCGCAGACTCGGCGCCGGCTGGCTCTACCAGCGCGATCAACGTGCGGGTGGGCATTCATCGCGACACCGCCTCCCGCATCGCGATCACCCTGGGAGACCTCCGGGCCACTTCCCTGGGCGTCTTCTCGGACTTCGCTATCAACAGCTTCGTCGCGACCGCTGTCTCCACGCCCGCGCAGGAGCCCCTCCCGGCACCCGCTTGGAGCGGGAGCGCGAGCTTCGACGCTGCGTTGGTGGTGGCGCTCCAGACGGTGGAGGCGCTCTCCGCCGCCGAGAGCCGCGTCATCGATCGGCCGACGGTGGCGCCGCCGCAACCGACACGCCAGCCCCGTCCGGGCGTGATTTCCCTGCTCGGATAGGGCTACCGGGCCTGGTCAGGGCTGACGACCGGGATCACGCGGCGGGGTCAGACCCAGCACGCCGCCCACGTAGCTCTTCTCTTCGGAGGAGAGCTGTCCTGCGTCGTCGGGTCCCTGGTAGGCGACGACCCCCAGCCGCAGCCAGCCGCCCCCCCCGCGCAGCGCCACTCCAGCTTGTGCAGCGACGCTCGGCGTGCCTTCATGCTCGGTGTGGATCTGCAGATCGACGCCCGCGAACGGGCCGACCCGGCGCTCCGAGAGCCACTCTGCGCCGATCTGCGCGCCCGGTCCGCCGCGGCCATCCGCCGAGTGGAGCATGCCGCGAACGCCGCCGAAGACCCGCGCTGGCCCCCGCCGAAACCCCAGCCGCACGTCGAACCACTCGCGGCTGTAGCCGGCCACCTCCTCAGGCGCCTCGTCGAGCCGCAGGACGCCGTCGGCGAAGTGTGCGCTGAGGTGCTCCCAGGCGAGCCGCAGCTCCAGCGGCCCCCAGGCGACGTCCATGGGCAGCCCGAACAGACCGTCGAAGGTCAGTAGATCGAAGGTCGCGGCTCCCGCCGAAGACAGCCCCATGAAGGCGGCGGCGTTCAGCCCTACCTGCCACGTCAGGGGATGCCGACCGGCAGGGATCTCCGCCTGGCCGACGATGGGGATCTCCCGGGCCACCGCTCCCTCTACGCGATCGGCGTGGACGATCAGCTGGCTGGCGGCGCCCCGGGTGTCCGCGATGGGGGGGGTGTAGAGGGGAGGCCCGGGGAGCAGGAGGAGTGACGGCATAGGAGCGGTAGACCTGGGCGAGAAACCGACGGAAGCTCCGGGAATGGCGACGCTGCCCGGAACGAGGCGACGCGATCGGGATAGACTGTCACAGACCCTTCGACAACGAGGAAGCCACGTGGCACGTCGAGAGAAGATCGACCGCGGACTCGAAGGCCGCCTGGATGAATTCGACAAGCGGGTGTTCATCCTGAAGATCGAATACGAGAAGTACTTCTCCGGCATCAGCCAGATCGAGCCCACCAAGGAGCGAGACGGCATCAAGCGCTTCCTGCGGGCGCTGCAGCGGGAACACATCACGGCCACCCGCCAGAAGTACCGGGTGCGCATGTCCCGGGCGCGGTTCTCGCAGCTCGAGATGTACTGGAACCGAAACCTGCTCAAGCTCGAGCGCGGCACCCACCCGAAGTCGAAGTTTCGGGCGAACCTGCACGAGAGCGAGCGGCGCAAGCTGGCGAAAGAGATGGACCAGCAGACGCAGCAGGCGCAGAAGCCCCGCGCGGCGCCGCGGCTCAGCACCGCGGAGCGCGAGGACCAGGCCTACCGCAAGGTGTTCGACTCCTACGTGAAGCTCCGCAAGAAGACCGGCCAGAGCTCCGACCTCCAATTCGACGCGGTGCGCGACACCCTGCGAAGGCAGGTGCGCACGATCAAGAGCCGCTACCGCTGCAAGAGCGTGCGCTTCAAGGTCACCATCGAGGACGGAAAGGCCCGCGTGAAGGCCGTACCCGTTCGGTGATCGCGGCATGATCCAGCGCGCCCGCATCGCGCTGGCGCTCGCGGTGGCGGGGGGAGCGCTCCTCGGTGAGGCAGCCTGGCGAGGCGTCTCGCAGCAGGAGGCCCTCACCGCCCCCCCCGGGTGGACCGCAGAGTCCGGCGGTCGTCCCCACCGGCTCACGTCCGTCGCGGGCGACCAGGCCTACGCCGCCGACGCCTGGACCCTGGAGCTCCAGCAGACCATTCGCCCCGCGGGAGATCTCGACATCGGTCCCCAGCCGCTGTCGGCGCGCGTGCGTATCCCCGACGAGGGGCATGTAGAGCTGTGGGCGTCGGCCCCCGACGAAGGCGGCGTGGGGTTGGTGCTGGAGCGCATCGGCGCGCCCTCGGCGCGGGTGCAGATCATCACCGACACCGGTCGCACGTGGGCCGCCTGCGGCGGTCCCCTGGAGACCCCGGGGCCAGATCCCATCGACGCCTCGATCCGCCCCATCCGCGGCGGCGTGCAGGTCACCGTCGGCGACTCCGTGGCCACCTGCCCCGCGCGGGTGGGCCATCGCAGCCCCGCGATCCGCTCCGGGCTGCGGCGGGTGCAGGTCTCGCAGATCACCCTGGGCGATCACCCCGCGCGGCCGCCCGGCGCCGGCCTGCACCTGGTGTGGCCCCTCATCGGGGCGGGGCTCTGCGCGCTCGTGATCTACGCCGAATTGTGGATGGGCGCCGAGGCCACGCTCGTCGCCCTCACCACGGGCCCCCTGCTCGGGGTCCTCCTGCTGCTGGGACGCGATCTCCGTCTGTGGGCCGAGACCGCGCGGGTCGCCTGGCTCCCCGTGCCGTGGCTGCCGGCCGTGCTGCCGCTGCTGCTGACGGTCACCGCCAAGGCCGCGCACCACCTCGGACGCGCGATGCGCGAGCCGAACGCCGGATCGCGGCTCCACGAGCACCGCGACTGGCTGCGGACCGCCCCGGTCGCCGCAGCGCTGCCCGCCGTGCTCGCGTTCGCCGACGCCCCCGGCAGCCTCGACTTCGTGGGGGTCGTCGTGGCCGGGCTGCTCGCCAGCGCAGCGCTGGGATGGCTGGGTCCGGCGCTCATGACCCGCCTGGGGAGCACCTACCCCATTCGCGCGGCCACGCTGCTGCTCACCGCCGCGACCCTGGCGGGCCTGTCGCTGGCCAGCGCCGAGCCCTGGCACCGCCTCGGCGTGTTGTACGGGCTGCTCGGCGGCACCGCGGTCGGCGTCATCGTCTGGGCGAACGCCAACCCCTCGCGCGTCCGCGCCTACAACGCCACATGCCTGCTCGCGTCGCTGGTGCTGCTCGGCGCCGCCGAGGGCGTGGTGCGCTTCACCCCCGCCGGTCTGTCGTGGCATGCGGTACGCTCCCCCAGCTCCGGGGACGACATCTACAGCGGGCTCCCCCGAATCAACGATCTGTTTCAGCGGATGGACGAGCAGCGCCGGCCCGCCCAGCCCGACGGCGGCTACCCCATCACGATCCCTCCCCGGCGCGCGAAGACCCGCGTGGTCGCGCTGGGCGGCGGCGCCACAGCGCCCCGAAACACCACCCTCGACGGCCTCTACACCGCCCGCTTGACCAGCCTGCTCGACAACACCGAGGTGCTCAATCAAGGCGTCGAGGGGTGGACCACGTGGCACATCGCCCGGTACGTCGAGGCCCACTTCGCCGATCTCCAGCCCGACGTGCTCACGCTCTACGTCGGACGGGACGACCTGCTCACGCCGGTGCCGGTCCCCCTCGCCCACCTCCACCTGGCCTGGGGGCAGCAACGCAAGGGCCGCAACACCGACGACGTGCTCCGGCGCTCGCGGCTGTACACCGGGCTCCGGTACACGCTCGCTGCGTTGCGTCCAGACGAGCGACGGGTCGCGGTCCCGCTGGACGACGCCAGGGAGAACCTCCGGCGAATCATCACAGCCGCCGCCACGCGCGAGATCCCGGTGGTGCTCGCCAGCGAGGGGCTGGCGCCCGATCCCGGGCCGCTCGGTTCGTACGCCGGTATGTTGGACGCGCTGGCTCGGGATCACGACAACGCGCGGTACATCGACACAGCCATCCAACTGTACGAAGCCACCGGGGATCGGATGTTCCACGATGATCACCACCTGACCGGGGCGGGGCACCTGCTGGTGGCCGAGGCGCTGGCGAGGGAGATCGCGCGGCTGTGAGCCGAGGAGGGTCGCGCAGCGTCTGTGACCCGCGTCAGCCCGGTCGGCGGCAGAAGCATGGCCTGCGATGCCGGGCTCGATCTGTGAAGAGAACGGGACTACCCTGGATGGGTGGTGTCTCGGCACCATCCTCGGGAGGTGACCATGTTCAGCGTGTTGATCGGTTCGATCCTGGGTTCCCAGCTTGGATGTTCCCCGAGCTGTGGAGAGGGTACAGCGCTCTACGACGGAGAGTGCGTCCCCTACGAGATGACTCCGGGTGGACAGACCGGCGAGCCGGTCACCACCGGCACGACGACGAGCACCGGCGGCTCCACCAGCGGAGGCACGACGGGCGGTACCACCGGCGGCACGACCAGTGGAGGTACCACTGGAGGAACCACCGGCACCAGTGGAGGTACCACCGGAGGCACTACCGGTGGGGGCACCACTGGCGGCTCCACCACCGGCGGCGGGACCAGCGGAGGCACCAGCGGCTCCACCAGCGGTGGCACGACGGGCGGCACCACGACCACTGGAGGTACCACCGGCACGACCACTGGTGGTTCGACGGGGAGCACCGGGGGAACCACGGGCGGAACCACCGGGGGCTCGACAGGCGGCACCTCGACAGGGGGCACCTCCGGCGGCTCGACATCGGGCGGCTCAACGAGCGGCGGGAGCACGGGCGGGACCGCCGATGTCTGCAGCAGCGGTGGCACCTATACCAGCATCCAGGACGCGATCGACGACGCCTCGGACGGCGACTCGATCACGGTCTGCCCCGGGACCTACCATGAGAACATCGACTGGGGTGGAGCCAGCGTGATGGTCGTCTCCACGGACGGCCCGGAGGTCACGACGATCGAGGGCGACGGCCGACGGTCGGTGCTGACGTTCGGCGACTGGGAGGACAGCCGCGCCGGGATCCAGGGGTTCACGATCACCAACGGATCGGGCGAGACCGACAAGTCCCTGGGGTACACCGGCGGCGGACTCGACATCATCCGAGCCGAGCCGGCAATCACGGGGAACATCTTCACAGCGAACACTGCCCTGGTCGGCGGCGCCGTCCGCATCTACGGCGCCGACGCCAATCCCACGATCACGCAGAACTGGTTCACCGCCAATGAGGCCACCCACGGCGGCGCGATCT
>CAYXGP010000349.1:0-6584 GCA_964464515.1 uncultured Enterobacterales bacterium
GGGGGGGCCCGTTGGCCCCCCCCCCCCCCCGCCCCTCCACCCCCCCCCCCCCCCCCCCCCCCCGGCCGGGGGGGGGGGGCGCCCTGGCCGGCTGGCGCTGGAGTGGGGCGGCACCGCCGCGCTGATCGCGCTGGCGTGGGTCGGCCTCGGCATGCTGCGCGCGCCGGAGCTACCCGAGCAGGCTCCGGCGTTCACCCTCCCCGATCTCCAGGGCAGACCCATCTCGCTCGCGGACCACGCCGGTCAGACCGTGGTGCTCAATTTCTGGGCGACCTGGTGCGGGCCGTGCCGACTCGAGATCCCAGCGTTCTCTTCATTCGCAGACGACCACCCCGACATCCCCGTGCTCGGCATCGCGGTGGACGGCGACGCGCCGGAGCTGCGCCGGGCCCGCGCGGAGCTGGGCATCACCTACCCGGTGCTGATCGCCGACGACGCGATCAAGGCCGCCTATGGGGTCGAGATCCTCCCGACCACAGTCATCGTCGGAGAGGACGGCGCGGTGAAGTACGCGCACGCCGGGTTGATGCTGGGGCCGCAGCTCCGGCTGGCGACCCGCTGATCCTGGCTCGCCGATCCGGTGCAGGGGGCTCCTATCGACGCTTGCCCCGTCCGCCCTTGCCCCGCCTGGCCTTGGCGCGCCCTCCAGCGCCGGACTGGATGCCGGCGGCGTTTGAGTAGCTGTCCTCGGAGACGACCTCGCCGTCGATGGTCGTGACCCAGCTCCCCGACCGCGCCCCCCTCCGGTACGCGCCTGCGACCGCCCAGTTGACGGCCTTCGATGAAGACTCGTCCTGGGCCATCCAGTTGTGGCGGTACTCCCCGCTGAGCTTTCCGTTCGACCAGGAGAAGCGACTCGAGATCTGGTCGCCGGTGAAGACCCAGGCGCCGGACGGGGTGCCGCCCTCGAAGTGGGCCTCGACCACCGTGGTCAGCATGCAGCCAGGCCCACAGAACCAGGTCCACGCCCCGTCCCGCTCGCCGGCCTTGAATCGACCGCTGAACAGCTCGAACTCCTCCTCTCCGAGCTCTATCCACTCCCGCCAGGCCCCGTCCGGCGCCCCCGCCGCGAAGCTGCCGGATCGATACCGGGTCTCTGCGCCCTCCGGGGCGAACCGCGCCAGGTAGGATCCGCTGAGACGTCCGGCCTCGTCCTCGCACCACCAGTGGGCGTCACCCGCGGCCATGGGGACCTCCGCGCTCTGGCCCAGGCCCTGATCCGGTGCCTGCCAGTCGCCCGCCGAACCCGGGGCCAGGACCGGACGCGTGATCTGGGCCCAGCGCTCCTTGCCCGCGGGATGAGACCCGCCGCTCAGCGTGGTGTCTGCCGGGCAGCTGAATCCCGCGGGTGGGGGATCCCCGCTGACCGAGGCGCCGTCGCAGGCTCCGAGGAGGATCGAGAGAGCTGGGATCGCTGGGGTTCTGGACATCGTGGGGGCTCCGATCTGGAGCGGAGCTGTAACATCGGTAGGGACTGGCAACCTCCTCTCCCGGCGGTGAGGCACGTCACGGCGGCTCCGTTCACGAAGACACTCCAGCCGACCTTCACCCGAGCAGAAGAACAAGTGACTCCGAATGTGGCTGAACACTCGCGAGCTCGGACTCCACGTCTCCTCGGACCACGAGTGAGCGCTGGTGATCACGGAGCGTATCCAACACTCCGAGTTGCCTTCAGCCCTGAACCCATCGCCACCCTCGCGGTTGCAAGCAATCGTGGTCCGTATCACTCGTGGACACGCGGAGACGATCGATCCCGATTCAGCCGTATTCAGAGCCACTGAAGATAGTCACTCCATCTCCGATCATCAAAGGGCTCGTCCTACCTGACATCGGTCGCAGAAGCACGCGCATACAGAGCGTTACGACGATCCACCGCGGCTGCGCATACACTGGACCCATGACGACCTCGATCCTGCTGGTAGTTCTCGGAGCAGCGTGGGCAGCCCCACCACCCCGCGTGTCGATGACCGGGCTGGAGGTGGCCTCGGGGCCGCTCTCGGTGACCGAGATCGGACCCACGCTCGGGCGGGGGGCAGAGCGCGTCGGTTTCTGTGCCCGCCGAATGCGCCCCGAGCCCCAGGGCGTGACGTTCGAGGTTCAGCTCGTCATCCGGGCCGGGCGGGCGTCGGTCGAGGGCGTCGAGGCCTCTGCGCCGCTGGGGAAGTCGTTCGCGGAGTGCGTCGGGCACCGGGTGGCCTCCCTGGCCTTTCCCTGGCGCCTGCGGTCCACCGAGGTGCAGGTCGCGCTGCGCATCGATCCGGTCATTGCCGTGGCGCCACCCGCACCTGCGCCGCCGCTCTCGCTGCGAGAAGAGCTATCGGCGCTCGCCACCTCCGGGCACATCTACGAGATCGACCCCTTCGTGCTGGCGTCCCTGAGGCAGACCGATCCCTGCGCTGAGATCGACGGCGAGATCGCCCGCCTGCGCTGCCAGCAGGTGGCCGAGGCCGAGCTGGACCGAGCCGCGGGACAGCTCTCGGAGGGGGTGGTCCTGATCGATGACGTGATGGCTGAGATCGGGCGGTACGATCCCGACGCGCAGACCTTCTCCGTCGTGGTCCCGCCGCTCCTCGTTCCGGGCGGGCTGGGCTCCGCCGGGTATCCGGGCCTCACCCTGGGGCGACTGGAGGTGGACGAGCGAGGCGAGGAGGTCGGCTTCGCCCTCGTCGGCTCGGGCGGCCTCGCCCTGCAGACCCGCGCGCTCTCGCTGGACGACGCCGAGCGCCTGGCCGAGGGTCAGCTGCGCGGGGTGGCCCTGGTCCGGCTGGTCGAGGCCTACGAGGATCGGGTCCGGACAGGATTCTGGTACCTGGAGCAGAACGATCCCGACGAGTGGACGCGTCGACTGGGCGCCGGTCAGGCCCGAGAAGCCGATCGCTGGGTGTCGCTCTACAACGTCTCTGCTGAGCCGATGGCGCTGGAGCTGGTCGATCCCACGACCGGGGACGTGGTGGTGAGTTGGCGTGCGGCGACCTTCGGGGGTCCCTGAGAGGGTATCGGTCCCGTCCGAGGTACAGAGTCCGAGAACCTCAGGGCTCATCCAGCCACAGTCGGCCAGCAGAGATCGGCGCGATCTCCTGCTCCGCGCCGCCGGGCCAGCGCACCAACAGCCGCTGGGGGCTCAGCTCACCCAGCCCGAAGTGCGCGCGCGGGTGCGCGGCGGCGCCCCACCCCGGGTTGGCGCTCACCTCCCGGATCAGCGTTCCCTGGTCGGTCTCCAGCTCCACGCGGGCGCCCTCTCCAAAGCGAGGACCGTCGCGCCCCCGCAGCTCCACCACCAGGGCCGGCGCGGTGGTGCAGCGGCTCAGGTACAGCCGCGACGGCGCGTCGAGGTGCGTGACCACCAGATCGAGGAAGGCGTCTCCGTTGATCAGCCCGGCCGCGACGCCCCGCCCGGCGGCGAGATCGTCAAAGCCGAGGTCGGCGGCCGCGGAGGTGAAGCCCGCGGGCCCGCCGACCAACAGCACGTCGGGCTGCTCCTCGGGCTGGACGCCGTCGGACTCCACGCCGTAGAGCGGCCCTGCGGTCGCGGCGATGTCCAGCCATCCGTCGTTGTCGTGGTCGAACAGGACGCTGCCGAACGTCATGTGATCGGCGTCGGGTACAGCGGTGGCGCCCAGGGCCACGGCGGCCTCGGCGAAGGTCCCGTCGCCCAGGTTGCGCAGGAGGGCGCTGGGGCCGGACTGCGTGACAAACAGATCGAGGAGAGCGTCTCGATCGAGGTCCCCGACCGAGGCGCCCATGGCGGAGAAGGTCTCGCCGCAGCCGCAGTCCTCGGTCAGATCGGTCCACCCGTCGGCGCCGTCGTTGCGCAGCAGACGGTTGGGACCCCACTCGTGCTGATCTGCGTTGGAGATGAACAGATCCAGGTCCGCGTCGTCGTCCAGATCGGCCATCGTGGTGTGCCAACCCAGCCCGCTCCGGGCGTCCTCAGGGAGCTGCTCGGAGACATCGGTGAAGGCACCCAGGCCATCGTTGTGGAGCAGCTGATGCGGAGCCTCTCCGTCCGGAGACGAGAACGGATCGAAGGTCAGGAAGAGATCCAGATCGCCGTCGCCGTCCACGTCGCCCAGGCTGGCGTCGCGCAGGGTGGCGGCGGTATCCAGGTCTGAGAGCCCGGCAGCCTCGGTGCGCTCGGTGAAGCCCCCGGTCCCGTCGCCGATCAGCACGACCATGGGGCCCCGACCGCCGCCGAGCAGATCGAGCGCGCCGTCTCCATCGAGGTCGCCCACCGCCAGCGTGACGAGGCCAGAGACGTCGGCGAGCAGCGCGGTGTCCAGCCCGTCGCCGCGACTGCGCTGCAGCCAGAGCCCGCCGGAGCGCAGTCCGATGACGATGTCGTCGTCGCCGTCCCCGTCCAGATCGGCCAGGGCGATGGGGTTGCCCTCCATCCGCTCGTCGTCGCCGTCGGTGGTGTCCAGCAGGCCCCAGGACTCACCGGCGTCCGTGTAGCTCAGGGTGGCGGCGGGGTCGTCGCAGGGCATCGCCGTGAGCGAGACCCCCGTGGTGCCGACGCTGGTGCCAGCGCCTGTGCCTGCGTCGGTGTCGCGCGCCGTGGGCGGAGGGGCGCGGCTCGCGCAGCTCGTGAACGCGAGCAGGAGAAGGCAGATGCGCAGGCTCACTGGAGCGGTATCACCGGTGCGTGGTCACTCGTGCAGGATCATTGGAGGAGGGGTCAGCGCTGTCATGGTAGCCGCCCTGGGAGTCACGGGCCGTCCGCTGTCGATGCTGGCGCGACGCGCGATCGCGGGGCAAGGTGCCCCGAACGTCCCCGGAGCCGTCGATGTCCCACCCCCCCGATCCGATCCTCCTGCACCCCCGTGCTCGTACTCGTCGCTACGCCGATCCACGCTCGAGCGAGGTGATCGAGAAGACCGTGGCGTGGTTCGAGCAGCGCGGAAAGCAGCGGCTGCTGGCGGCCTACAACGCCGGCGAGTGGTACCAGGACTTCCTCGACTTCGTGGCGCGTGAGCGGATCTTCGCCAGCTTCTGCGCGCCGTCGGGCCTCGGCGCAGACGACGCCTGCTGGAACACCTGGCGCAACTGCGAATTCGGCGAGGTCCTGGCGTTCTATGGGCTCCAGTACTGGTACACCTGGCAGGTGACCACCCTGGGGCTCGGCCCGCTGTGGATGACGAAGAACACCGTGCAGCGTGAGCGAGCTGCCGCGGCGCTCGAGGCCGGGGGGATTTTTGCGTTCGGCCTCTCCGAGAAGGCACACGGCGCTGACATCTATTCTTCGAGCATGCTGCTGCACCCGCAGCCCGACGGGACCTGGCTTGCCCGGGGCGGCAAGTATTACATCGGCAACGGCAACGCAGCAGCGATCGTCAGTGTCTTCGGAAAAGACGCGGGCACCGACGAGTACGTCTTCTTCGCCGCCGATCCCAAGCACCCGCGGTACAACCTCATCCGCAACGTCGTGCGCGGACAGTCCTACGTCGCCGAGTTCGAGCTGGATGACTACCCGATCGCGGAGTCCGACATCCTGCATCGCGGTAAGGCCGCCTGGGCAGCCGCCCTCAACACGGTGAACATCTGCAAGTTCAACCTGGGCTGGGCGTCCATCGGGATCTGCACGCATGCATTCTACGAGGCGATCGCCCACGCCAGTCGGCGTCGCCTGTACAATATGCATGTGACGGACTTCCCCCACGTAAAGCGTCTGTTCACCGACGCCTACTGCCGCCTGATCGCGATGAAGGTCTTCGCCATGCGTGCCAGCGACTACATGCGCGCCGCCTCGCGAGAGGACCGCCGCTACCTCCTCTACAACCCCATGGTCAAGATGAAGGTCACGACCGAGGGCGAGAAGGTGATCGACCTTCTGTGGGACGTGATCGCCGCCAAGGGGTTCGAGAACGACGCCCACTTCGACGAGTGCGCGCAGACCATCCGGGCGCTCCCGAAGCTCGAGGGCACGGTCCACGTCAACATCGCCCTGATCGCCAAGTTCATGCCCAACTACTTCTTCTTCCCCGCCGAGTACGCGCCGCTTCCGCGTCAGGACGGGCCCGGAAACGACGACTTCCTGTTCGACCAGGGCCCCACGGGCGGCCTGTCCAAGGTTCGGTTCCACGACTACCGGCTGGCCTACCACGCGTTCCCCACACCGAACGTCGATATCTTCAAGCAGCAGACCGAGCGATTCCGCACCCTGCTGATGACGAACGCGCCGTCGCCCGAGCAGCAACGAGACACCGACTTCCTGCTCTCTGGCGGCGAGCTGTTCGCGATGGTGGTGTACGGACAGCTCTTCCTGGAGAACGCCAGGGTCCTCGGCCTGGACGACGACCTGGTCGATCAGGTGTTCGATGTCCTCGTGCGCGACCTCTCGGGGTACGCGTTGGAATTGCACAACCGTGTCAGCAGCACGCCGGGGCAGATGGCGCTCTGCCTGGAGATGATCCGCAAGCCGCGGGTAGACCCCGAACGGACAGCTCGGATCCAGGAGCGGGTCCTCGCCCTCCAGGATGCCTATGAGATGCAGCCATAGGGCCGGGCAGCGTCTGATCGCTCATCGGCCGGGTGACAGCGGTGAGCGTTCAGGTGGACAACAAGATTGCGCCGAACTCGTGGTTCCT
>CAYXGP010000350.1:0-6576 GCA_964464515.1 uncultured Enterobacterales bacterium
GGGGCGACGCGCATCCGCGTCGAGGGTGGATAGGGGTTTTTCTGGAGCGGCCTAATGCTCGCACGGCGGCTCGAACGGGCTCCGGCGGCTGGGCTGGCCCGCGTACGTGACGACAGGCACCTCCCGTCCGTGGTCATCCAGCGCGACGGCGTCGACGCGCCGGTAGTGGTGGGGCGCGCCCTCCTTGCAGTCGAGCGCCTCCAGGGCGCCCGACGCCAACTCGAACAGCGCGCCGGAGACCAGGCCGCCCCGGTGCGGCAGGACATCCAGCGTGCCGCCGCCGATGACGCCCGAGCCCATCGTGAAGTCCAGTCGGTGATCGGGCAACCAGGCGTTGCCGATGTAGCGCAGCAGGTGACGGACGAGGCCGCGTCGTCGACGCCACTCGCCCCAGTGGCAGCGGCTCAGGTTTGAACCGTAGGCGAAGTAGAGAGGGGTCATGGGGTGCTCCTGGGTTCCGGCAGCCGCATCGCTCGCCGGTCACCCTGAAGCTCTGCGCGGGGCGTGACGCCACCGTGACGGCTCCTGCCCCTCGCTCAGAGCTCCGACCAGTAGAGCGCTTCGCGGAAGACCGCGCCGAAGATCGGCGTGGCGCTCGTGATCGAGAGGCCGCATGGGCCGTCGGAGAGGGTGGCGTCTCCCACTGTGTCTCGGAGCCACCGTCGGGTCCGGGAGAGCGTCTGACGGAGCCGCGCCCCCGGACCTGTGGAGGCCTGGTCGCCGAACAGCGCACCCTCCAGAGCGCCGCGTGTCACCGTCCCCTCGGAGAGGACACACGCCAGCGTGCGCGCGGTCTGGGGCGGCAGCGGGCTCCATGTCTCGGAGCCGGGGGCGCGGAATCGAGGGGATCGCCCGTCCTCTGGGAGCCGGAACAGCAGGGCTGTGGGATCGGCCTCTCCGCGCTGCTCAAGCTCCTCGACGCAGCTCGCCCACGACATCCACACACGGGCGGTCTGCGGCTCCGGTCCGACGAGGACAGCCGCGCGCTGAACGTCGACGTCCGGCCGCGGTCCCAGGCCCTCGAGCGGCCCATACGGCAGGCCCAGGAAGTAGGTCGCAAGCTCCACCGCGTTGAACGCGCCGCTCTGGATCTGCCCCTCACACGAGGTGTCCAGCGCCTCCAACGCCCGCTCGCGGGTGCGGTCGATCTTCCGGTTGATCCGCCGCTGGTCCTGGTCGCTGGAGAGCGCCCGGAGTCGGGCCAGCGCGGCGAGTCGGTAGGTGTGCGGCCAGGGACCCAGCGCGAGGGAGCGCGCGGCGGCCGCGAAGTTGAGCTCCGCGTCCATCAGGGTGTCTGCGTCGGCCTCCTGACGGAGCAGCAGGTGTCCGAGCCGGTAGCGAATCAGCGCGGATGTGGATCGGGTCAGCTCGGGGGTGTCATCGAGGAGCGCCTCGGCGCGTCGGAAGATCTGGAGCGCTGCCTCCGACCCGCCGCGCATCAGCTTGCGGTCCCGACCGCGCTCGATCAGATCGAACAGCTCAGATCGTCGTTCTTCGCTCATGTCCCCTCCCCTCTGACGGCTCCGGTGCTCCAGACCACCTCTTTCACCGTCAGGTCGCGGCCTGCCACGGACCTTCGTCAGAAGGGGGCATCCGCCTCATTGACGACTCGCGTCAGCCACGGGGGCGGCTTGATGACACGCGGTACACTCGGCGCTGGCTGCACCTGACCGCGCGGCCGGTTGCGCCTGCCCGCGCGGAAGTGCGCCCAGCGCCGATGGAGCGCCAGCCAGTTGCGGACCAGGCGGTGTGCCTCGGAGGGGGCCGTGCCGTTGCCGTGGCCCTTGAGTTCGTCGACCCGCCACGTGCCGTCGTCGCGGCGAATGATCCAGACGCTGGCCGGTCCGTCTGCAGTGTCGATGTGGTAGCCGTACCCCTCGCCGAGCACCGGGCGACTGAGGTAGCTCAGGTGACCGATGCAGCTCATCATCTGGACGCCCTCGTCCTCCTGACCTGCCAGGTCGGCGAGGGGCGAGATGTGGTCGGTGCCGGGCAGCGGCGGTTCGGGCCAGCGCGCGGCGAGCCACTGACGGACATCGAGGGTCACTGGCAACAGCGCGTCGAGCAGACTCTCTCGCGTGGCGCGGAGCGCCTCGAGGCTCTGCAGCGAGGGGAGCGGCCGACCACGGTGGACTCTCTTCCAGGCACCCGCCAGCTCCGAGAGCTCCTGCACGACCCGACGCCCGACGCCGTGCGGAAGCTCGGCCAGCTCTCTCAGCAGTGACGGCTTCAGCACGCCTGCTCCACCGACCGAAGCTGCGATTCGCAGCGCGTGGGTCGTCGCCACGCTCGGCGTGCCCAGGTGCTGGAGAGCCGTCTTCGCGTCACCCGCCCAGAGGTTCGCGAGGAGCCGGAGGTCGTCCGGTCGCCATGCGGACGGCTCCATGGCCCCGCGCAGGAGGCGGACCCATCCTCGGCTGGGGTCCATCCCCAGCCACCCCGCCACCTTCCGCCAGCGCCGCCACCCGTCCACCGGCCCCAGACAGTCGGCGAGATCGGCAGGGGTGCGCGGGCGGCCCGGCGCGGTCGCCATGGCCCCCGCGAGCAGCGGCACGTCCCGTGTCAGATCGGACATGCTCGCGCCGAGCGTCAGCAATACCAGGAGGGGCCACTGGTGACCCCACAGGGCCCCCGCGCTGGCCGGCTGGCGCAAGTCGGTGGGGATGCGCCACCAGGCCCGGGCTCGCTGTCGCTGCACCCGGCTGGCGCGAGCGGGCGGGAGCTCGGTGAGGCTGAAGTCCACCAGTGGACCCACAGCGCGCCAACAACCACCGTCCACGAGCCGCCACGCGCCGGGCTGCGGCCACGGCCGGATCACGGTCACAGAGTCCCAGGTGAACTCATAGAGCCGGTTGCGATCAGCCTTCCAGCGAGTGCCGGGCGGCCGGAGTGCGGGTCGGGAGGGCATGGGGCGAGCACAGTGAGCCAGCTGGGGGTGCTGGGATTGGCACAGAGCTACGCACCAGAATGGACACGCTGTGTCCATCTGTGGTCCAGCACAGTGGGTGGCAGTGGCCGCTGCCTCGTCCAAGGAGACAGCTCCGGACTGGGAGCGTCCATCAGGATGGGCTGGCCAGGGAGCCGCTGGCAGGTCGCAGAGACCCAGCCCGGGTCCAGGAGCGAGACGGTGCGTGGCGAGAAGCCCTCCGCCCCGCCGTCGATCCGCAGTCCGCCGCGAGCAGGGTCCGCTCCGCGGCCGAGGAGTGCAGTGTTGACGGCGGCCTTGGAGCAGGTCTGACGCAGGCGCCGCTACCGTCAGCTATGCCCTGCGGGTTCTGCATGTGCTGATCAGACAACGCTCACACGCCAGCTGAGTTGCGCATACTTCGGCATACTTCTGGGCGCCCAACATCCACAAGAGGTTGTCCATCTCTGTCATGCTGCAGCGTCCACAGCGGCTGTGTCTGCAGCGGTTCTCCACACCGGGGGGAAGCGTCACAGCAAGGAGACGAGACGCGGTCAGGGGTCCTACAGGCCCGGTCTGCGAGACCCGGTCTGTCTGGACCGGGCCCGAGGGCAAGCGAGGGGTGGTCAACCTGAACGCTCGCCGCTGTCACTGACGAATAGAGCGTTGAAGGCGCTGGAGACTCGCCTGGAGCGGTTGGACGGACTCGAAGAGGACTTCGTCAGCATCCACCGCGGTCGACGGACTCGAAGAGGACTTCGTCAGCATCCACCGCGATCGACGGAGTCTGGATGATGTGAGAATTGTCATTCTGGAGTGGCCTTACACAGTTTCTCCTGGCGGGTGCTCCGGACCGCGGGGGGCCGTCGTTGACAAGAAGTCTGCGGCCGCGGCGATCCCGCCCGGCAGCTCGACCAGCCCCTTGCTTGAGTCGGTGCGGTACCAACTCCACCCTGCGGTGAGTCGCAGCCCGATGAGCCTGGCCTTGAGAGCGAGCGCGTAGGTCAACATCTGGTAGAGATCCATGTGCCGTGCTGTTCTCCTGGCTTTGGCGTCGGCAACGGCCAGCACGCGGCCCTGCGCGTCCCGGGCCACCATGTCTGGGACAATGCTGCGCCCGATGAAGCGGACGCGCAGGCGACGGTCCAGTCGCGCAACCCACGGCTGGGCCTCCAACTCTCTGGCCGCCTGGTGCTCAAACTCCATGACCCTCCGATTCCGCGCTTCTCTCAGCACTTGAGAGGACGCCATTCCCCGAAGATCGAGGCGGACGAGCTCATCTATCATGTGGTCCGGAGGCGGCTGAAACTGACTCCGGCGCAGGCTCCGGTACCCCAGCGTGCTGCCCTGGACCTCCAGCAGTCCCCAGTCGTCATCAGAGAGGGGGATCAGCCACGGCCGCAGTCGCTCCGTCGGCAGCTGCTGCGCGTGCGCGTCGACCTCCGCGTGGAGCGACGCGATGAGCGCGACGCTCTCTCCGCTCGCCCGCTGTGTCGCCGGCCGCGTGGCGTGGGCGGCCCGGTGGCGGAGCGCAACCAGACGCTTCAAGCCCGGCAGCAGCGCGTACAGCCCGCGAATTGCAACCGGACCCGCCTCGGAGAGCGCGCTCTCAAAGTCACGGACGCGTGAACTCAGCGTCGCCCGCTTGGGCGAGATGGCGTCCGACAGCCGCTCCCCATCGCTGTCAACCAGCAGCTGGATGGTGAGGAGCCGCAGCAGGATCTCGGCCCTCTGGGCCAACAGCAGGATGGACGTGTCGAGCTCCAGCGGGGGCCCCAGCGCTTGCAGGTACGGTGGTCCCGATCGGAGCGTCGCGACCGGCGCGCGAGCAGAGTTGACGCCCAACAGTACATCTGCGCGCTTCTGCGGCGTGTCTCCGTCGAGAACGGTGAAGAGCAGCCCGTCCTCCGTCCGCTGCAGCCCCCGATGGCCGGCGGTGACCCGGGTGTGAGCGGAGAGAGCGTGAACGCGCTCGCGCAGGCGCGCCGCCGCCTCGTTTCCGGCCGCCAGCACGATCGTCACCGACTCTTCGCTCTCGATTTCAAGTCCGGAGAAGACCCACACGTCGTCGTGCCGCTGAAGCAGTACCCCCAGCTCGAAGCTGCTGTTCAGCCGATCGCCGGCCTGGATCGGCGCGCCTCCCCACCGGGCTTCTCGGCGCTCTCTCAGCGCCTCGCGCATCTCCAACGCGTCGGCGAACCGATGGTCCGGGGTCCGGTTGGTCGCCATCCGGAGCACCGCGCACAGCCCGCTGGGCAATTGCGCCGGATCTGTTGGCCCCGGAAACCCCAGCGCCAGCCGTCGTAAGGTCATGCCCACCGCGTAGATGTCGGAGCGCTCATCGACCGCTTCGCCGGCGATCTGTTCGGGCGCGGCGTACGCCAGCGTACCGACCGCCTCCACCGTGCGCGTGGCGCGCGTCAGCTCGGCGGCCAGCGCCACGCCGAAGTCGATCAAGCGTGGGTGCCCCTGCTCGTCCAGCAGCACGTTGGACGGCTTGATGTCGCGGTGGATCACCCCCTGTCCGTGGGCCGCCGCCAGGGCGCTCAGGATGCCCTCGCCGATCTCTCCGACGCGGTCGGGGGGGAGGGGCCCCCGCTCGGCGACGGCCGCCAGATCCTCTCCCCGGATGAACTCCATCACCACATATGGGCCGTGCTCCGGGTCTTCATCGAATCCGAGCACGTCGACGATGCCGGGGTGGCTGATGCGGCTCATCAGGCGGTACTCGCGGCGCAGGCGGGCGCGCTGCTGGACGTTCCCCACCACGCTGGCATGCAGCACCTTGAGCGCACGCAGTCGGTCGGGGCCCTGCGCCAGGTACACCGCGCCGCTGGCGCCCTGCCCAAGTCGGACCTGGACGATGAACTCGCCGAGCTGCGTCGGTTGCCCGTCCGTCGGCTCGCGCAGCATGCGCAGGGTCTCGTCGGTGAAGACGTCGTCCTCGCGGGCGTGTCCTGGCGGCCGATTCACGAGCTCCCGCGGCGGGATCCAGTCCCCTTCGTCCCGGAGGGTGTCGGTGGGGCTCGCGTCGCGGGTGGCGCTGTCGGCGTAGAGCAGCCGCCGCTTCGCGGAGCCGCACAGAAAGCGCGTAGTCCACTCCGTGCGGCCCGCAGCGGCCCCCACCACCACCCACGGCGACAGCAGCAGGGCGTCGCCGCGGTCACCGGCCAGCAGGGCGATCCCGTCCGGGGGGGCGCTCAGCGAGCGATCTCCGCGCACAGTCAGCGTTTCGATCTCCTGACCGATCAGACGAAGAACCTGGAAGGCGTGGCTGCCGCCTTGGGTGCGGCGAATCGGGCGACAGACCAGGATCGGGTAGCGACGCAGGAATCTGTGCGCCAGGGTGATGTCTCGGAGGAGGGGCGCGAGCTCTTCCAGCAGCCTGCGGGCCTCCGCTGCGCTGGGCAGCAGCGCCCCGCTGGTGGGGTGAAACACACGGTTGCGGAGGTTCACCGCGGCCTCGAAGGCCCGCTGTGCCATCGACGCCGACACTTTGCGGGAGGAGGTCCAGAAGACATCGGCGAACTCGGGAGCCACAGCCTCGTCGCGTTCCTTCTGGACGAGCTTCGCCAGGGCCGCCGCCGCCATGGACCAGTCACCCAGCGAGGCGTTCCGTAAGCACCGTCTGATACCCAGCCGCTGCGATCCCGTAGCCGTGTGACATGGGC
>CAYXGP010000351.1:0-6538 GCA_964464515.1 uncultured Enterobacterales bacterium
AGCGGCGTACAGTCGCGCAGATTCAAGCTCAACTTGAACCCGCGCGACTGTAGCGGAGGCAAGCAGCGGTAGCGGAGGCAGCAGCGGTAGCAGCTGTGAGCCCATCATCCCCGGATGATGGTCACCGTCCGCAACACGACGGGGGTGGTCGGACGATCCCGCCGGTCCCGATCGGTCGTGGCGATCCGCTCCACCACGTCGAGGTTGTCACACTTCCCGAAGATGGTGTGTTTGCCGTCGAGGTGGGTCGGTTGGGCGCGGTCGGTGATGAAGAACTGGCTGCCGTTCGTGTTCGGTCCGCGGTTCGCCATCGCGAGCAGCCCCGGGCCGTCGAAGCGCCGACCGGAGTCCGTCTCGTCGTCGAAATTGTAGCCCGGACCTCCGCGACCGGTACCCAACGGATCTCCACCCTGGATCATGAATTTCGGGATCACCCGATGAAACACCGAGCCGTCGTACAGCGGCCGCTTGACCTTCCGGTCTGTCTTCGGGTCGGTCCAGCGCTTCGTGCCCTCGGAGAGCTGCACGAAGTTGAGCACCGTGAGCGGCGCCTCCTCGGGGAACAGCTCGCAGCGGATGCGACCCATGCTGGTGTCCAGCTCAGCGCGGAGCGCGTCGCCTTCTGAGATCCCCAGCCGCGCCAGGGCCAGGCGACGGTTCGCGTTCGCCAGCGCCTCCGCCGCCTTGCGGTTGGCGGCGTGGAGCGCGTCGGCCTCCTTCTCGAGCCGCGCCTGCTCCTTCTCCAGCTCCTCCACGCGGGCCTGAAGCTGCTCGATCTCGGCGGTCATCACGGGATCCGGCCCGCAAGCGATGGCGGTCAGGAGAAGGCACGTGCGCCACATCGTTCACCTCGTGGTTTCCCCGCCTCGCGGGCCCCCTGTTCTCTCGCAGGGTCCGCGCACCTATCGCGCGCCGCCCGATCGGTCCCTGCCCGGTTACTCTCCGGCTACGCCCGCCGACCGGGAGAGGCCATGTCCGCGATCAAGGTGTTCCTCCGCACCCCCCTGTTCACCACCTCCAGCACGAACGGGCACATCCCCAAGGGGACCTTCGTCCTCACGGGTGCCCTCATCGAGCAGGGTCGGGGGGGGCTGCTGTTGGCGGTCGAGGCGTACGGAGCCGCCGACGGCCGCCCGCTCAAGGGGACGCCGCAGCGGGTGTTCCTGCCCCTGTCGAAGGTCGATCACGCGCTGATGCCGGAGTGACCCGGCTGCGCGAGGAGGGATGATGCAGCGGATGATGTTGGGACCTGCGCTGGCGCTCGTCGCGTGCAGTCGCATGGCTATCGACGGGCAGCTCGTGGACGCCAAGGGCACCCCCATCGTCGGCGCGCGGGTGGCCGCCATGGGCGCGTCGCCCTGCATGGCGAGCACCGACGCTGAAGGGCACTTCGAGCTCCCCTGCCCGGTGGGCAGCTACACCATCGTGATGAGCGCCGAGGGCTACACGTCCGAGGAGGTCCAGCTCGACGCCTCCGAGCGCAAGCGGTACGAGCTGGGGCGCACGGTGCTGGTGAAGATCCCCGACGATCCGGGGCTCTACCTGTTCGCCGAAGACGCCTACGTTGAGATGCCCCCGGGGGCCCTCACGCGCAAGGTCGATAAGCGCGGTTCGGAGCTCGACCGCTCCGTCTGCCTCGACGAGAGTCGCTCCACGCCGACCGCCGTAAAGGCCGGCGCGCGCGCGTTCTTCGACTACGAGCACCCGGGATGGCGGCCGCTCAAGCTCGACGCCGAGGGCTGCGCGTACCGCGACACCAGGGACGCCAAGGGCCGCTGGAACGTCACCTACCGGGAGAAGGCGGAGTTCGAGAAGCGCACCTTGAACCGCGGCAAGACCATCGTGCTGATGCACCTCGAGCCCGGACGCTATTTCATCGCGGACTGGAAGGGGTTCTTCGTGCCGATCAGCGAGCGCGAAGATCGCCACTCGTACTCGGGACACCTGCTCGTGGTCCAGTAGGTCCAGCAGGTCCGGCAGGTCCAGCAGGCTCGGCAGGCCCGACAGGAGCTGGCGAGGCGCGGCTCGCCCGGAGCCCCGCCACCAGGCCCAACACGATCGCCGTCAGCGCCAGCGCGGGTCCGAGCGGCCACGCTCCGCCGCCACCCAGCTCCGCCACCTGCCAGCCCATCCCCAGCGCCAGCGCCGCGGCGACCTGTCCGCCCGGCGTCCCGGCCAGCGGGAGCCAGGCCAGCCACGCCAGGCCCCCGCAGGCGACCGCGCGCAGGCCCCGCCGCCGTCTCTCGGCCACCGCCGTCTGCGCGGTGCTGCTTCGGAGGACCTCCCCCGCCGCCGCCGAGGGCCGCAGGAGCTGAGCGGCGCGCGCCATCTCTGCGGGGGTTGCCCGATCCGGCAGCGGCACGAGTCGCTCCCCGTCCACGCGGACCACCAGCCCGTCCGGGCGGCGCACCAGGGCGTCGTCTACCCAGACCCATGCCCGCGAGGAGGGCTCCCCGGCCAGGTGATCGTGGGTCATCCAGCCGGCGAGACCCAGCGCGGCACCTACCGCGAGCGTCGCCAGGCCCGTGCGCGCCGGGGCCAGCCCCGCTGCCTGGAGGGCCAGTCGCTCCCCCCGGGCGGCCATGCGCGCAGCGGCGAGGCCCGCGCCGAGTGCGGCGATGAGCGGCGTGAGCTGCACGACCACGCCGGGCGTCCTTCGCCACGCCGACGCGTCCGCGCCCGCGTCCACCGCCGTCGCCACCGCCACCAGTCCGATCACCGCCGCCGTCACGAGCGCCGTCCACCCCGCGGCGTTGCGGATCACCAGCAGCAGCGCGGTCATCGATCGGCCCAGCGCAGCCACAGCGCAGCGGTCACCAGCGCGAGCCCCAGCAGGGGCGCCGCCGCAGCCAGCTCGGGCCCCAGCCGATCTGCGGCCTGGTCACAGAGCCGCGTGGCGATCCACCAGCCCAGGCCCACCGACGCCGCTGCGATAGCGGGCCGCACCCGCCGCAGCCCCAGGGGCAGCCCCAGCGTCGCCAGCAGCGGCACGGCGGCGGGCAGCGTGGAGCGCTTGTACAGGATCAGCTGCTCGTAGGCCGCGTCGCGCCCGTTGGTCTCCATACGCTCGATCAGCGCCCGGAGGTCCGCGTCCGTGCGCTCCACCAGCTCCACCCGCCGGTCCGGCGCGGGGAGGGGGACCCGGGCGCGGGCGAACCGCAGGCGCCACGGACGCTCCCCGAACGACTGCGCGCTGCCGTGCTCCAGCGCGAGCGCGGCCCCGTCGAAGCCGCCTTCCCGCGCTGCCACCGCCACGTCGCCCGTGGCGAGCGCGAGCCCGCGGTACCGCCCCGCGCTGGCCTCCTCCGCGACGAGGAGGAGGTCTCCCAGGTGCAGCGGCTGGCCCGCGCGCAGCGTGAGGCTGCCGGTCTGGAAGCTCATTCGCGCCAGCGCCTGACCCCGAGGTGCCAGATTGTGGGTGAGCGCGCCCTGCGCCCCGGCGCCGGTCAGCCCGAGAGCCAGCGTCGCGGGAAGGAGCGCGCTCCCGCGCAGGCCGGCGCTGCGCAGGCTCAGCCAGTCGCCGCCCTCCGCCCAGGCCTGCCCCGCCGCGACGATGCCGACCAGCACCGCGATGGGTACGCCGATCGAGAGGGCGACCGGGAGCAGGCCCAGGCCGATCTGTCCGGCCTGCAGCGGGGCCGGAACGACCGACGCAGCCGCAGTGAGTTGACCGCCCAGCACGGCCACGCAGAGGCCCACCACGGCCGCGGTCGTCAGCCCCGCGGGTCCGATCGCGTCGACCAGGAAGGCCCGCTGGAGTGCAAATGAGGGGCGGGTCACTTCGACGTATCCCCTCCGCCGCAATATCGGGGGGGCAACCACCCTGGCGAAGCAGACGTCAACGTAGGCTCGCCCCCGGGGCCGACAGGAGCGGAGAGGCACTTTCGATGGAGTTCAAAGTCGGCGACAAGGCGGTGTATCCGGGCCACGGCGTGGGGATGATCAAGGCGATCGAGACGATCGACTTCGACGGGATCGAGCAGACGATGTACGTTCTGAAGATCCTCGATAACGGCATGACCATCAAAGTCCCCATCCAGAACGCCAACGCGCTCGGCGTCCGCAACGTCATCTCCGGGGCCCAGGTCAAGAAGGTCTACGAGGTCTTGAAGGATCGGGACGTCCCCCCGGACAACCAGACCTGGAACCGCCGGTACCGCGAGTACCTCAACAAGATCCAGACCGGCGATCCCATCGAGGTCGCGAAGGTCCTGCGCGATCTCGCGCTGCTCCGGAAGAAGAAGAACCTCTCGTTTGGTGAGCGCAAGATGTTCGATCAGGCCAGCAGCCTGCTCATCCAGGAGATCTCGGTCGCGCGCGACGCCGGTGAGGAAGACGTGCGCAAGGAGATAGAGAAGATATTCAAGAGTTAGGGCTTCAAGAGTCGGGGCTTCCATCGTTGATCGGGAGTCGTGATCGTGGACCGCGGTCCGTGGAGCCGTGAGCGAAGCGACCCGCGAAACCGTGGCTCCTCCAGAGCGGCTCCGTTGACCGTGAAGCCGCGGAAGCACAGAGCCGCGGAAGCACAGAGCCGCGGAAGCACAGAGCCGCGGAAGCGATGCCGCTCCTGGAGAACGGCCCTCCCAACCGGCTCAATGAGCCAGCACTACTGGCGCGCAGGAATCCCTGTCTGGACTTCTGCCGAGCGCCGCTAGCGCACCAGAACCGCGTTGCAGGCCACGATGGTGTCGGTCTCCTTGCCCTCGCACTGCGTCCGAACGACCATCTGGGTGATCTCACCCTGCGCGGTCGTCGAGGCATCGGCGAACGTGTGGGCGAAGTGCCAGCGCAGCTCCTTGCCCCGGCGCACGTCGACCGTCTCGGGCGTCTGCCCCTTGAGGGTCGGCCTGCCGCTGACGTAGACGTCGTAGTCGTAGGTGCAGCCGTCCTTCGGCACGCGGTGCGCCTCGGAGAGCAGCCACTGGTGGGCCTCCTTGCCGGGGGCCCAGCGCGCCTGGTGGGAGGCGTTCTGCGGCTTCTTGGGGAACTCAGCGCTCTCCAGCGCCAGCAGGTCGCGCGCCGTGCAGTGCTCCCACGACAGCTCACCCTGATCGTTCTTGACAAACGCGTTGGTGCCGGCCGGGTTCGAGTCTTCGCGCTTCTTGCCGTTGAAGATCGTCTGGTAGTTGTCGGTGATCCGAAGCCGGCAGTGGCGCTTGTCGACCTTGATGTACAGGATGCCGCGCAGCTTGTTGCCGAGGTTGTTGTTGTTGAGCACGAAGTGGTCCCACTTGTCGGTGCCCTTGTACTTGCCGATGACCTCCTGGGCCTCCTTCATGCCCTTGGCGATCTCCTCGTCGGTCAGCGACGGCTCCATCGTCCGCAGGGTCGCGGCGTCGCACGTCTTTCCGCCGGCCTCGAAGGCCTGGCACCAGTCCTTGACCTTGGGCGGCTCCTTGCAGTGCAGCTCCTCGCCCACGACCTCACAGTCGTAGTCGTACATGTCCGAGACCGAGCCCACGTTGTACCGGGCGGCCAGCTTGCCGTCCTTGCTCTCGAACTTCAGACGCGTGCTGATGTCTGGCACCTCGCTCTTGTCGGGCAGCGCTTTGAGGAACAGCCACTCGCTGTCTGCCAGGGTGTCGAGCGACAGGGTGCACCCCTCCGCGTCACCCGCCGAACCGACGGTGAAGCCCTTCTTGTTCTCCTCACACGCCGTCGACAACATCAGGGCCGACAGCCCGATCATCAGCCCGATGATCATCCCTGCATTTTTCTGTGTGCGCATCTTCGCCTCGCTCGCTGCTCGGTCCGGGGGTGAGCGAGCCTATCACGTTCCCGTCGCGTTAACGCCTGCGCATGCGACTGCTTCTAGCTTCGAACAATCCGCACAAGGTCTCCGAGATCTGCGCCCTTCTCGCCGGAACAGCCGTCGAGATCCGGTGCCTGCTCGACCACCCCGAGCTGCCCGAGCCGCCGGAAGACGAAGACACGTTCGAGGGCAACGCGCTCTCCAAGGCCCGGTTCATCTACCGGCGGACGCGGATCGTCACGGTGGCGGACGACTCCGGGCTGGTGGTGGACGCGCTGCACGGCGCGCCCGGGGTTCACTCCAAGCGGTTCACGCCGCAGGCCACGGCCGCGGCGAACAACACCGAGCTGCTGCGTCGGATGGCCGGGGCTCGGGAGCGGCGGGCCCGGTATGTGTGCGCGATGGCCGTGGTCGGGCCGCAGGGCGAGCGGGTGATCGAGCGGACCTGTGAGGGGCTCATCGGGCAGGACGCGGTCGGGGAGGGGGGGTTCGGGTACGACCCGCTGTTCTGGCCCGACGCTGCCCCCGGACGGTCGATGGCGCAGCTCAGCGCCGATGAGAAGAACGGGTTCAGTCATCGGGGACGGGCGTTCGCGGAGCTGCCGTCCGTGCTCTCGGAGATGGGCCACCTTTGAGTGGCCTTCATTTTTTTTTCAGTGGCTCTGAATACGGCTGAACCGGGTCTGGGTCGGTCGTCTCCGCGTGTCCACGATCCCGCGGTCTCTCGGTTTCGCGGTCTCTCGGTTTCGCGGTCTCTCGGTTTCGCGGTCTCTCGGTTTCGCGGTC
>CAYXGP010000352.1:0-6535 GCA_964464515.1 uncultured Enterobacterales bacterium
GATCGTGCCGATGTTCACATGCGGCTTGTTGCGATCGAATTTCTCCTTCGCCATTTCCGATCTCCTGGTCCCGGCAGTGTCGCGCCGGAGCAAGCGGCCGAGGGGGAGGTCGGGTTGACCGCCACCTCAGTACCACCTGGTAATGGGGCCCACGAGCGTGGGGGGTTGTGTTGGGTTGGTCCGTCGCGAGCGGAACCCACCCGAGTTGGCGACGCCCCTTAACCGAAGGTGGCGTCGCTGAAAAGGCTGAACTGGATGATTGCGAGGATTGAGGCGTCTACCAGCAGGTATTGACTACCAGCGGTAGTGAGCGAACGCCTTGTTCGCCTCTGCCATCCGGTGGACGTCGTCGCGCTTCTTCACCGCGCTGCCGCGGTTGTGGGCGGCCTCGATGATCTCGTTGGCGAGCTTGTCGCGCATGGTGCGACCGCCGCGCTTCCGGGCGAAGGCCACCAACCAGCGCATGGCGAGCGCCATCTGACGGGAGGAGCGAACCTCGATCGGCACCTGATAGGTAGCGCCACCGACCCGGCGAGACTTGACCTCGAAGCTGGGCTGGCAGTTCTCGAGCGCCCGGTGGAACACCTTGAGCGGCTCCTTGCGAGTGCGCTCCTGGATCACATCGAAGGCGCCATAGACGATCTTCTCTGCGGTGGACTTCTTGCCATCGAGCATCAGCACGTTCATGAACTTGCTGACCAGCTCGTCGTGGTACTTCGGATCCGGCAGGACCTTGCGCTTCGGGACTTCGCGACGACGGGGCATTGTATTCTGGCCTCTACTTGGTGTCCTTGGGACGCTTGGCGCCGTACTTCGAGCGACCCTGGCGGCGACCGTCCACCCCCTGGGTGTCCAGACAGCCGCGGATGATGTGGTAGCGCACACCAGGAAGATCCTTGACGCGACCGCCGCGGATCAGCACCGTCGAGTGCTCCTGGAGGTTGTGTCCCTCACCAGGGATGTAGGAGGTCACCTCCATCCCGTTCGTGAGGCGAACACGCGCCACCTTGCGAAGCGCCGAG
This sequence comes from uncultured Enterobacterales bacterium, assembly GCA_964464515.1. Taxonomy (GTDB): domain Bacteria; phylum Myxococcota_A; class UBA796; order UBA796; family UBA2385; genus CAYXGP01. The sequence continues at coordinate 1,023 of CAYXGP010000352.1, forward strand.
TTCGGCTTCTTCGGCGTGGTGGTGTAGACGCGGGTGCAGACCCCGCGCTTCTGCGGGCAGTTCTTGAGCGCCGGGGACGCCGTCTTGCGGCGAACCTTCTTGCGACCCTTGCGGACGAGTTGGTTGATGGTGGGCATGCCTACCTCTTTTTCTTCAAGTCCAGGGTGCTGCGGAACCGCAGGTCCCGGGATGCCGTTCCGGCAGGTGTCACGCACCCGCGTGTCTCGGCAGGGGGAGAGCGATGATCCGGGGGAGTGGTTCCACCCACGAACACAGCCTGGGGCGGCCGACCCTTATGGGCCGCGTGCCCCTGTGTCAAGCCCACGTGCCCCTGATTTTCGATGACCTGGGCTCCTGAATTGCGGCTCGCTCCCGAAGGAGCGAGCCAGGCTTGCATGGTGTAGGTGCGAGCGCTCCCGCAGCGGGCCGCCTAACCGGCCTGGTCCGCTGCTGGCGCCTCCTCACCGACGACCTCCATCTCCAGCTTCTGGTACGCGGCGAAGCCCGTACCGGCCGGGATGAGGCGACCCATGAGGATGTTCTCCTTGAGGCCGCGGAGCGGATCGACCTTGCCGTTGATCGACGCCTCGGTCAGCACCCGGGTCGTCTCCTGGAACGACGCGGCAGACAGGAACGAGTCCGTCGACAGGCTGGCCTTGGTGATCCCCAGCAGGAGCGGCTCGGCGATGGCCGGGCGGAGGCCCTGCGCCTGGTTCTTCTGGTTCTCTTCCTCGAACCGCCACCTCTCGACGTTCTCATCGATGAGGAACGACGTGTCCCCGACGTTCTTGATCTTGACGCGACGCAACATCTGGCGGCAGATGACCTCGATGTGCTTGTCGTTGATCTTGACGCCCTGGAGCCGGTAGACCTCCTGGATCTCGTCGAGCAGGTAGCGCGCCAGCTCGCCCTCACCCTTGATCTTCAGGATGTCGTGCGGGTTGACGGAGCCGTCCATCAGCGAGTCACCAGCGCGCACATAGTCGCCCTCATTGACCACGATGTTCTTGCCCTTGGGGATCAGGTACTCCGTGGTCTCTCCCGTCTCTGGGGTGACCACCACGCGGCGCTTGCCCTTGGTGTCCTTGCCGAAGGAGACCACGCCGTCCACCTCGGTGATGATCGCCACCTCCTTGGGCTTGCGGGCCTCGAACAGCTCGGCCACGCGCGGCAGACCACCGGTGATGTCCTTGGTCTTGGTGGTCTCGCGAGGGATCTTCGCCAGCACGTCGCCGGGGAGGATCTCCTCACCCTCGCTGCGCAGGATGTTGGCGCCGACCGGCAGGAAGTACCGGGCGCGTGTCTTCCACGATCCGTCCTCTTCCTGACCACGCACGACGAGCCGCGGCTTGAGATCGGTGTCCTTGTAGTCGATGATCACCATCCGCATGCGGCCCGTGAGCTCCTCTGTCTGCTGCGCCACAGAGCGCCCGTCCTCGAGGTCCCCGTAGGCCAGCACGCCAGCGTTCTGCGCCAGCACCGGGGTGGCGAAGGGGTCCCACTCCGCGATCCGCGTCTTGGCGGCGACGCGCTCTCCGGAGCGCACGAGCAGCGAGGCGCCGTACTGGATCCCGTACCGCTCACGCTCACGTCCCTTCTCGTCGAGCACATAGATCTCGCCGTTACGGGCCATCGCGATGTTGCGACCTTCGCGGTCGGTGACCGTCGACAGGTGATCGCTGAACATCAGCGTGCCGCTGTTCTTCAGCTCGAGGTAGGACTCCGACGCCTTCGCCGAGGCCGCACCGCCGATGTGGAACGTGCGCATGGTGAGCTGCGTGCCGGGCTCGCCGATGGACTGCGCGGCGATGACACCGACCGACTCGCCGACGTTGATCAGCTTGCCGCGGGCCAGATCGCGGCCGTAGCACATCGCGCAGACGCCCCACCGCATGTCGCACGAGAGCACCGACCGAATGCGCACCCGGTCCACGCCGGCCTGCACGATCGTCGAGACCGGCGCCTCGTCGAGCATGCCGTTCCGCGGAACCAGGATCTCGTCGGAGTACGGGTCGAGGATGTCTTCAGCCGCCACGCGACCCAGGACGCGCTCGCCCATGTGCTCGATGACCTCTCCACCCTCGATGAGGCTGGAGATCTCCATCCCCCCCTCGGTCCCGCAGTCCTGCGCGGTGATGATGAAGTCCTGGACCACGTCCACCAGCCGCCGGGTGAGGTACCCGGAGTTCGCGGTCTTCAGCGCGGTGTCAGCCAGACCCTTCCGAGCGCCGTGCGTACTGATGAAGTACTGCAGCACCGTCAGGCCCTCGCGGAAGTTCGCGGTGATCGGCGTCTCGATGATCTCGCCCGACGGCTTGGCCATCAGGCCGCGCATCCCGGCCAGCTGCCGGATCTGCGTGGTGGAGCCCCGCGCGCCCGAGTCGACCATCATGTAGATCGAGTTGAACGACGACTGGATCTCCTCTTTGCCCTCGGGGCTGACCACCTTCTCGGTGCTGATCTCGCGGATCAGCTCCTTGGACACCTCGTCGGTGACCTTGCTCCAGATGTCGACGACCTTGTTGTACTTCTCACCCATGGTGATGAGGCCATCGTTGTACTGGGACTCGGTCTCCGTCACGTCGATCTGGGCGCGGCCCAGAATCTCCTCCTTGCGGCTGGGGATGTGCATGTCGTCGATGCAGATCGACACGCCTGCGCGGGTCGCCATGCTGAAGCCGAGCTGCATGAGCGCGTCCGCGAACAGCACGGTGCTCTTGGCCCCGCAGTCGCGATACGCGCGGTCGATCAGCTCGCCCAGCGCCTTCTTGTTGAGCGGACGGTTGCACAGGTCGAACGGCACGCCCTTGGGCATGATCTCGTAGAACAGCACGCGACCCACGGTGGTCTCGATCAGATCGCCGGCGGTGTTGGTGGGCAGCCGACCCTCGAAGCCGAGGAACCCGGCAGAGGCGACCACCATCACGAGATCCTCACCGTAGCGAGCCCGCACCTGCGCCATCGCCCGGCGCAGCACGTTCATGCGGTAGTTGGTGTTGAAGCGCGCGTCGATCAGGTAGGCGCCATCGTCCTTGCAGGCGACCCGCGGGCTGATCATCGCCACGTAGCGGCTAGCGCCACGCATCCTCGGCAGGGAGAAGGACCGCGTGACGTAGTCGTCTTCGATGACGTCGTCGGTCTCCACCACGGCGCCCTCGTTGTCGAACGCGCGCGGAGCGGACTCGCCGGCAGCGAGCTGGCAGGCGCCGAATGTCCACGCGCTCGGCACCGCAGTGGTGTCGCTGGCGCGGTGGAACAGCTGGATCGAAGCGACCCCGCCACCGGAGCTGTCTCCGTCGATGGAGACCACTACCTCGCCGCCGATGATCGGCAGATCGCCCAGCGTTCCGTCGGTGATCGAGCGGACGTGACCGCGGTAGGCGTGGAGCGCCGTGAACTGACCCGGCGCCTCGTCGACGCCCACCACCAGGTGCGCGTCTCCCAGGTCGGGCAGATCCTGCACCACGCGCTCCGCCAGCGGCAGCGACGGCAGCCGGACCCTGATCTTGGCGTGCAGCGTCACCTCACCCGCGTCGTAGGCGGCGAGCACCTCATCGGGAGAGGCGTAGACCTGGCCGGTGCCGCGTGCGAACAGCTTCTCGCGTGACATGTAGTAGGTGCCCAGGACGATGTCCTGAGAGGGCTGGATGATCGGCCGACCGTGCGCGGGACTGAGCACGTTGTTGGTCGACATCATCAGCACGCGCGCCTCGATCTGCGCCTCGATCGACAGCGGCAGATGGACTGCCATCTGGTCGCCGTCGAAGTCCGCGTTGAAGGCGGTGCAGACCAGCGGGTGAAGCTGGACGGCCTTGCCCTCGGTGAGCAGCGGCTCGAAGGCCTGCATGCCGAGGCGGTGCAGCGTGGGGGCGCGGTTGAGCAGGACCGGGTGCTCCTTGATCACCTCGTCGAGGATGTCCCAGACCTCCTCGCGCTCCTGCTCGACCATCTTCTTGGCGGCCTTGATCGTGTTGACGAAGCCGCGCTCTTCGAGCTTGTTGTAGATGAACGGCTTGAACAGCTCCAGCGCCATCTTCTTGGGAAGACCGCACTGGTGCAGGCGCAGCTCGGGGCCGACGACGATGACCGAGCGACCGGAGTAGTCGACGCGCTTGCCGAGCAGGTTCTGCCGGAAGCGGCCGTTCTTGCCCTTGAGCATGTCGGACAGCGAGCGCAGGGGGCGCTTGTTGGGACCGGTGAAGGTCTTGCCGCGGCGACCGTTGTCGAACAGGGCGTCCACCGCCTCCTGGAGCATCCGCTTCTCGTTGCGGATGATGATCTCGGGGGCGTTGAGATCCTGCAGGCGACGCAGGCGGTTGTTGCGGTTGATCACCCGCCGGTACAGGTCGTTGAGATCACTGGTGGCGAACCGACCGCCGTCCAGGGGGACCAGGGGCCGCAGGTCCGGCGGGATCACCGGGACTACCGAGAGCATCATCCACTCGGGGCGGTTGCCGCTCAGCCGGAACGCCTCGACGATGCGCAGCCGCTTGGAGAACTTGCGCCGCTGCGCCTCCGAGGAGGTCTCCTTCATGAGCTTCCGCAGCTCTACCGACAGCCCCTCGATGTCGAGGCGCGCCAGCGCGTCACGGATGACCTCGCCGCCCATTCCGACCTCAAACGAGCCGTAGCCGAAGGTCTCGATGGCCTCGCGGTAGTCGTCCTCGGTGAGGATCTCCCCCTCCTTCAGAGTGGTCTCCAAGGCGGAGGTGACCATGTACGCCTCGCAATACAGAACCTTCTCGAGGTCCTTGAGCGAGATGTCCAGCAGGTTGCCGATGCGGCTGGGCAGGCTCTTGAGGAACCAGATGTGGGCGACGGGCGTCGCCAGGTCGATGTGACCCATGCGCTCGCGGCGCACCTTGGACTGGATGACCTCGACGCCGCACTTCTCGCAGGTGATCCCGCGGTGCTTCATGCGCTTGTACTTGCCGCAGAGGCACTCGTAGTCTTTGACGGGCCCGAAGATCTTGGCGCAGAACAGCCCGTCCCGCTCCGGCTTGAACGTTCGGTAGTTGATCGTCTCGGGTTTCTTGACCTCCCCGTGCGACCAGCTTCGGACGCGGTCGGGAGAGGCAAGTCCGATGCGGACCGCCACGTAGTTCAGGGGGTTCTTGGGCTTCTCAAACAGATTGTAGATGTCTTTCACGATGGCTCCTGGGGCCCAGCGGCTGACAAGCGGGGATGCGTCGAAGGGGGGCGGGCGGGCGGCTACGGACGGAGGACCTCCTTGTCTTCGATCAAGGAGACGTCGAGCGCGAGCGCCTGAAGCTCCTTGACCAGCACGTTGAAGCTCTCGGGCAGCCCGGCTTCGAGGACGTTCTCGCCCTTGACGATGGACTCGTACATGCGGGTGCGGCCGGTGACGTCGTCCGACTTGACCGTGAGGAACTCCTGGAGGGTGTAGGCGGCGCCGTACGCCTCCATCGCCCAGACCTCCATCTCCCCGAGGCGCTGACCGCCGAACTGGGCCTTGCCGCCCAGGGGCTGCTGCGTGACCAGGGAGTACGGTC
>CAYXGP010000353.1:0-6513 GCA_964464515.1 uncultured Enterobacterales bacterium
ATGATGGGGCGAGACATTCAGTAAGTCTATTACCCTTCGACTACCCTCTTACCTGCACGTTCAACGCTGTAAGCTCGGCAGCTCACCCGCCCACCGCAGATTCGCCCGGTAGCTCTCGTCGTCAGGAGCCAGCTCCACCGCCCGCCGAAACGCCGCCGCCGCCGCCGCGCGATCACCGCGCGTTGCCGCTTCGCCCCCCGCGGCGTTCCACAGACCGGCGTCGTCGGGTCGCCGCCGCAGCGCCTCGGCGCAGACCGACTGGAGGGACGGCACCTCTGCAGAAGCCCCGCCCTCAACAACCCTCCCCGTTTCCAGAACGCAGCGCGCCGCCAGCGCCCATGTGGCCTCGCGATCCCCCGGCTCCGCGGCGATCCGCAGGTGCTGCAGCGCGGCGTCCGACCGCTGGAGTGACAGGCTGGCCTGCGCGGCGACCGCGTGCAGCTCTCGCAGCCGCCGGGGGTCCTGCTCCGTGGTCAGCCCGCCCGACGCCAGCAGCAGCGCTCGGTCCGGGGCCTCGTCCAGCACCACGCGAGCCAACTTGAGCGCGGCGCGGGGATCGCCCGGATGAGACGCGACAGCGGCCTCGAACAGAGTCCGATCGCTCCGCCAGTCCGGAACCCGAGCCGCCGAGAGGGCTCCCCACCACGCCAGCACGAGCCAGCCAAACACCCGAAACACGGGGTGGTGGGCGACCGCCCAGGCCAGCCCGACCACCGACAGACACAGAAAACCCTCGGCGTACCGCACCGGCGCGGCCAGCAGCCCGCTCACCGGGATCAGCGGCAGCACCACCCAGGGCGCGAGGTGACGGCCGGCGAACCGCCAGCGCTCCCAGGCCCCCTCTGGGGACGGGCGGGGCAGAAACAAGACCAGCGCGAGCGCGAGCAGCGCGGCCCACCCGAAGACGATCGCGACGACGCCCGCCGCGGGAGGAGCGACCCCGGCCACCAGATCGACCGGCCAGATGAGGCGGCCCAGCAGACCCACCACCCGGGCGCCGGCGCCAGCCACGCTCTCGACGGTGGGCCAGCCGCGATCCGCGACGCCCAGCCCCAGGGTCGCGACGATCGCGGTCCGCGCCACCACCCACGCGAGGGCTGCGCCCAGGTGAGGCAGCCAGGCCTCACGCCCCGCGCCCGCCGCGCGTCCGCGGAACCAGGCCAGCAGCGGGATCACCACCGCGACCTCCTTGGAGCCCAGCGCGAGCAGCGTCCACGCTGCCCCCGCCGGCCCGGCGGCCGTAACAGCGAGCACCGTCAGCAGCGCGGCCAGCAGATCGGTGCGCGCAGTGATGTTGCACGCCACCTCGACCTGCATGGGGTGAAGCGCCACCACGCACAGCGCCAGCGCCCCGGCGCGGACGTCGTCGCAGCGCCGGGCGACCAGCGCCGCCAGCAGCGCCAGCAGCCCCAGATTCGTCAGGTGGAAGGCCCACGGCGCGCCGCCCCCGACGAGGGCGTCGAGGTAGTAGGACGCGGTGACCACCGGACGCCAGTACGGCGACGGGCGGACGTCACCGCCACCCAGCCAGAACAGGTCGCGGGTGAGCGCGATCGGCAGCGAGGACAGGTCCGCCAGCCGCGCGCTGCCCTCCAGCAGCACGCGATCGTCGTGGACGAACCCGAAGCCGACGGCGCGCCCGTAGACCAGCCCGACCAGCACCAGGGCCGCGACCAGCCAGCGGGGGGTGCCACCGCGAGGCATTGCGGAGACTCGGCAGCCGATTCAGTAGATGAGCAGGCTCTCGACCGGCGTATCGCCCAGCCGACCCCGGCCGTTCAGGAAGCCCAGCTCGATCACGAAGGAGCACGCGATGAGCTCACCGCCGAGCTGACGCACGAGCTGGCAGGTGGCGTCGGCGGTGCCGCCCGTCGCCAGCAGATCGTCGATGACCAACACCCGGTGGCCCGACGAGATGGCGTCGGAGTGCACCTCGAGGCGCGCCGAACCGTACTCCAGATCGTACTCCACGCCCACGCTGTCCCACGGCAGCTTGCCCGGCTTGCGGGCGGGCACGAAGGCCGCGTCCAGGGCGATCGCCAGGGGCGCGCCGAAGATGAACCCGCGGGACTCCATGCCCACCACTGCGTCGACGCCCGCGCCGCTGAATCGCTCGGCGAAGTGGTCGATCACTCCGCGCATGAGCTGGGCGTCCGCAAGCACCGGGGTGATGTCCTTGAACAGGATCCCGGGCTTGGGGAAGTCGGGAACGTCGCGGATGGTCCGCTGCAGTCGAGAGACGAGATCGGGCATGGGAAGGGGTCCTCAGAAAGGGCGTTGCAGGGGTGGCAATACCCCGCCTCGTGGGCCGACGCCCGCGCTCAGGAGCGGGTTACTGCCCCCGCATGTCCGCCCCCCACGCCGCCCTCCCCGACACAGCGCTGTCCGCGGAGCTGCATGCCTTCGTCGACAGCCTGTCTGGCGAAGACTGCACCGTCGGTGAGCTGATCGACCGAATCGGCGATCGCGGCTTCGGCCTGATCCTCCTGATGCTCGCCATGCCGGCTGCGCTGCCCATCCCCGCCGCAGGCTATGCCACGCCCTTCGGCCTCGTGATGGCGCTCCTCGGGCTCCAGCTCGCCGCCGGACGCAAGCAGCCGTGGCTGCCGGCGATCCTCCGCGACCGCACCGTGCCGTTCAAGATGCTCGACTTCGCTGTGCGCAACGGTCGCCTTCCCCTGCGTGCGGTGGAATTGTTGATCCGACCGCGCCTGTCGAGGCTCACGCACAACCGCATGTTCCTCACGGGCATCGGCCTGACCATCGCGATGCTGGCGCTCACGATGTCGGTGCCCCTGCCGCTGACCAACACCGCCCCCAGCTTCGCGATCTTCATCGCCGCCGCCGGCCTGCTCGAAGAAGACGGCCTGGCCCTGCTCATCGGAATGCTGCTGGCGCCGCTCGCTGTAGCCATCGCCGGCCTGGCGATCTACTGGGCGCTCACGTACGGTCCCGAGGCCGTGGAGACTACGCTCAAGCCCCTGATCAAGTCGTGGCTGGGGCTCTCGTAGACAGTGCTGAATCCCGGCGACCAGATCGGCGAGTGGGTCGTCGAGCGTCCGCTCGGCGAGGGCGGGATGGGCGCGGTCTTCCTGTGCCACAACGTGCTCAGCGATCGCATCCGCTCCGCGATCAAGGTGCTGAAGCCCGCCGGCATCTCCAACGCCCGCGAGCGCTTCATCCGCGAGGTCGAGACGATGGCGCTGCTGCGGCACGACGCCATCGTGAAGGTGACCGGCGGCGGCGAGGACGCCAAGCGCGGCCTGCTGTATCTGGTGATGGAGTACGTCGAGGGGCGCTCGCTCCGCGATCGGCTGGCCCAGGGCCCGCTGGACGAAGAAGAGGCTGTACGCCTGTTCCGGTCGCTGACCGACGGGCTCGCGCATGCCCACGCCTCCAACATCCGCCATCGCGACATCAAGCCCGCGAACATCATGCTCACCGGCGCCCAGACCGGCCTGAACGCGCAGGCCAAGCTGATCGACTTCGGCATCGCCGTCCAGGACGGTCGCACGCGGCTGACCAACGCCGGGATGCTCCCCGGAACCCTGGCGTACATCCCGCCCGAGGCCTTCGCCGGCACCCAGCCCGATCCCACGCAGATGGACGTCTACGCGCTGGGTCAGGTGCTGTTCGAGGCGCTCACCGGAGAGGAGGCCTTCGGCGACATCGACACGATGAGCGGCACCGCGGGGCTCGCACGCGTGATGGGCGCCAAGCTGGGGCAGCCGGAATTCGACCCCGGTGACGGCTTCTCCGACGGCATCCGCGAGCTGGTCCGGCTGAGCACCCACCCCGATCCCGCGCAGCGGCTGGGCGACATGGAGGCGATGCGAGCGTACTTCGACCACGCGACCGGCGTAAGCGAGCTGCCGCGCCGCGCCGACCCACCCACGGGTCGGTTCGGCGGATCGACGCGCGTTCCATCGGCGTTCGATCTGCCCGTCGAGCCCGATCCGACCGACACCGCGACCACCGCGCTGCTGCTCGATCCGCTCACCGAAGAGGTGGAGCCGGTCGATCCCGACGCGCCCAGCTCTCCCAGCGTTCCCAACGTTCCCAGCGCCCCGCCAGCCCAGCGCCGATCGCCGCTCGCGCTCATCGGGGTCATCGCCTTCTTCGCGATCGGTGGGGTCGCGTTCTGGTCGACTCGGGACGCGCCGATCGCCGCTCCGGTCGCCACCACCCCCGTCGCCCCCGCAACCCCGAAGGTCGCGCTGCTCTCACCCGCCGACGGCCAGACCGTCGAGAACCCGGTGACCTTCAGCGTCGACGTGGAGCGGGTGGCCCAGGTCCGGATCACTGCGGCCGGCACGGTGGTCGGCGAAGCGTGGGACCCCTCAGCCGCGCCCGAGCAGGCCCTCGACCTCCCCTCAGCGGGTGGTCTCATCGCCGTGGTGCTGGAAGGACTGGATGACGAGGGCGTGGTGGTGGCTCGGCAGCCGATCACGCTGGAGCTGTCGGCCAGCAAGCCGGCCACAAGCAGACCCACCGCGAGCAAACCCGCCGTGACGCGTCCGGCCGCGACGAGCCGCCCCGCCGCAGCGAAGCCCACACCGACGAAGCCCGCCGCCGCGACCGGAACGGTCAAGGTCGTCGGCGATGCCCAGGAGGTGTGGTTTGTCGGCGGGGGGGAACGCTACGCCCCCGGTCAGGTGCCGGTCGGCAGCTACACCATCGAGGCCGACTTCGGCGGCGGACGCAGCAGCAGCGCTGCGGGCTCGGTCGTCGTGAGCGAGGGACAGATACACACCGTCAAGTGCTCGCGGTCGTTCTCCACCTGCCGGTGATGCGCAGAACCGCCAATCAATCCAACACATACAGGTCGGACAGCGGCGTCGAACGCCCGATGTAGTCCGCGTCCCAGAGCACATCCCAGACCACGTCGCCGTCCGGCGTGATCTCCCGCAGCCGGGAGGCGTCGCCGTAGTTGTGCAGGATGTTGCCCCCGGCCGTGTAGTCGGCCTCGCCCAGCACGTCGCCGTAGACCCCCTCCCCTTCTCCGAAGCTGAACACCTCGACCAGAACCTGCCGCTCCTCGTCCAGTGCATACTCGCGCAGCACGGTCTCTTTCGTCTCATCGACGCCCTTCGACGAGACCAGGATGGTGCGGTCAGCCGTGTAGTGTACGCCGTGCTGCCACCAGAACGCCGACTCCTCGGGGTCGAACCCCCACGCGTCTCGGCCCGTGTGCCCGAAGTACCGCACCGTCTCACCGGTCTTCCGATCGACCTCCACCAGCGTCTCGATCGAGAAGAACGAATACAGGAAGCGGTCTGTCTCTTCATCCCAGAACAGGGTGTTGGAGCCGCAGGTGCCGCCGCCAGAGCCGTCCTCGGTCGCCAGGAACTCCCCACACGACCACAGCACCTCCTGGGTGCCGTCGGGCGCCAGAACCGTCAGGAACTCATCTTCGAAGAACTTCTGGATGGCCCCCCAGGCGATGCTGCCGTCGGCGAGCTGGGTGAAGGGGTGGTGCAGCCCTGGGGTGGCCCAGCTCTCCAGCGTCCCTCCCGACAGCGCTACCCGCTCGATCGTCGCCTGGGCGCCGAAGTCGAAGATCTCCCAGAAGGTGTTCTGATCGATGAGGATGGAGCGGCCGTCGTGCGAGAGCTGGGTCTGCAGCGACTTCCGCTGCTGCGCGGCAGGGCGCGCCCAGACCGTCCGTCCGCGCCGATCGACGATGAACGACCAGGGCCCATCGACGGACTCGGAGTCACCGTCGATGCAGAGGAGCACCCACGGTGAGGTGGTGTCCCAGCCGGTCGCGTCGCCGCTCACCTCGGCTGGAGCCGGGGCACCGGAGGGCAGCGGCCCGGTCGACGTCGTGAGCTCCTCGCTCTGTCCGCCCTCCCACGCCACGCGGAGGGTCACTACAGCATCGAAGGGCGCGCCCAGCACTCGCTCAGAGGCCGCCCCGGTTGTGCGCGCGGTCGCGGGGCTGCTCCACCACTCGCCCTCGTCGAAGCTGAACTCCAGCCAGGTGATCGCGTCCTCGTGCTGGGTCCAGGTCACCTCCAGGATGCTGCCCATCCCCGCGTGAACGCTGGCAGACAGGTCGCTCACGCCACCTGTTACGGTCGCCGTTCCGGTCGATGTCATGGTCGTTGTTACGATCGTGGAGGCGGTGTCCTCCCCGGGGGTGCAAGCCAGCAGCAGGACGAGCGAAACAAGCATGGTGGGCTCCTGGCGCGCAACGTAGCTCCTACCCGCGAACGTCGCGGCGGCGCCAGATCACCTCACGCATGATCTCCGTCGCGCCGCCGCCGATCGAGAACAGACGCTGGTCGCGGAACAGGCGCTCCACCAGCGACTCACGCATGTAGCCCATGCCGCCGTGGAGCTGGACCGCGGCGTCGGTGATCCAGGCGCAGTCCTCGGCCGTGCGGTTCTTGGCCATGGCCGCCTGCGAGGAGGTGTCCACGCCCCTCCGTTATTTCTCGGCGACCACCGAGACGAAGGCCCGCGAGGACGCCTCGCGGCTCAGCATCTCGGCCATGCGGTGCCGCACCA
>CAYXGP010000354.1:0-6497 GCA_964464515.1 uncultured Enterobacterales bacterium
GTCGATGGTGTGGAGGGGGGCGCCGGCGATGAAGTCGCGCTTGCCCGACGTGATCTGCAGCCCCGTCAGGGCGGCGTCTTCGAGCGCGGCGTTGAGCGCGGCGTCGAAGGCCGCCAGCGAGTCGGCGGAGAGGACGTTCTGCTTTCGCCCGGGCATGTCCCAGGTCAGGACGGCCGCGCCGTCCGTGGTGGTCGTGTCGATCATGCCTGCACCCGCTCGATGATGGTTGCCGTGCCCATACCCGCGCCGACGCACAGGGTGACGAGGCCGGTGGTGACGTCCTGCCGCTCCATCTCGTCGAGGAGCGTGCCGAGGAGCACGGCCCCGGTGGCGCCCAGCGGGTGCCCCAGCGCGATCGCTCCGCCGTTCACATTGACCCGATCGGGATCGATGTCCAGGGCGTCGATGGCCCGCAACACCACCGCCGCGAAGGCCTCGTTGATCTCCCACAGGTCGATGTCGCCTGCGGTCATCCCAGCGCGGACGAGCGCCTTGCGGCAGGCCCCCTCCGGACCGGTGAGCATCACCGTGGGCTCCGAGCCGATGTCGGCGAAGGCGCGGATCCGCGCGCGGGGACGCTGATCGATGCGCGCCGCCATGGCGGCGGTGCCCAACAGCAGCGCCGCGGCGCCGTCGACGATGCCGGAGGAGTTTCCGGCGTGGTGGACGTGCTCGATGGCCTCGAGGTGCGGGTAGCGCTGGAGCGCCACCGCGTCGAAGCCGTAGTCGCGGCCCAGCTTGACGAACGACGGGCGCAAGCGCGCCAGACCCGCGGCCGTGGTGTCGGGCCTGGGGTGCTCGTCGCGATCGAGGAGCAGCACTCGGTTGCGATCATGCAGGGGGACGATCGAGCGATCGAAGCGGCCCTCCTGCTGCGCGACCGCCGCCCGCTGCTGCGAGCGCGCCGCGAACGCGTCGCAGTCGGCGCGGGAGTAGCCGTACAGCGTGGCGAGCAGATCGGCGCTGATGCCCTGCGGCACGAACAGCGTCTCTGCAGCGATCTGCGGATCGGTGGCCCAGGCGCCGCTGCTGCTCCCCATCGCCACCCGGCTCATGCTCTCTACGCCGCCGCCGATGGTCAGATCGGCCTGGCCGCTCATCACCTGCGCCGCCGCGAGGTTGGTGGCCACCAGCCCGCTGGCGCAGAACCGGTTGACCTGCACGCCGGGGACGCCCTGGTCGTAGCCGGCATGCAGCGCGGCGATGCGGGGGATGTCACCGCCCTGCTCCCCGACGGGCTCAACCACGCCGTAGACCACGTCGTCCACGAGAGAGGTGTCGAGCTGGCAGCGCTCGGCCAGCGCTATGAGCGGCGCGGCGGCCAGATCGATGGGTGTGACGGTGTGCAGGGACCCCGTCGGGCGACCCCGACCTCTGGGGGTACGCACGGAGTCGTAGATGAAGCATTCCGGCATGGTGGCGACTCTCCCGGCTGGCGTCGGGTTACAGGTAGAACATGTTCTAGCGCCCTAGCACGGAGCGGGTATGACGGCATTCGGAGAGCGCATCCTCGACGGCAAGGTAGCCTATGTCGCAGGCGGCACCCGCGGGATGAACCTGGCGATCGCTCGCCGATACGCCGCACAGGGCGCGAAGGTGACCGTGGTCAGTCGCGACCCTGGCCGCTGCGCCGAGGCCGAGCAGATCCTCCAGGCCGACGGCGCCGAGGCGCTGGGGCTGCCGTGTGACGTGCGCGACTACGATCGCGTGGCCGAGACGATGGCGCAGACCGCCGAAGCGTTCGGGCCGCTCGATCTGGTGGTCGCCGGACAGGCCGGCAACTTCTACGCGCCGGTCACCAAGCTGTCGCCGAACGGCTTCAAGACGATCATCGACATCGACCTCGTGGGCACCTTCCACGTCTTCAAGGCCGCGTGGGAGCACCTGAACCGCCCCGGCGCCTCGCTGCTCGCGATCACCGCGCCGGAGGCGGTGCGTCCGCTGCACTTCCAGGCCCACGTGTGCGCCGCCAAGGCCGGCGTGAACATGCTGGTGCGCGTCTTCGCGCTGGAGTGGGGCCCCGAGGGGGTGCGGGTGAACGGCATCTCGCCCGGGCCCATAGCGGGGTCCTGGGGGATGGCGAACGTGGTCACCCCCAACGCAAAGCTGGTGGAGATGATCCGCCGCGCAGTGCCGCTGAAGCGCTGGGGCACCGAGGAGGACGTCGCCGACAGCGCGCTCTTCCTGGCCTCCGACGCAGCGAAGTGGATCTCCGGCGTCATCCTGGAGACCGACGGGGGCGTCACCATCGCGAGCCCCGAGACCATGCGGTACGACAGCGCCGCAGATCTGGAGGCCGATCCCCGGGTGCGCCGGTGAGCCGTCCCCGCGATCCGGAGCTGCCGTTCATCCCCTGTCAGGAGGTCGATCTGGCCTGGATGGCGACCGCTCCGGCGCGCTTCGAGAACGAGGTGGACCTGCCGGTGTCTGCGGAGCGCCTGTTCGAGCTGTTCGCCGATCCCGACACCTGGTCGCGCTGGGCGACCGGCATCGGCCGGGTGGAGTGGACCTCACCCCCGCCGTTCGGCCCGGGCACCACCCGCACCGTGACGTTCTGGGGCGGCATGAAGGTCTACGAGGACTTCTTCTGCTACGACGCCCCGCGGCAGATGGCCTTCAGCTTCTACGGCACCACCGAGCGGGTCTGGACATCGTTCGCAGAGCACTACCAGGTGACCCCGACAGAAGACGGCTGCCGGCTGCGCTGGACCGTCGCGTACGAACCAGCTGGCACCTTCGGCCGCCTCCATGCGATCATCCACCCTGTGATGGCGGTGAATCTGCGCTCGTATCTGTGGCGCCTCCGCCGATTCTGTCAGGGGTAGCCTGCGATTCTGTCAGGGGTAGCCTACGGAGCGTCAGTGGATGAGAGCCCCCAGCTTCCCCCGCAGGCGCCCCGGCGCGAAACGGACTCGGATCTGCCGCGGGCTCTGGAGCGGGTGCTGGTCTTCTCGGCGCTGCTCATTGCCGCCGTCCTGGTCGCGGCGGCACAGACTCCCTGGCTCTACGGCGCCCTGCTCGCCGGGTACGTGGGCGGCGACGTCGGGCTCATCAGGCTCCGGGGACGTCGGCCCGACCGACCGACGCGGTGGACGGGACACCTCCGTGTGGCCATCACCCTGGCGTTCATCGTGGGGGTCCCGTTGGCGATCGATCCCGGCCCCCCGGTGTGGATCCTCACGCTGGTCTCCATCTTCGGCTGCGCGCTGCAGGCAGAGCGGTCTCGGGTCCGGTGGCTACACCAGGGGCTCTACGTCGCCGCCGGCACGGTGAGCGCTGCGTTGACTACAGGCGCTGGGGTGACGACAGGCGCGCACGGCGAGACGGCCGCCGGCGCGGTGCTGGTGGTGACTGCGCTCCTCGCTCAGTCGTTCACCGACCTCCTGCGTGAGCGCATCCGGGTGTCGGGTGAGGCGCTGCGGCTCAGCGAGATCCGCTGCGCCGAGCTCGACAGCTCCATCGACGCGAGCGTGTCTGCGGGGCCCGCGGAGCCACCCGCCGTCAGCGACCGCGACGACACCCCCACGGCGGCGGCGCCTGTTCCAACGGACCCCGTCGAGCGGCCGGTCGAGTTGAATCGCCCCGCGCCCCGCGCCCCCCCCGAGGGCGGGCGGATGCTGCTCGCTGAGGACAACGCCCTCAACCGGCGCGTCGCCGGAGAGCTCCTCCAGGCGCTGGGCTACGACGTGCTGCTGGTGGAGAACGGCCTGCAGGCGGTGGAGGCCGTACGGAGCGAGCGGTTCGCGCTGATCTTGATGGACTGGCACATGCCCGTGATGGACGGTCTCAAAGCCACACAGGAGATACGCGCGCTGCCCGTGCCCCAGCCGGTGATCGTGGCGCTCACGGCCAGCACGACCGAGGAGGAGCGGCAGCGCTGCCTCGGCGCTGGGATGGATGACTTCCTCGCCAAGCCTTTCCGGATGGAGACGCTGATGGAGGTGGTCGGGCGCTACCTCCAGCCCCCCGACGAAGCCTCTTGATGAGGGGACGCGCTACCGCCAGACCAGATCTACCGGCAGACCGCCGAGCGGCTGCATCGACAGCACCGCCTGCTTGACCGGCACCAGCCCCTCGGGGATCGACGGCGTCATCCGCCGCAGGAGCGTGCCCAGCACCAGCTTCGCCTCCATCATCGCGAAGCTCTTTCCGAGGCAGATCCTGCTGCCGCCCGAGAACGGGATGTACGCCCCGTCTGGGATGTCCCGGATTCGCTCGGGCGAGAACCGATCGGGGTCGAAGGTCTCGGGGCTCGGGAACCAGCGCGCGTCATGCTGAGTGACGTACGCGCTGATCATCACCTGCGCGCCCTTCGGGATGTGGAAGCCTCGGAGCTCCACGTCCTCGGTGGGCTCCTTCATGAACACCCACACGCTGGGCAGGATCCGCAGCGACTCCTTCACCACCTGGTCGAGGTAGGGCAGCTCATTCAAGACCGGGACCGTCAGGGGATCGGAGACGCCCTCCAGCTCCTCCTGGAGACGCGCCGTGACCGCGGGGTGACGCGCGAGCAGGTACCACGCCCAGGTGAGCGCGTGGGCCGTGGTCTCGTGCCCGGCGAAGAACAAGGTCATCGCCTGGTCGCGGATCTCCTTGTCACTGAGCTGGTCGCCATCGTCGGCGGAGGAAAGCACCAGGGTGGACAGAAGATCGCCGCCAGCCCGCCGCTCCGCGATGAAGCCCTGGACGATCTGCTCGATGTCGTCGATGGCCTTCATCTTGCGGCGGTTGCGGTCGGAGGGCCACCAGCGAGGCACCGGCAGGGGCATGTGTACGTGGTTGAGCATCTCCACGTTGAGCACGTGCATGGCGTCGCCCACGGTGCTGGCGCCATCGCGGACGTCGGCGTCGAACAGCGTCTTGGCGACGATCTCCAGCGTCAGCGAGACCATCGCCTCGTCGAAGTCCACCCGCTCGGCGCCCGCCCAGTCGTCCATCATCCGCTCGGTTGAGGCCACCATCGCCTCGCCATAGGCCGCGATGCGGCGGCGATGGAACGCCGGCCGCACCATCCGATGCATGCGCTTCCACGCGTCGCCCTCCAGCGTGAGCAGGCTGTCGCCGAGGAACTTCTCCCACAGCCGCCGGGCGATCCGCGGCTTGATGAACTGCGACGCGCGCCGGACCATGATGTCGTGGATGTCCTGGGGATGGGCGACCAGGTACCAGTCGGACGGCCCCACCCGGAACCGCGCGACGTCGCCGTAGGCCCGGTGGATGTAGGAGATGAACTCCAGCGGGCTCTCCTTGAAGTCCAGCGTGCTGCCGAGGAGGAGATCCCCGCGCGGTCCGGGCGCCCGCTCCCCCACGTCAGCCCCCAGTCCGGAGCGGAGCGCCAGGAGAGAACCGCAGCGGCAGCTTCTTCAGCCCGCGCATGAAGCACGACCGCACCCAGGTGGGCTCGCGCGCCACCTCCCAGTCGGGCATCCGACGCAGCATCTCCTCGAGCATGATGCGCATCTCGGCCCGCGCCAGGAAGGCGCCGATGCAGTAGTGGGCGCCATACCCGAACGAGAGCGACTTGCTGTGGAACGCGCGCCGCACGTCGAAGCGATCCGGGTCATCGAACTTGCGCGGGTCCCGGTTGGCCGCCGGGTACAGCATGATGATCTCGTCGCCGGCCTTGATGGTCTTGCCGCGCATCTGCACGTCCCGTGTGGCGGTGCGCGACATCCGGATGAACGGCGTCACCCAGCGGATCGCCTCCTCCACCGCCCCGGGGATGGCCTCGGGGTGCTCCAGCAGGTACCGCCGCTGCTCGGGGCGCTGCGCCAGCATGTACACCCCACCGGAGATGGCGTTCCGCGCGGTCTCACTGCCGCCAATGATGAACATCGTGTGCTCGAACAGCAGCTCGTGCTCATCGAGCTTGCGGCCGTCGAACTCGGCCTGCACCCACATGCTCAGCAGGTCGTCCTGGGGCTCCGCGATGCGCTCGTCCACCAGCATCATGTGCAGGCCGCCGAAGTTGATGAACGCCTCGTTGACCTCCTCGGTGACGTAGGAAGGCCCGTTACCGCCGTGCATGAACACGTCGATCCACTCCCGCAGCGGGCCGTGCCACTCTGCGGGCACCCCGGTCATCTCGGCGATGATCTGCACCGGCAGCGGGGCGGCGATGTGATCGACGAAGTCGCAGCTCCCGTCGGCGATGACGCGGTCGATCAGCGCGGTGGTGGCGTCGCGGATGTGGTCCTCGAGCTTCGCCACCGCCTTCGACGTGAACAGGTGCTTGACCAGCCCCCGCCGCTGGGTGTGCGCGCGCCCGTCCAGATTGATGAACGAGCCGTCCGAGGGCATCTTGGGGACGTTGCCCTCCGTCGAGGTGAACGTCTCCGGGTCGCGCGCCACCGCCACGATGTCGTCGTAGCGGGAGACGCACCACAGCTCGCTCTGTTCGTCCCAGTAGAGCGGAGCCTCCTCGCGCAGCCAGGTGTAGCGCGGCCAGGGGTCGCCGCTGTGGGTGTCGGGGTCGAGCAGGTTGCTCCAACGCCTCA
>CAYXGP010000355.1:0-6488 GCA_964464515.1 uncultured Enterobacterales bacterium
CGCCCAAGCGGTGGAGATTTACGGCTCATGGGCGGAACGATGACCGAGGCCTCAACGAAGAGATCCGAACACAGCGGATTGGGGATCTGTTCATCGACACCACGCATCTGACCCCTGAGGGGGTCGCGGCTCAGGTCGTCGGGGCTATTCGGGATGTAGAGTGCCCCCGCCCGTAGCGGCCTTGATCGCCACGAAGGACCGCGAGGAACTCCTTGTGAGCCGCGCCGTGCCAGCCGTTCTGAGCCAGACTCGGCGGCCTGATATTCTCATCATCGTTGACGATGGTGGAGGTCTACAGTCTGCGACCCAAAAGGAGCTTGTTGGACTCGCTGAGGCTCAAGATGTCGAGCTCCTGTTGCTACCCAACAACCGCGCCCGGGGAGCCGCCGGCGCCTGGAACACTGGACTCACCCAACTGGCCTCTCGGCACCACGAGGGGTTCGTCGCTTTCCTCGACGATGACGACGAGTGGGACAGGCATCACATCGAGGTGAATCTGGCGTTGGCTGACGCTGCCCCGATCGTGGTATCAGGCCTTCGGATGCGGACGGTAGATCGTGCCATCCCTCGGGGGCTCATCGGGAGTCTGGATGATCGCGCCTTCTTGGTAGGCAATCCCGGATGGCAAGGCTCGAACACGTTCGTCTCCCTCGATCTGCTTCTCGCGATTGGCGGATTCAGAGAAGGCCTGCTCAGCCTCAACGACCGGGACCTCGCCATCCGACTACTGCGGCACCCCAGAGGCGAGTGGCGGCTGACCGGGCGGTGGACCGCGACCTGGCATGTTGACACTCCAGGCAACCTCTCAGAGCCGCGCTCCGACACCAAACGGGAGGGTCTACGCATGTTCTGGAGGCTATACGGCCACGAGATGTCTGCTCTGGAGCGGAGGGCGTTCTTCCAACGAGCAGGCAAGTTGTTCGGGATCGCCACCGCAGAGATTGTCGGTCATGAGCCTGAACGGATCCCAACGGCGGGCATTGTGGGGAGCGAGAGGCATGCTTGAGACTGGACAGGGGCACTCTACGGAGGCCAGGGTGCCGGAGAACAGCTTCGCCCTCATGCCCGAGATGCAGCGTCGGTTTCCGAGGCCGGGAACCCGATGGTTGTGGGCATGGCGCATTCGATACAGGCTGCTTGCTGCGTGGCGCTGGCTACGAATCCGGCGTTGGATGACCGCGCTATTGGGACCGCAGTACCGGCGGAGCCGTGACCTCATCGAGATCGACATCACCTACCTGTGCAACCTCCACTGCCTGAACTGCAATCGCTCGGTGACTCAGGCCCGCGAAGCTCTGCACATGACTGTGCAGATGATCTCTCGCTTCGTCGACGAGTCGCTCAAGTCGGGACGGACTTGGCGGCGGATCCGAGTTCTGGGCGGCGAGCCCACCCTCCACCCCGAGTTCCAGCAGATCATCGACGAGCTCCTTCGCTACAAGAGGGCGCTCCCCAAGACCATCGTTGAGGTTGTCACCAACGGGCATGGAAGGCGCGTACAGCGAACGCTCGCGAAACTCCCGAGCGAGGTGGTGATCGACAACTCGCAGAAGGAGAGCCCGGTCCAGACCCACTTCGGCCCGTTCAATCTCGCGCCAGTCGATGATCCGGCCTTCAACGGTGCCGCCTACTCGAACGGATGCGCGATCCTTGAGGATTGCGGTATGGGGCTGACGCCGATGGGGTACTACCCGTGTGCCGTCGCCGGCGGCATCGATCGCATCTTGGGTGAGGGGCGAGGGAGGATCGCCCTTCCCGGAGACAGCGACGACATGTTGGCCGAAGTCGAGCGGCTTTGTCGGCTCTGCGGACGCTTTCGTGCAGGGCACTTCGTGCCCCGCTCATTGCGGCCACCATTGGAGGATGCGCCGGTGTCGCCCACTTGGAAAGCGCTCTATGCTGCCTGGTCTGCCCGACAGAAGAGGGAATCCCGGGAGAGGACGGACGACCCGTGATCCCGCACAAGCCACGGCCGTCAATCGAGTTGGCCCCCCGGAGGTTGCGGGTACTACGGCGCGCTCGCGACCGAAACGTATCGGTCGTCGTGGCTGTCGCGAGCCGTGTTCCGCTCGGGGCGGACCTCTGCCGCTGCATGGAGAGCATAGCGAGTCAGAGCCTCTCCAACATCGGCGTCGTACTCTTGCTCGATGGTGTTGACGCAGATCTTCACGCTGGTGACTTGCAGCTACCCGCAGGCCTCGTGACCCGTACCTGGGTTCTGGCGGCCAATTGCGGCACAGCCTCGCGCGCTCGGAACGCCATATTGGAGTTCATCGACGTGGAGCTGCTGGCGGTCGACTGGGTGGCTCGGCTCGATGCGGACGACTCTTTCGCCCACACCAGCTCACTTCAGGCCGCCGTGAAGGTCGGAGAACGCTCAGGCTGTCAGGCGGTCCTGGGAGGGAACCGAGTGCTGACCCGCGCCGGGGAACACCTTCGCGACAATCCCGCCACATCGGCGCTTGAGCACCGTGGGACTCTACGGCGTCTATTGCGCGAGATGGCCCAGGGGACTGCCCGTAACGAGCTTCCTTCCTGCAATTTGCTCCTCAGGACACGCTCTGGCGTTCGTTATCCCGACATGCGGAGCGCCGAAGACCACTGGCTCGTCGCGAACCTTCTGTTTCATCACCCAGATGACATCGAGATCCTCGACTCTCCCTTGTTCGTCAACTATCGCCTCGATGGTGAGGTCACGCGAGACGCTCGTCGATCTGAACGCCATCGTCAGGCCCGTGAGGCCCTGCATCAAGCGGTCGAGACCTGGGCGCGCGTGTCTCGGCTCCCTGGCGTCGTGCTCGGACTCGGGCAGGAGGGCATCGTGCGACAGCACCAGGGAACTGTGTTCAAGCACTTCTACCCGGGCATCCTCTCGGAGGAGAAGCGGCTGTGGCTGTCCGAAGCGTTCGCTTCCGGCGGTGTCACGCCGGTGCCCACCTTCCAGCCGGACAGCCCCCCGGGGTCCTGGATTGCTACGTATCCCCATGAGCGCACGACGCCGTTTACCCGGTCAGATCCGGATGCTGTGCGCGAGTTCTTGCGGGCTTGCCTTGAGCGCGAAATCGTCTGTGCCAACATCAAGCGGGCCAACTTCCGAGTTCGGGAAGACGGGAGCCTGCTCTACATAGACATCGGAAACTGGCTCGTCCCGATGGACGTGTCCTACTACCGGGACGCGGCGGCGAGGCTCTACTCCATCGGCGTCTTGGGAGCGTCTGACGGGGAACTGCTACGCCGCCCAACCGACCCGGAAGTGCCGGAGATTTGGTCATCCTTACCGGGGTTCGCAGACTTCTACAGCGGCGTCGTCAGCGGGTGGATCGGTCAACACTGGGAGCGCGCTCGATCGCCCAGCGGGCGCCCGCAGGAGCACATTCCCGAGGTGACGCTCCTCGTGAAGGCCTGCGCAATGGATGCTCGTGACTTCCGCTCACAGGCCATCCACATCATCGACCAGCTCTCACAGCCCCGCGAATTCGCGGAGCGCGTGCTGCTCATCGACCCCTACCCGGGGCCGTTTCTCAGGCAGCATGCGCGGGGCGATCTCGACCTGGTGCATCGAGAAGCTGTGGGAATGCTCGATCAGGGAGTCATCGACAGGGTGATCATCGGGCCGACGGAGCCGGAGGACATCGTTGAGATAAACCAGCGCTGGTTCGGGGTGGAGGCACACCACACGCACTCGATTGACGGAGTCCCAGTCACGCCTCAGGTCTGGGCCTTCGATCAGGTTCGCACCCGCTACGTCCTGCAGGCGGACCTCGATGTGCTCATCGGGCGGCGAGAGCTCGATCACGACTTTCTGACCGAGATGGTGGCAGCGTGTGCGCCCGACGATGTCGTCGGCGTGGCCTTCAGCATCCCCCACGAGACCGGTCGACGCGCCTACGACGCTCCGACTGGTGGGTTCAAGCCGGAGGTCCGCCTCGGGCTGCTCGACCTGGAGCGTCTGCGCGCCCTGCTCCCGCTGCCCGCAACTGTCACGGACGGCCGCTTGGCGACGACCTGGTATCGAGCGTTGCACGTGGTCCAGCGCGCGCGGGGGCTCCGCACCGTTCGCGGTGGTGACAGCGCCACGTTCTACCTTCACCCACCGAACGCGCGGAAGCATGACGCAGCTGAGCTGGGCCGGGTTCGTGATCTCGTCGGGCAGGGGAGGGTTCCCCCAGACCAACTCGGTCGGTGGGATCTTGAGTCCCCCGGTTCTGCCTGGGTCTACCCGAGGCGCACAGAGAGGGTTGTAGTGCTGGCCCTGGGATGCAACACGCCTGCTGCCAAGGTGGAGCGATTCTCAGCCGGGCTGGCCATTCAGGTGGACCAGTCGTTCGGCGTGGTGGTGGTAGACGATGCCTCAACCGAAGGCGCACCGAGTCGGTTCCAGCGAATGCTGGGATGGCTCGGCGATCGGCTCACGTTGGTGCGCAACCCGATCCGACGTGGCAGGGTAGCGAACTACCGTTTCGCTGTGGGTGGGCTCTGCACAGACTCGGAAGCGCTAATCATCGTGGTCGATCTGGACGATGCGCTCGCGCACCCGGAGGCGGTGAGTGAGGTGGCGACGCTCGGGGGTTCCGGACACGATGTTGTCCTGGCGGCACCGTTCCGTCCGGACTTCCCGACCCGTATCTATACCCCTGAATTCGCTCGAGTACGCGAGTCCTGTGGCGGCGATGTCTGGATACATCTGAGAGCATTTCGGAAGCGACTCTTTGACGATCTTCCAGAAGCGATGTTCCAACTGGACGGACACACCATCGAGAGCCAGATCGACTATGCCTCGATGATCCCAATCGTGGAGCGCGCCCGAGCGCCAGTCTACCTACCTCGGTACCGCTACTGGCATGAGCGGACCACTGTGCTTGACGCTGCGGGTGAGCGTGATCGTGACCGCACCATCCTGCGTCTACTCGCCAAGGGAACCGATGGGGGGAAGGCTTGAGTCAGAGTCCGCGCGCGATCATACTGCTGAGCGGTGGTGTGGACTCTGCAACAGTTCTCGCTATTGCAACGCGAGAGGGATTCGAGGTCTATGCGCTCTCATTCCAGTATGGGCAGCGACACGCGGTAGAGTTGGAGGCCGCCCGGCGACTGGCGAAATACTATGACGTCGCTCGGCACCTCGTCGTACCCATCAGCAGCGAAACCTTCGGAGACTCAGTGCTCACAGGTGGGGAGCAGCGGTTTGGCGGCTCGGATGCCCCGGCGACCTACGTTCCGGCCCGGAACACCTTATTCTTGTCCCATGCACTCGCGTGGAGCGAGGTTCTGGGAAGCCGCGACGTGTTCATGGGTGCCAACGCAGACGACGCCGCAGGCTACCCGGACTGCCGCGAGGCCTACCTGCGCGCCTTCGAGCAGATGGCCGCGCTTGGAACACAATCAGGATCCAGCGGCGACGGTCAGCTGACCATCCGTGCGCCACTTCTCCACTTGCGGAAGACCGAGGTCGTGGGGCTGGCTCGATCGCTTGAGGTTCCCCTGGAGCTGACGTGGAGCTGCTACTTCCCGACCGAGGAGAGGAGAGCCTGTGGTAAGTGTGATGCCTGCCGTTTGCGGTGGGACGCCGGTCTCGACTGACGATCATAGAGCGTTCTCTCATGCTGACCGCGTCTTGGATCGCAGCACCCTGGCTGCGGGAGCGCTTCGGAGTCGCTCTGGTCTCTGGTCCCCATCAGCGCGTCGCCGACGACGGCGCAGCCCTCCTCGCCGAATGCTGGGTCCGGCTGAAGACTGGCATGCGCGCGGCGTTTCCGCTGGGCGCCCTGGGGGAGATGGCCATCGAGGCCGCGTAGCGGGGTAGACAAAAGTATCCATCCCTGTTTGACAGGTAAACATACGTCTAGTAGACGTAGGATCATGATCCCGCCACTTCCAGCACGCCAGCGTGCTGTGTTTGAAGCCGTGCAATCGTACTGGCTCGAACACGGCATCCCACCGGTCATATCGGACATCGCACAGAGGGTAGGGCTCTCCCGTGCGATGGCCTACAAGCACATGCAGGCGCTCCATCGCAAGGGCGTGCTGGACTGCCTGCCCAACGTCAAGCGCTCCTGGCGACCCGCGACGCACCCGCCGCCCAACTCGATCCGGATCCCCCTGGTCGGTCGCATCGCTGCTGGCGCGCCGCTCGTCGCTGTGGAGAACATCGAGGGCTGGGTCACGCTGGACCGCGCCCCTCCGAACGCTGACCTGTTCGCGCTCTGCGTCGAGGGGAGCAGCATGGTCGGCGCGGCGATTCTGGACGGCGACACCGTGATCGTCCGCAGCCAGGACGACGCCGATGATGGCCAGATCATCGTGGCGTTGATCGACGAAGACGAGGCGACGGTCAAGCGGCTCAAGCGTGAGGCGGGGATGATTCATCTGGTCGCAGAGAGCGAACAGCACCCCACGCTCGTCCTCCCCCCAGAGCGCGTCCGAGTCCAGGGTGTGGTGATCGGCGTCGTGCGTCGGTTGGATATTCCGCACGCCTCCGGTCCCTGAGCGAT
>CAYXGP010000356.1:0-6447 GCA_964464515.1 uncultured Enterobacterales bacterium
TAACGAGTGGTGGCAGTCGAGAAGCAGCGCTCCGCGGGTGAAGCACCGGGCGTTAAGTGCGCCGGCACACGTGCGAGTGAGGCTCCTCAAGAAATTGTCGGAGCAGAGCCTTCATACTCAGCATCAGCGGGCCATCCCGGGCCCTTCTCTCTGCTTGCTCGCTGGAGCACAGCGTGAGGATAGATCTACATAGCCCCCCCCCACCCAGTTAGCCGAAAGGTGAGGTTCTTCCGTGAAAATTCCGGAACTTCTGGCATGAGCTTTTCTGCGGCCGCTCGACGATCGGGGCCGAATACACCGAAGAAGCTGCCTTTTGGCGGGCAACTGGGGGGCTTGAACTGAAAAGTCGCCATTCTATCGTCACTTTGATCGGCAGGAGCAAAGCGCGTTCTCGCCTTTCCGGATGGAACTACATAAGCCTCCATGCGTTCGAGGTGCAATGGGTTGGCATGACTAGTGCAATCGCTTCCACACACTACTTCCCCAGAGGTCCAGGAGCGATGCGCTGATAGCGAACGTCGAAATTTCGTTCCGATGTCGTATCGCGGCAGAGTGGCCCCCCGAGATGACCACTCACCGCACGAACCGCCCATCGGCGAAGCAAAGCAAGATCGACCACAAGCAACTCGCTGCGGTTGAAATGCCGGCGAAACGTTTGCCGCTGTCAGGTGATGACATCGTTGAGTCCATATGCCTACATGTGCTACAAACAACGTTGGAGCTCACGGTCTATGTGCATAGCCTACCAGTGGGTGTTCAATGCCACACAGCTTGAATGATCGACGTGACATCGTCACATTCCGGATCTAACAGGACAGCTGAAGTCATGGTGAACCGATGCCCATTGCGATGACTACTATAGGATGCATGTCGAGAAAAAGCCGCATGCGTCAACCGGATCGACTTATGAATACCCCAAAATTCGTCGAAATATATAGCCAGCAAATAGTCGAACCGAACCTCGTCGAGGTTCCTAACTATTGAGAGTTCAGTTGACTGGTTTTCCGGCGTCAGCCGTCTCCCCTTCACCTGATATCGAACGCCTCTGCTGTCACTTGCATCAAAGCCCTTTTCAGATTTCGGAGCAAGGCGTAGCGTGAAGGCTCTGGCCGCCAACCTCTCTGCCACATCCGCAACAGGGTTGTTGGACGATTGAATGGAACCTCGGTTCCGGAGTTCTCGCATCACTCGTGAGTATACGGCAAGAAGTCCGCGATCCGTCAGCCTTGTCAGGTCCAAGTCCATCAAGCATCCTCATCCGGGGGGATCTGACTTGAAATGAACATCCATCCCGACCAGAGGCCTACGACTGTGGGGATGCCCAGCCAAAGTAGAGGCATAGCAAGTCTTCCCTCAATCACTGCGCCCAATATCGGACTGTAGCCCAGAACAACCAAGCCGCCAACCCAAATAAGGGATAGAAGGAACACAAAGCCGTAGCCGTTTGACGAAAGATCGATGACGGCTTCTATTCCATGTAAGGTCTGAAACGTCACATCTCTGCCCCCACATGAGGGGCACCTACTCGAAACCGCTTTCGAACGAGGGGTCCATACATGGTTGCATACGCGGCAACTGTTCTTTGAGCGAGACATCTGATCCTCACGGAGAATAGCCGGATGGGTCTTCCCCCGTACCATATTGCAGCACTCCCCATTGGGCAAACATCGGGCTCTGACTGGGGGCTCCGCCGGAAGCGTCACTTTCGTGGAGTCGTGAGCGTACTTGGTTCCTGGCACCAACGCCAGACGCCCGTTTCCTTGCGCTGGTCGGCAGAGAGCCCGACTGGAGTCCCGCCGACCAGCGCCAGTGCCTGCTCGGAGAGCGGGCCGAGGGGGCCCAATCAATGAGCGGCCTCCGGGGGGCAACATACTCCCTCACCCTGGTTAGGCTGTATCGGATCGGAGCATTTACGAGATCTATGTCCCCAGTTCAGATAGCAGTTGCTTGTACAACCTCGAGTAGCGACGAAGACGATGACAAGTCGGCCGACATCTTCGTCATAGGTGGGGGAGGGACCTCAGGTGGCGCCGCTTTTGGTGGTGCTGGAGGTAGTGATTCTGCCGGGCTTTCCACCAGCGGGGCGGCCAGCGCCGGTACGACCACTGGTGGAGTCGCCGACACCGGAACCGCCACCGCAGCTACGACGTCTGGCGGTTCATCCCGCGCGACAACGACGGGCGGTACAATGTCAGGCTCGGAGTCCATCAAGGGTTCCGCCTCGCCGACACTAGTGGCTATGTGGGTGCCGAGGCGCACCTTTGGGTTGGTCTCGATGGCGACCTCAGCAACACCGCACCGCGCACCGACTGCGAGATTTGCACGTGGGCATTCGACCTTGTGAGCCGCTACGCGACGGCTGTAGCCGAGTCGGGGCCGGACTGAGGCGAACTTGCCGTGATGGAGAAAGGCAGTGTTCGCAGCCTCGACGGCACCACCAAGAGTTAACGCTATGCGCATGATGAAAGACACAATGGTCCTAATCCGCATTCCTATGTAGACCCCGTCGAGATCCTGTCGGTCACGGCACTCCCGACGTCGCTTGGCTGCGAACCAGACAGAGACAACCGGGGCTTGAATGAGCGGGTGTTTTCGCCTCCGAAATCTACGTGGAGGGTTCCTCGCACACCGCGCAGCCAGCAGACGCTCCGCAGCAGAGCTGCTCCACGACTTGCCGGCTGCGCTGAGAGCCGGGCCCGGCGGGGCATGCTGCATCTCGAGACTACTTGCTCCCGTTGTGTTGACGGAAAGGGCGTGGCGGTTCAACAACCCAGGCACGCGTTGGAGACTACAGCGCATGTGCGGGAGCCCCAAGCGTGGCAAGGCCAATGCCGGTGGCGGGCACTTAACGCGCGCTACCACCTGTCGGCATCAACGTTGGAGGAAGGGCGGGTAACGGGTGTCGCTGCTCATGATGCTGGTGGTCCGCAGGTGAAGCGCCGGGGCGTTAACTGCATCGGCGAAACGCAGAGTAGCAGGAGAGCATGTAGAGAGGCCACTCGCGGTAACGTCGTCGGTGAAGCGTTGGCTCTCGTACTGAATGAGTGTCGCGCGCGGCAGGACCAATGGGGATTGCGACGGCTGGAGGCCGCCGAGGTGTATTGAGCGCGTCTCTCATCCACCGCACAGAAAGTCCGGCGGAGGCCAGATCCTCTTCGGCGGAGGAAGAGCTGACAGTGCGGTCCGCTGGGGCACCGTCCCGATCTTCAGCGCACTGCTCACCAGCTTCTTGGCGTCGTAGAGTGCGAAGAAGCCGATCAACGCATGAACCCGGGCAGCGTAGTCCGCGGGCTTGGCCGAGACGGAGAGACATCGAAACCAAGCGGGCATCACCTCCCGCCAGTCTACGCCGACTTGCCACGAGCCCGCCTCGTCCGCAAAGAAGATGATACTGTCATCGCCACCATCGATCTGGGCAAGGAGGGCGAACAGGCTTTCGAAACACGCCTGTAGCTCGACGGACGGTCCGGCCTCGGTGACTTGAATGCAGGTGTCAAGCAGCCGCTCGCACTCGCTGATCCAGCGCTTCGTACCCTCAGATTTTTCCTGCCAGTTTCGAGAGTTCACGTTGAAGTCTTCGTAGTACACGCCTGCGAGAGTGTCGGTGTGGAATCGCTCGATTTCACCGAGCAGCGCGTCGACCTCGGGAGGCTCTGGCCGTAGCTCGGTCGGCTGGGCGTAGTCTCGGAAGAAGGCCGGCAGGTCGTCATCCGACAGCAGCTCGATAGCCCGGTCGAGGAGCACCAGCAGATCGTCTTCATCCAACTCACAGACCAGCTCTCGGAGCTTGTCCCGATCGACGGTCATCTACGGCTCCCATCCTCGTTGATGAAGCTCTGCCGCTGCGGCGGGGCTCCGGTCTGCTCAACCAAGACGGAGAGCTGGTTCTGGGGCACCACGTACCACGCACGCGACTGATCGAGTTCGCGGAGCGTGCGCCCTGATGTGATCGCCGCGTAGTCGACCACGTCCTCTACGGCCTCCCGACGGCTCATCCAGATGAGCGTGCGTTTGATCGGCCCCCGCGCGTCGCTCGCCAGCTTGCCCATCAGCCTCTCCTGGGGATTACCACCCGGAAAGGAGTATCCGGTCTGTGTCCGCTTCGACATGGGGACCAGGAGTTGAGCGCGGTCGGCGATACCCTACCGGCGGGCGGGTGATAGGACAGCGTTGGGAGGGCACCACGGATGGTGAGCATCAACCACGAGGCCATCGTAGAGCTGTTCCGCAACCGCCCCGAGCTGGCGGTCGAGGTGCTCACGAGCGTGTTCGATGTGCCGATGCCCAGCCACGGCTCTCCACAGCGGTATGACTCCGACCTCTCCGAGGTTGTGCCCGCCGAGTATCGCGCTGACCTCGCCCTCATACTGGACGAGATGGGGATCATCGTTGAGGTCCAGTGCAACCGTGACGGTCGTAAGCGGTTCTCCTGGCCAGCCTATCAGGCGGTTTTCCGTGCTCGCCTCCAGCGTCCGGTCGTGCTGCTGGTGGTCTGCCTGACGGAGCCGATCGCCCGGTGGGCGGCAGAGCCCATCGCAATGGGGCAGCCTGGCTTCGTCTTCCAGCCCCTTGTCCTTGGCCCGGGGCAGATCCCGGTGGTTCGCACGGAAGCGCAGGCGCGCGCGGTCCCGGAGTTGGGCGTGCTGTCAGCTATGGCCCACGGACAGGGCGATGATGCTGAGGCGATCGGACGAGCGGTGCTACCGGCGTTGGAGGGGCTCGACGCCGAGCGCTTCCGGCTGTACCTTGATCTTGTGCTGACCTCGTTGTCTGAGGCTGCACGGGCCACCTTGGAGGCCATGATGTTGCAGGGATACGAGTACCAGAGCGACTTCGCCCGACGCTACCTCGCTCAAGGCCGCCAGGAGGGCCGCCAGGAGGGCCGTCAGGAAGGCCGTCAGGAGGGGGTTGAGATCGGTCAACGTCAGGGTCAGTGTGAGATGCTCGTCCGGTTGGCAGAGAAGCGGTTTGGATCGCTCCCGCCTGAAGTGCGCGCTCGGCTCGAGGCTGCAGACCTCACCACCGCTGATCGGTGGCTGGATCGGCTTCTCACTGCCTCATCCCTGGACGAACTACTGGATGGGTAGGCCCTGCCTCTGGACTTCCCCGCCCCCAATGCTCAACGCCTCCCCCTTCGACGGATTCACCGTTGAGCAGGAGCCTGAGCATGTCTTTGATCAAGCACAGGAAGGGCGGTCACGCGCCGACGACTGCGCCGTGGTTGCCCCGAACACCGCGAAACCAGCAGACGCTGCGCGTCTCGCCGGTTGCGCTGCGAGCAGGGGACAGCCGTGGGGTTTGCCTGCATCGAGGGTGCCTACAGGCGGGGGCAGCAGCAGGTCGAGGTCGTGGCGAATGAGTTCCCACCCCGCGGATCGTCGCCGGTCACGGAAGAAAGCCGCCGAAGTCCGGGCGCCGGCACCCAAGAAGCTACCCTCGCAGTTACGTTGGCGCCGAGACACAAGGCCAACGCAGGTGGCGAGCAGTTAACGCGCGCTACCACCTGACGGCACAATCGCTTGAGGCAGGGCGGGTAACGAATGGCGCTCCTCAAGATGCTGGTGGTCCGCGGGTGAAGCCCCGGGGCGTTAGAATCGCAGGCGGAGTGCAGGTGGCAGGCCTATCAGCGTGTACTCTCTGATATCCAATCTCCAATCCGTTCCTCCAACAGTGGGAGCGGCACGTCACCGCCCTCCAAGACTACCCGGTGGAATGACCGAAGATCGAAGCTGTCGCCCAACTCCGCCTCGGCGATCCCCCGAAGCCTCCGGATTTCACTCTCGCCGACGGCGTAGGCCAAAGCCTGCCCCGGCCAGAGCAGGTATCTCTCGACCTCCACCGCTGCGCTTTCCGAGGAGAGCGCCGTATGCGCAACCAAGAAGGCGATCGCCTCTGTCCGTGACCAGCCGCGATCGTGAAGCCCGGTGTCCACCACCAACCGGCTGGCGCGAAGGGCGGCCATGGTCCAGCGACCGGCAAGCTCCAAATCGGTTTCGTACAGGCCCATCTCCTCCGCCAACCCTTCGGCATACAGCGCCCAACCTTCCGAAAGTGCCGTCACACCCCCAAGGTAGGTCACAATCGATGGCTCTGAGGAGGACTGGCCCAGACTTCTCTGGAGGTGGTGACCTGGCACTGACTCATGAAAGGCCAGCGCAGCAGACTCGAACCGGGGCCGCTCAGCCGGACGGCTGGTGTTCACCTGGAACACGCCGCGTACATAGCGCGCGGCCGAGACGTCTCCTGCTGACCAGACGGGGATGGCTTCGATCTTCGGTGGACTGGCTGGGCGCTTGCCAGTCCACCGAGGCAGGCGATCCCAAGCGCGCCAGGTAGCGCTTGCCGCCGCTCGCTCGATTTGGTCCGCTTCCTCGAAATACAACGAGCGGTCGGTACGGAGGCGTTCCAACACCGCTGCGGGCTCACCGACTCCCCACAGCTGCTCAC
>CAYXGP010000357.1:0-6413 GCA_964464515.1 uncultured Enterobacterales bacterium
GCGCGGAGCGGGGAGCAGCTGTGCGATCTCGTGACCGACGGGGAGCGCTTCGTCGCCGCGAAGGGCGGCGCGGCGGGGCGGGGCAACCTCAGCTTCAAGACCAGCACCAACCGCACGCCGCGCAAGAGCACCCCGGGGCAACCAGGAGAGTCGCGCCGACTGCGGCTGGAGCTGGTGCTCCTGGCCGACGTGGGGCTGCTGGGCTTTCCCAACGCAGGTAAGTCCACCCTGATCTCCCGCATCTCCGCGGCGCGTCCGAAGATCGCCGACTATCCCTTCACGACCCTCGTCCCCCAGCTCGGAGTGGTCCAGTACGGGCGTGGAGAGAGCTTCGTCGTCGCCGACATCCCCGGACTCATCTCGGGGGCCGCCGAGGGGCACGGCCTGGGGCATCGCTTCCTGCGACACGTTCGTCGTACGCGCATCCTGCTGCACATGCTCAGCCTGGGCCACGATGAGCAGATCTCGGTGACCGAGCGCTACACCACCATCCGGCGCGAGCTGGCTGCCTTCGACCCCGCGCTCGCGGAGCGCCCGGAGCTGGTGGTGCTCTCGAAGATGGAGCTGCTCGCCCCCGACGAGCGGGCGCGCGTCGCCGCGGAGGTGGCGGAGGTGGCGGGGCAGCACCCCATGGAGATCTCCGCGGTCACCGGCGACGGCCTCCCCGCCCTGATCACGCGGCTGAGCACCTCCCTGAACGAGCCCGCTCCGTGACAGGAGCCCGCTCCGTGGCAGGGGCGCTGATCGCGCTTCTCATCGGGTGTCGGGGATGCCAGGAGGAGAGCCCGGAGCCCTCCCTCGCCGAGGTCTCCGAGGAGATCCAGTTCGCGGCTATCGATCAGCTCGGTCCGCACCACCTGCTGTCCACAATCGAGCGCACCGACGCCCGCGATGGTGAGCTGCTCTCGGAGACCACAGAGTCGGTGGAGATCCGTTGGCAGGACTGGGATCACTTCGAGATCCGCCGCGTGGTGGACGGACGGCTGGTCTCGGCCACGCGGGTCAGCGACGGCCGGGCCTGGGTGCTTCGGGGGAACGACGACCTGTGGCGTCGCCGGGATGACGCCGAGCCCTACCGCGTGCAGCTTCGCCAGACCTGGAACACCTGGGATCAGGCGCTGGAGCTGTTCGGGGAGCGCGTCGTGCTCACCGAGGCTGGCGAGGCGGTGGTCGAGAGCCGGCCCGCGCGAAAATTCGCGGTCTCTCTCAGCCCTCCACTGCAGGTCGGCCCGCGGCGGGCGCGGCGTCTCGCACAGGACGGGCAGCCGGTGGAGCTGGGCGGCTGGCTCTGGCTGGACGAGGCCACCGCGGTGCGGCTCAAGGCCGAGGTCAGCGGGGTCCACGAGCAGGGGGCGCGCCGCCGAGAGGTGGCGCTGAACCTTACCCGTGGAGCGATCGGGCAGTGGCAGGAGGTGTCTCCGCCGTCGCCGGACGAGGTCCGCGAGCCCTGACGTCTTCCGAGGCTTGTGTGCCCCCCGGCAGGGGGCTACGATGGGGGCGATGTACCAACTCGACACCACGCCACCACCCCTGGCCCCCTCCACCTACGCTCTCACCCGCCTGGTCGTGCAGGCTGCGCAGGACGCCAAAGCCGAGGAGCTGACGGTCATCGACATCACGGGTCGCACCTCGTACTGCGATGTGCTCGTGTTGTGTACCTGCGACAACAGTCGCCATGTGCGGGCCATCGCTGGGCAGCTCGCCGATGCGGTGTGGGCGGCCCGCAAGCTCCGGCCTCTGGGCACCGAGGGCCTGCAGACGGCCCGCTGGGTGCTCTTGGACTTCGGGGATGTGGTCGTCCACATCTTCGATGATGTCTCGCGCCGGTACTACGATCTCGACGGGCTCTGGCTCGACGCGCCGCAGCTCGATCCGGACGCCTTCGTGGACAATTCACGCGTGGAGAGCGCCGATACTGAGAGCGCCGATACTGAGAGCGCCGATACTGAGAGCGCCGACAGCAGTTCCGACGACAGCGGGTCCGACGCCACAGCCTCCTGAAGTTGGACCTCTGAAGTCGAGTGTCTGGGGTCGGGGAGGACCTGTTCTTGGGCGAAACTGATCTCGGGTGAGTTGGGGAACAACGAGCTGGATGGTCGCCTGAAACCGGCGGGCGTCTCCGGAGACCAGCTTTGAAGGTCCTGCTGTTGCGGGTGAGCAAGGGGCGGAACGCCTGGGCGGACGCGGCCGTGGCCGAGTACACCGGTCGTCTGGGATCGCGCCTTCCGTTCACCGAGCGAGTGCTGCGTCCGGAGCCCTTTCGGGGCGACGTCGCGAAGGTGCGGGCTGCCGAGACCGCCCGCGTGCTGGCGTGCTGTCGTCCTCGAGACCGCGTGATCGCGCTGGATGAGCGGGGGCGGACCCCGGACAGCGAGGGGTTCGCGGGGTGGCTGGACGAGGCCGCTCGGGCGAGCACGTCGCGGCTGGTCTTCACCATCGGCGGGCCGTACGGGCACGACGACGAGATGCGCCGACGGGCGTGGCGCGTGCTGGCGCTGTCCAGCATGGTGCTCAACCACCAGGTGGCCCGCTTGGTGCTGGCCGAGCAGCTCTACCGCGCCAGCACGCTGCTGTGGGGGGGGCGCTACCACCACGCCTGACCATCTGTCGGGGCCAACCACCTGTCGGGGCCTGACCACCTGTCGGGTTTTGTCACCTGTGGGCATCGCAGCGCCGCCCCGCCTGCTGGTGATTAGGTCCGCGCCGGAGGCGTGATGCGAGCTCCCCTGACCACCCTGCGCTGGCTCCGAGCGATCACCGATGTCCTGCTGCCCGGGAGCTGCCCGGCGTGTGGCGAGCTCCAGGGCATCGGACCGGAGGCTCCGCTCTGTGCCGGCTGCGCTCCCCTGATCGACGTGCCGCATCGCGAGTTCCCCGCTCCAGAGTTCGTCCGCGTCGCCTGGGCGCTGGGTCCCTACGCGGGGCTGCACGGCGCGCTGGTTCGCTGCGGAAAGTCCGGCGGACGCACAGACGTGCTGGAGCTCCTCGGGCGCAGGCTCGCGGTGGTCGCGCATGACATGGAGCGTCCGGATGTCGTGATGGCGGTGCCGGGGCATTGGCGTCGCGTGGCGCGCAGAGGCGGCGATCCAACGCGCATCCTGGCCGCGCCGGTGGCACGGGCCCTGGGGGTCCCGCTGGCGCGAGGGCTGCGTCGGGTTCGTGAAGCGTCGCAGGTGGGGAGGGGGCGCGCGCAGCGGAACCTCCATGTGCGCGAGAGCTACACCTGCGGGGACCCCGGCGTCACCGGAGACGTGCTCCTCATCGACGACGTACTGACCACCGGCGCCACCGCCTCGGCCTGCGCGCAGGAGCTGCTAGGCTCGGGGGTCCGCTCGGTCAGCGTGCTCTGCGTCGCCTACCGCAGCGTCGCTCGCTGCGACGGCGCGAACATCCAGCCGACGCCTTCTGGCATGAAGGGGCCGGCCGATTCCGGCAGTACTCCCTCCTTTGGCGAGCGCTGCTCCTCCTGGGCTGCACCTCCGGTCTGACTCCCCTGTGGGGCTGCTCTCCGGCCACGTGGCGGCAGCATACGCCGTGCGGTGACCTGTTCGTTTCCGGGTACAGCGTTCTACAATTTGTACAGCGTCCGGTTCCTGGTCACGTGAACGCTTCACCACATCGCATCAGCGCGGGATCCTCGGCCATTCGGTATCTGGCATGTGCCTTGCAGTTGTTCTGGATACGGGAGGTGAAGCCCTCCTCCCAGGCAGAGACGGAGTTCAGGATGTCGCGCACGATTCAGATGAGTGTTGGTGAGCTGGTGGAGCGGTGCTACCTCACGTTCCTGGCAGAGACGGGAGACCCCGAGCTGGCGGCGCTCGCAGCGAGCACGCTGGTCAACGATCTTCTCCTGCCTCCGGCTGACAGCGAGGTCCTTGAGGACGCCGCTTAGAGCGCGATCCTCGGTTCGGGGGCGCAGCCCCCTCGCGCTGGGGGGATCGAAACGGCCGCGTGATGCGGTAGAGTGAACAGGGCGCCTCTTGAGGCGCCTTCCTGCAGGTGGCATCCCGCGCGTTCTCCCACGCGCTGCCACCTCACTCATCCGGCCCTCAGATCCCACCAAGATGGCTGCGCTTCCCTCCTCCACCGTGGCAGACCTGTGGCTCCCCGTGACCGTTCGCGTCACATGGGAGCTGGTCCAATCTCGCGTCCCGCTCACCAGCGGACTGCTGGATGACGTACGTGAGCATGTCCTGCGGCATCTGCCGGAGGGGATCTCCGCGACGGGCGCGGAGCGTCTGGCCACGGCGCACGCCCAGGATTTCATCTCGCGGGCCCGGGGGGGGCAGATCGCCGGGGTGGAGCTGCCCCCTCCGCCTGAATTCGAACCTCCGGAGAGCTGGAGCCGTCGCCTGAGCGCCGGGCTGTCTCCAGACTTCGATACCGTCCTCCAACTCCACTACGGCGACGGCGAGCCGCTCGAGTCGCTGGAAGCTCGCACCGGCGCCGATCGCGGCACGTTGGAGGCCGCCTGTGCGGGGCTCCGCGCGACGCTCCGGGCCATCGCCGACACCGACGCCGTCACGCTGGAGCACTGGTCCGACGAGCAGGTCGATCAGCTCGTGGGTCAGATCGCCGGGCGCGTCGCCCCTTCCTGCCCACCCCCCGACGACCTCGCGCTGCCGTCTAGCGCCGAGCATGCCCGGCGCTGCTCGCGCTGCCGCTGCGCGGTGCGCCTCATCCAGGGCGGAAAGCTCACGCCGCACGAGCTCTACCCTCCGCTGGATCGCCCGCCGGTTCCGGAGGGGTCCGTGGGCGTGCTGGCGCTGCACCTGCACCCCGACGCCCGCCGGTACCGCAAGCGCCTCCAGCGCGTCCTGGGGGCCCACCTGCTCAGCGCGGGACCAGACGTGTGGCTCGTCCGTGAAGAGGACATCGCGCGGGTCATGGAGGCGCTGCATGTGCTGTGCGAGGAGGGCACCCCGAAGCGCATCCACCTCCGCGGTGCGGTGGTAGAGGGGCCCGCTCGCTGGAGCGAGGGGCTGCTCCTCGGTCCGCTCGCGCTGGAGGCCATCGACGCCGCGCAGATGGTCGCGTGGTCCGACGTGCGCGGCGCGGGAGAGCTCCCGGCGGCCCTCCCTCCGGCGCCGAAGGCCCGGGACTGGTGGGCTGGCGCCGCAGCGCTCGCGGTGCTGAACGCGGCGGTGGCGCTGTGGCTGCTCAACCCGGGTCTGCCGCCCCCCACCGTGCCGGTCGAGGCGGAGTTCGCCGATCTCGGCTCTGGTTGGGATGTCCGGTTCGACACCAGCGATCTCGCGGTGGTCGATGTGGTGGTGCTGGATGACCGCGGGCTGCGGGTCCATCGCGCAGGGCTGCAGGCCGCCAAGGGCGCCTGGTCCACCGGAGACGGCGAATACCAGATCCGCCTGCCCGGGCGCGGGGTCGCGCTGGTCACGAGCCCCGAGGGGGTCGCGCTGGACGAGCTGATCATCCGGTCGAAGAACGAGGCTGCGCCGCTGGAGACCCTCGCCGGTCTCGTTCGGGAGGCCGACAACCGAGCCGATGTCGCGATAAGCCCCCCACGCACCCCGGGCGCCCCTTAGGCCGCTCCAGGAAAAGCAATCTCCCCCCCTCGACCTGAGGGCGGTCCCACGCGGCTGCACATCGCCCACCATCGTGCGACGCTCTCGAACCCTGTCTCTTGATATGGGCCAGATATGACAGCGAGCGACGAACGCCAGTGGACTCGAGCCTACTCGCCGATCATGGGAGACTTCTTTCCCTGGAGCGGCCTTGGCTGCTGACCCGCAGTGATCCCGGCAGCGACCCCCGCAGTGAGCCCCACATGGCCCCTGAGCGCATCGAGCCCCTCGACATCATCCAGAAGAAGTTCACCCGGTCTCGGCGCGGTGGGTACGAGGAGGCCGAGGTCGATGGCTTCATGGATGGCGTTCGGGAGTCCATGGAGGGGCTGAAGCAGGAGGCGCAGGTGCTGCGGCAGCAGATCGGCGATCGCCATCGCGAGATCGCCGCGCTCCGCGATCGCGAGGGGGCGATCAACCAGACCCTCTTGATGGCCCAGGGCCTCACCGAGGAGCTCAAGCGACAGGCGCGCACCGAGGCAGACATCGTCATCGGCGAGGCGCGCCTGGAGGCCGAGCGGGTCCTCCTGTCGGTGGCCGACGAGCGGCGCGATCTTCAGGCCGACATCATGCGGCTCCGCTCCAGTCGGGCCCGGTTGCTGGGCGAGATGCGGGCGACGGTGGACACCTACGCCCGGGTACTCGACGAGATCGATCCCCGGTAGTGAGGGCAGCTCCCTGGGTGCTCGGCGAGATCGGGCCCTGCAGTGGTGGAGTGGGTGCCCTGGCAGTGGGTGCCCTGGCAGTGGGGCGCCGGTGGGGTGGTGGTGTCGCCGACCGGACGTTAGGAACCCGGCCTCGGAGCCGATCGGCTCCTTCACACCATGGAGG
>CAYXGP010000358.1:0-6363 GCA_964464515.1 uncultured Enterobacterales bacterium
GCTGGCTGAGCAGCACCCGCCGCGCCCCACCCGGGAGGGGCCGACCGGTCTGGTGATCGACGCCCGCGGTCGTGACTTCCAGCCCTGCTACTCCCCCTCGGTGCTCACGGCGGAGGGGCGGCCCATTCTCACGCCGGCGCTGCTGGCAAAGCGCACAGTCTCGACACGAACTCCCGTGATCTACGTCAGTGATCCGGCCGATCCCGTCCTCTTGAAGCGCGCCGGCGAGCACCCGCTGGTGGCGCTGGCCGCGGGGGGGAGCGGCGGACTGATCATCTTGCCTGTGGGCTCTCCAGTGGGCGCTGATCCCACCACCCCAGCGCTGGTGGCGGCGGGCCGGATGGTCATCGTGGTGGACCAATGATGCGCCGGGGGATCCACGGCGGACTGCACAGCGGCTCCGGGGGGCGGCCCGCCTCGCGCCTGAGGCGCCCCAAGCCGCCTCCGCCCGGCGTTCCCATGAGGACGAAGCTCATGTGGGGGGCGATGTTCGTGATGGTGGGGGTGGGGCTGCTGTGGGTACTGCGACCGGTGATCGCCATCCTCGCGGCCAGCCTGGCCCTCGCGTACGTGCTCGATCCGTTGGTGGACTGGATGGAGCGCCGTGGGATGAGCCGCGAGGGCGGCATCGGCGTGCTGTTCGTGACCAGCACCGCCGCGGCAGTGCTCTGCGTGCTCGGGCTCATCCCCGCGTTGATCGACGAATTCGCGCAGATCGAGGCGCGGGTGAGCGAGCTGTCGGCGCTTCGCGACACCGTCTCTCAGGCCCTGGAGTCGCAAGAGGCTCCCGAGGAGTCGCTGAAGGAGACGGCGGAGCGCTTCCTCAACGATCCGCGGGCTGCGCTGTCCAGCAGCGAGACGCTCGGGCAGATCAAGCACGTCGGGGGCACGTGGCTGGTGGAGCAGCTCCCGCAGATCACCGAGCGGGCGGCGGCGTTCGCCAGCGGGCTGCTCACGCAGGGGCTCGGGCTGCTCAGCGCCATCGTGAACCTCACGCTCCTGCCGATCTTCGTCTTCTACCTGCTGCGCGACTGGGATCGACTCGTGGCGCGCGCTGGTGAGCTCATCCCCCCGCGGTTTCGCCCGCAGGTCACCCGAGTGGCCCGCGAGGTGGACACCCGGCTCAGCGCGTTCGTGCGGGGGCAGATCACCGTGTGCCTGGCGCTGTCGGTCCTGTACAGCCTGGGTCTGCTGCTGGTGGGCATCGACCTGGCCGTGCCGATCGGCGTCACCTCCGGCCTGCTGTTCATCATCCCGTACTTCGGGACGGCCGTGGGCATCGTGCTCAGTCTGCTACTCGGCCTCATCGAATTCGGGATCGGCGGGGAGCTGCTGGCGGTCCTGGCGGTTTTCGGGATCGTCCAGGCCATCGAGGGCTGGCTGCTCACGCCGTACATCGTCGGCGATCAGGTGGGCTTGCCGCCTCTCGTGGTGATGATCGCCCTCATCGTCGGCGGAAGCCTGATGGGCATCTGGGGCATGCTGGTCGCCATCCCTCTCACGGCGGTCCTGGCGGTGTTCGCCAGCGAGTGGCTGACGCTCTATCGGAGCTCCCACGCGTTCCTCGGAGATGACCCCCAGCCATGAGCCCGCCGACATGAGTGGGGTGGTGTGGCGCTGGCTGGGGCGGGCACCCTACGGACCCACCCTGGCGCTGCAGCGCGCTCATCGCGCGGCCATCCAGGACCGCTCCGCCGGCGACGAGATCTGGCTGCTGGAGCATGCGCCGGCGGTGTTCACCTACGGTCGCCGATGCCGTGAGGCACCCGATCCCCCGGGGCCTGAGCGCGTGTTTCGGATCCGCCGGGGGGGGCTCGTCACCTGGCACGGCCCGGGGCAGCTCGTCGCCTACGCGCTCATCGACACCGAGCGGCGCGGGGTCGGCGCGCGGGGGCTGGTCTGCGCGCTGGAGCAGGGGGTGATCGACTGGCTGTCGGCGCGGGGGGTCGTCGGCGGGCGGCGATCGGGTTTGCCGGGCGTGTGGGTCGGCGACCAGAAGATCTGCGCGGTCGGCCTGCACCTGTCGCGCGGCGTCTCGATGCATGGGCTGGCCCTCAACCTGCACATCGACCCGTCGGGGTTTCAGCGGATCTCGCCCTGCGGGCTGGGACTGCGCAGCGTCACGTGGCTGTCGCGACATCTGGTGGGGGCGACTCCCGACACCGAGGCCGCCGCTTCAACCCTCGGCCCCGGGCTGTGCGCGGCCCTTGAGCGGGCAACGCTTCAGATTCCCGGGGCGAAGACGCTTGACGCCCCCATTTCCAGTTAATAAACATCCTGCCCGTTCCATCCAGGAAGGCAGTGGTCACGATCAAGGCATGTAGCTCAGTGGGAGAGCACCGTCCTGACACGGCGGGGGTCGGCGGTTCAAGTCCGCCCATGCCTACCACGCTCAACTGGATAGACATCGTGGATGAGGGTCGTCTGCGTCGCTTCGTTACGACGTTGAGCTACCTCATCAACCCCTCTTCTGTCCGTCCGCCATACCCGGCAACGACGGCTTCTCTGGCGACCCGGCTGGTCGTCTCGTGCCCCCCCTCTCTTTGAGCCTGGAGACTTCTTGCGGCGACCCCCCAGGAGACGACGCCCCCTTGTCGAGCCCGATCGCGGCGGGCCTCGCGTCAACAACCGAATCCGCGCGCCCCGCGTGCTGGTCATCGATGAACGCGGAGGCCGGCTCGGTGAGTTCCTCACCGATGACGCCATTCAACTCGCGCGTGATCGGGGCCTCGATCTGATCGAGGTCGCCCCGAACGCCCGCCCACCTGTCTGCCGCCTCGGAGACTACGGGCGGATGAAGTACGAGAAGAAGAAGAAGGAGGCGATCGCGCGTAAGAACCAGCAGACCATCGGCGTGAAGGAGGTCAAGCTCCGGCCCAAGACCGACGTCCACGACTTTCAGGTCAAGCTGCGGAACGCGCGCCGGTTCCTCACCGGTGGAGACAAGGTCAAGGTCACCGTTCGATTCCGCGGGCGTGAGATGGCGCACCGTGATATCGGCGAGCGCCGCTGCTATGCCGTCGCCGAAGCCTGTAAGGATCTCGGCGTGATTGAGCAGCGTCCCAGCATGGAAGGGCGCCAGATGTTCATCATCATCGCCCCCAAAAAGACCTGAGACCCGATCGTCCAAAACCAGTCGGACCAACCAGTCAGACGAACACGTCAGACGAAACCTGTCGGACGAAACCTGTCGGAGGGCGTCATGCCCAAGATGAAGAGCCACAGCGGCGCCAAGAAGCGGTTTCGCTTCACGGGCACTGGTAAGGTCCGCTTCAAACGCGCCCACATGCGCCACCTGCTCGAGCACAAGAGCAAGACCATGAAGCGCAAGGCCAAGAAGACCAGCACGCTCAGCGACGCCGACGCTCGCACCATCCACAAGCTCCTGCCCTACGGCTGAGCCCCCCCGGCCCCTCGGGCCAGACAACGTCCTCCACCGCCACCGCGCGGCGTCATCGATCCCGGCTTCGTCGGGGTCGAGCCGCTGACTTCGTTCTTTGAAGTCTCCGGGCGACGCTGCGCTGGGAAGCGGTCGGAAGAGTGGAGACGACCATGGCACGCGTCAAGCGCGCACAGATCCGCAAGACCCGCACCCGTAAGCTGTTCAAGCGCTCCAAGGGCTTCTTCGGCGCCCGCCGCAACACCCGTCGGCAGGCCAACGAGGCAGTCCTCCACGCCCGCGCCAACGCGTTCCGTGGCCGCAAGGAGAAGAAGCGCCAGTTCCGGGCTCTCTGGATCACCCGCATCTCCGCCGGCCTGATGCCGCACGAGCTGAGCTACAGCCGCTTCATCCACGGGCTGAAGGTCGCAGGCATCGAGCTGAACCGCAAGCAGCTAGCGGCCCTGGCCTGCGACGAGCCCGAGGCGTTCAGCGCGCTGGTCGGACACGCCCGCGAGGCGCTGGGGTAGGATCGTTCCATGCCCTTGATCCTGTCCCTCGCTTTCGCTCTCATGGGCTGCAACCGTGACGAAGAGGTCACCTATACGCAGTACAACCATGAGGAAGACTCCCTCGCGGTCGAGGTGGGTGTCGCCGAGCTCCTCGCTTCGGTGGACATCGACCTCCACAGCTCGTCGGGGGAGGTGGTCATCGGCTCGGCGTCGGTCGATCCCGGCGGCGGACCCATCGGCACAGAGCACGAGGTGGTGGTCATCATCTCCGATGACTACCAGGATGACGTCGATCGCGTGTCCGCGCGGCTGAGCTCGCCGAATCGCAGCGAGGACGAATTCGAGCTCGATCAGGACAGCGCAGACGAGGGCTACTACAAGACCATCCTCCAGAGCGTCGGTGACGACGGCGAGGTTCGCACCGACACGGTCACGGTTCGCGTCTGGGAAGCCATCCCCGACGAAGACGACACCGAATCGACCACCGAAGGAACGTAAGGCGTTGCCCACCACGCTCACGCGAGCTGGTCTGGCATCTGCGATCCAGCTCCGCACGAACCTGACGCGCCGCGAAGCCGACGCAAAGATCAGCGCGCTGTTGGAGCTGATGCATCAGGCTCTCGTCGACGGAGAGGACGTCCGGATCGCGGGGTTCGGGAACTTCACCCTGCGCGACAAGGCCGCGCGCCGGGGACGGAACCCGCACACCGGTGAGACGATGTTGCTCCGGCCTCGGCGGGTGGTCTCCTTCAAGGTGTCCCCGATGCTGCGGGCCGCCATCAACGACGTGATAACCGAGGAGGAATCATGAGCCGGAGCGAGCCGGGCGCTGAGAAGCTGTACTACCGGATCGGCGAAGTCGCCCAGCTCGTCGGGGTCGACTCCCACGTGCTCCGGTACTGGGAGAGCGAGTTCGGTCTCACGCCGACCCGCTCCAACTCCGGGCAGCGGCTGTACCGCAAGGAAGACCTCGCCCAGTACCTCCGGATCAAGCACCTCCTCCACGACCAGGGGTACACGATCGCCGGCGCGCGCAAGGTCCTGTCGGGCGAGGTCACACCCAACAGCAGCGTCGACGTCGCCCAGGTCCGGCGGCAGCTCACCGACGCCGTCCAGAAGCTGGGCGAGCTCCAGGAGCGTATCCGCGCCATGCGGGACGAGTTCCGGCCACCTTCACGGCTCTGACCGCGGCTCGAGGCCTGGGTGCCTTGACCCTGCCACGGCATGGGAATACATCCGTCGGGCTGGTTGGACAAACCCGGCTCTCGAACACCCACCAAGCTGGCTCTCATTGAGGGCGTCCAATATCGGGGCGTAGCGCAGTCTGGTAGCGCCCCCATTGTGGAGCAATGAATGGGGTTCAGGGGTCGCTTGACCCATCCACACCAGTTGAGTAGATCGAAGATATCGGGGAGTAGCGCAGTCTGGTAGCGCACCTGAATGGGGTTCAGGGGGTCGCAGGTTCGAATCCTGTCTCCCCGATTTAGATCGAGAGGGATTCAGGGGGTCGCAGCTGCTCCACAGCGGGTTCGCCTCCTGTCTCCCCGACCACACTGGATGACCTTCCCCCGGAGCCCCATCTCCGGGGGCTTCTTCGTTTTCGGTGCTAGTCAATTCCGCAAGTAT
Source organism: uncultured Enterobacterales bacterium (assembly GCA_964464515.1). GTDB lineage: Bacteria > Myxococcota_A > UBA796 > UBA796 > UBA2385 > CAYXGP01. The sequence continues at coordinate 5,518 of CAYXGP010000358.1, forward strand.
GTCGAGGGGTCGCGGACTTTACGAGTTCCAGGATCTCGACGCCGGTCTCCAGCGTCTTGTGGCCTGCGCGGGTCAAACGCTCCTCCTCGTAGGCGACGTCGATCAGCCAGCGGTAGCGGTCGAACCGGCGGCGGGCATCGGCGAGCCGCGCGGCCTGCTCGTGCTCCAGGTCACATAGAGGAGGCGCAGCACCGCGATGGCAGCTCGCAGTAGCCGCTTGCTGAGGAAGGCTGGTGTGGCGAGCGGGCGGCGGGGCGAGCGTCGGAGGGGTCCTCAGCCGGCGAGCGGGGTCATCTACTGGCTGTGAAACAGCTCGTTGGAGGCCGATGCCGACGCGAATGGACTCGCAGTGGACGATGAACTACCTGACCATCATGAGCCTGACTATCAGGAGACCGAGCGCACAGCGAGCCAGGCTGGGGTCGGTCAATCGGCTGGCGTTGGTCGCCGGAGCCCACCTGGCAGCGTGCTCGTCCGCCGCAGGCGGGTCTCCCCAGAAAAGCCTGGGCGTCGACGGTCTCTACACAGTCCGGATCGAGGCGCCGTGCACGATCCATGTCAAGTCCACCGGCGATGATTCTTCGGATGGGAGGAGCCTCTCCGCGGCGTTTCGTACGCCAGCAAGGGCGATCGAAGAGGCCGAGCCGGGTGACGTGGTGTGTTTCGCGGCGGGGTCGTATCGGGGGATCGAGGTGAACGGCGTCAAGGCTCACGCAGCGGCCCCATTGGTCCTGAGGACCGTGCCTGGCGATGAGCGCCGAGCGGCCTTCGGCAGCGGCTCAGTGCACTACGGTACAGGGTCGCGGCTTCAAGTTGATACCGCGACCCTGTAGCTCCCTTGCGGGG
>CAYXGP010000359.1:0-6343 GCA_964464515.1 uncultured Enterobacterales bacterium
TGGCGGTGCTGCTGCGGTCGCTGCCGCCGGGCCCACAGGGGCGGCAGCGGCGGCCGCATCATCCAGCTCAGCGAGGGGGGCGTGGACCGCGATGATGTCGCCGGGGGTGCCGTGGAGCGAGACGACTCGCCCGCCCTTCGGCACGGAGATCTCCACCGTGGCCTTGTCGGTCATCACCTCACACAGCGGCTGGTCGGCGGAGATCTGGTCGCCCTCGGCCACCAGCCAGCGGACGATCTCGCCTTCGACGACGCCTTCGCCGATCTCGGGAAGCTCGAAAGTGAACATGGGATTGGGCTCCTTCGGTCACCCTTCTCGTGATGAGCAGGGCAGCAAGTTGAGGGGCGGTCAGTATGCGATGGCGGCCTGGACGGCGCGGGTGATGGCGGCGGGATCGGCGGGGACCTGCATCGGCGGGGCCTCCAGCCGCAGGAAGCCCTCCTCGACAACGCAGGGCAGAACCGTGCCGGGGTCGTCGACGATGATCGCCCGGCCGCTGTGGCGTACAGCGGCGCCCAGGGTGTCGCGATCGAGGGGGGACAGGGAGCGGAGATCGAGCACCGCGGCGGTCTGTTCGTCGGGCAGGGCGGCGGCGGCTTCCAGCGCGGCAGAGACACCTGCGCCCCAGGCCAGGATCGTCGCGTGAACTCCGGAGGTCAGCTCCCGGGCGCTCCCCGTGAGCCCGGACTCGCCTGCCGCTGCGTCGTCTGCTGCTGGGTACCCCGCCTCCAGCGCGTCTGCGGGTTCGAGGACCACCGTGAGCCCACGACCGGCCAGGGCGGCCTCCAGCAGCCCGACGGCCTCAGAGCCCGACGACGCGGCCACCACCGAGAGGCCGGGGATCGCGAGGATGGCCGCCAGCGCGCCCGGGGGCGGCGCGCTCATCAGCGGAACCCGGAGCACGGCGGTCGGCGAGAACTCTCGGGCTGCGGCGGCGCGGGCCAGCGCCGGCAGCGCGCCGCGCAGCGCACCCAGGCCAGGAAGCTCCAGTACGGGGAGGGCACCGCCGAGGGCCATGCCCATCGCCACGCCAGCCAGTCCGGCGTCTGAAGCCGGCAGCAGGTGAACGCGCTCGGGGAAGGAGCGCCGCAGCCCGCGGGTGACCTCCGACAGCTCAAGGGCCTCGCCCAGCACGCGGACGCGCTCGTCTTCTCGGAGCGCGCGCTCCAGCGCGCCGCGCAGCGCGCGGCCGGTGGTCATGGGGCCTCCCGGCGATCGAGGGTGCGGCGGATGAAGAACTCTCCGGCGCGGTAGGAGCTACGCACCAGCGGGCCGCTGGCCACATAGGCGAATCCCATCGCGTTTCCCTCTGCTTCGTAGCGGGCGAACAGCTCGGGGTGGATGAATGTCTCCACCGCGAGGTGGCGGGTGCTTGGGCGGAGGTACTGGCCCACCGTCAGGAAGTCGCAGCCCACCGCGCGGAGATCGCGCATCGTCGCGAGCACCTCCGCCTCGGTCTCTCCCAGGCCGACCATGATGGACGACTTGGTGAGCAGCCCGGGCGACAGGGTCTTGAGGGCGGCGAGCACGTCGAGGCTCTGGCGGTAGCCGGCGCGGGGGTCGCGGACCCTCGGCGTGAGCGCCTCGGTGCACTCGACGTTGTGCGCGACCACGTCGGCCGCGGCGTCGGTCACCTTGCGGAGCAGCCCGGTGTCTCCACGGAAGTCGGGGATCAGCACCTCGACGCGCGTGTGGGGAGCTGCGGCGCGGATGGCGCGGATGCAGGCGGCGAAGTGGCCGGCGCCCTGATCGGGCAGGTCGTCGCGATCGACGCTGGTGAGGACCACGTACTCCAGCTCCATCTCGGCGATGGTCGCGGCGACGTTGGCCGGCTCGTCCGGGTCGAGGGGGAGCCCGCTGCGAGAGGTGTTCACCGCGCAGAAGCGGCACCCGCGGGTGCAGATGCTGCCCATGATCATGAAGGTCGCGGTGCCGCCGCCCCAGCACTCCCCGACGTTGGGGCAGTGCGCCTCTTCGCAGACGGTGTGCAGCCGCCGCGCGCGCGCGACAGCCTTGATCTGCTGGTATCGGGGGCCGCCTGGCATCTTGACCTTGAGCCAGGATGGCTTGGCGCGGGACATCGGCGCTCCACAGTCGAGGGCGGCTGGTAACCAGTCGCGGGAGGGGCGGCAGCCGGGGGGCGCTGCCGGGTGCGGCGTCACAGACGCTCGTTGAGGCTCCTGTCTGGCGCGCGCGCGCTCATCGGGCAGTCGGCGGCGTGTTCGCGCAGCCAGCGCCGGGTGTCGCCCAGGGAGTAGTCTACCAGCCAGTCGCACACTGTCGCGGCGTCGGACCAGTACAGGAAGTCATCGGCGCGCTCCACGAACAGCGGGTTGACCACGGCCACGTCGTCGTCGATCGTCAGCGTCTCGTCCCGGGCGAGCCAGGAGCGCATGCTCCGCTTCAGCGTCGCCTGCAGTCCGCTGGAGGGCCACCACCGCAGCGGGGGATCGTCCCGACGGCCGTACACCAGCGCGGCATGCAGCAGGGGCTCCTGATAGCGGCCGAGGATCGCCTGGTCAGCCATCAGGAACAGGCCTGTCCACTCACCATCGATGCGGTAGTGCTGCCCGTGGTAGAAGCCAGCGCCGGGCCAGCGCCACAGCCCCACCTTCAGATCGTCGGTGCGCTCAGGCTTCCCCTCCGCCAACCCTCCATGCAGGACGCTGTACAACACGCCGTACAACACTGCGGCGTTGTGGGCGTTGATCAGCGTCGACAGCGCCTCGTCCTCCTGCGACTCCCGCAGGCCCATTCCCTGCGGTCCGTTCTCCGCCACCCAGGCCAGGTATCCCTCCAGCACGCCGCGCCGCCGGGCGAGGTGCTCGTAGTCGATCCCGTCTTTGTCGGTGATCCGGAGGAGCAGCTCCTTCCATCGGGCCGAGGGGTCTCGATCGGGCGCGGGGACCGACATCTCCATGCGCTGAGCGCAGGCAGGCAGGCAGCAGGACACGAGCAGGAGACGCCACTTCATGGGCGAGACTGTAATCCGCCCATAGACTGGTCCACATGCGTTCGCTGCCCTTCAGCGCCCTGTATCTGTGCTGCCTGGCGACCCTCGTCGGGGTGATCCAGCTCCTGCAGGGCTGCCAGCTGGCGGAGGTCGAGACCGCCGAGCCCGAGCCGGTCGAGGACGTCGCCATCGCGGTCCCGCCGCGGCCGGATGGTGTGCGGCCGATCACCGGTGACGAGGGCTACCGCTACACCGAGGCCGGCTGCCGCAAGCTCGACGGCGAATACCGCGACATCTGCTTCCACCAGCTCGCCCGCCAGCGGGCGCCGACCGACCTCAGCGGGGCACTGACGGCCTGCGGCGAGGTGGCTGGTCGCGATCTGGCGATGGAGTGCACCGCCGACATCGCCGAGCTGCATGCGGCCACCGATCGCGAGGCGGCGTTGGCGCTCTGCCCCGACATCCCCCGCAAGAAGTGGCGGGATCAGTGCGTGTTCGGCATCGCGCTGGCGCTCTCCGAGCCGGACCCGCGGTATGCTTTCGCGCTGTGTAGCCAAGCCGGCAAGTGGCTCGACTTCTGCCGACATGATGTCGTGGGAGAGATCGCTCAGCGACAGCTGCCCATCGCCCTGGAGCTGTGCGGGGCTGAAGAGGGCGATCACCTGCGCCGCAAGACCTGCTTTCACGGGATCGGCAAGTACCTGGGCCGGGTGGACGTCGAGCGGTCGATCTCGGTGTGTGGAGAGATCCCCCGAGGGCCCGAAGACGCCTACGTGATGAACTGCATCCACGGGGTCGGCTGGGCCGGCTCGGAGCAGCACGGGGAGGGCTTCGTCGGGCGCTGCCAGCGTCTCCCGGAGCACGCAGATGCCTGTCTGCTGGGCATCGCCTACAACCTGCGGCGTTTCGACGTGGACGCCGCGCTGCGGGGGTGCGCGGAGGTCGCGGACGGCGAGCGGCGGACGTGCTGCGAGGCGTACGCGCGGGAGGGGGTCCTGCCACAGGCCTGTCGCTGATCTGCGGGGCTCGTGGTTCAGGCCGCTCCAGGAAAAGAAGTCTCCAATGATCGGCCTCAGGACGGCCCCGCGTGAGGTGCGAGCCCAGTGGTTTGCCGAGTTCGAAGTCGGTTCTGGAACCTTCGAGAGCTCGGCGAGCCGTTGGGCGAAGTGCATCCGCGTTGAGGGTGGAGAAGGCTTTTTCTGGAGCGGCCTCACACGATCAGAGGCCTGGGCTCACAGGCTCGCCCGGCTGACGGCGACCAGATCGATGTCGGACGCGCCGGCTTGCTGGGCGGACACCAGCACCTTTCCGAGCACCGACCACGGGGCCGCGCGATCGGCGCGGATCAGCACCTGCGTGGCCCGGTTGGCCTGGAGGGCCTCGACCACCTCGGGGATCACCGCACCCTCGGCGGTGGCGTGGTAGACCGACGAGCCCACGCGCCAGCCCTGCACGTACAGGCCGTCTGGCCCCACATCCACCGTCACCCCCTGGGGCGCTGGCCGCTCCTCACGGGACACCGGCAGCGTGAAGCCCGCCTCGGAGATGGACACCGGTGGATCGGTGCTCCAGGTTCGAAGCACCGCCACCAGCAGCAGCGTGAGCAGATCGACCAGCGGCGCCAGCGCCAGCGCGCCCAGGCCCGCGCGGGGCGCGGCGGGTCGAAACAGCCGCCGCCTCACCTGCCGTCTCCCAGGATCACCCGGGGCAGGAGCTCGCCCGAGGCGTCGGCGCGCACGCTGTCCATCCAGGCCACCAGCTCCTCGGCGGGGGTGTCGGGCAGGGGGATGAGCGTCACCCGCTCGCGCGCCGGGGCCAGCGCCTTGAGCTGGCGGAGCACCCCCTGGAGCTCGGCGAGGTGCGCGGCCTGGAAGGACTTGATCTCGACGTCGCCTGCCCCGGCGAGGACGTCGGTGCTGCGGACCGCCGCAGTGATCGCGTAGCCGGTGTTCGTCCGCCGGACCTCCAGGCGCTCGATCATGCCGGGCAGCTCGGGGGGCAGGACTTCGTCGGGGCCGGGCACGCCCAGCCCCAGCGCCGTGAGCTTCTGCGTGGAGCTGGTCATCAGCGTGAGCGGCAGCAGCAGCAGCATGAGCCCGGCCACTGTCAGGAGAGTGGGGCGGAGGTCGGGGGCTTCCGGGGGCGCGGTGAACAGACGCCGCATGAAAGAAACTCCGGGGCTCAGCCGCGTCGGGTGGCGGCGATGGAGCCGGCCAGGGCCTCGGAGAAGGCCAGCAGGCGACGGGCCCGCCCCTCGAGGACGGCGTGTGCGGCAAGGGCGGGGATCCCCACCAGCAGGCCCCAGGCAGTGGTCGCCATCGCCGTGGCGATGCCCGCGCCCAGGCGGGTGGAGCGCTCCACCGCCGAGGCGGTCTCGAGGCCGGAGAACGCCAGGATGAGGCCGTAGACGGTGCCCAGCAGGCCGAGCATCGTCGCCAGGTTGCCCACGGCGGAGAGCGTGGGGATGCGGTGACGCACCGCCCGCTCCAGCAGGGCCGCCGCGGCGCCCATGCGATCCCAGGCCGCCTCTCCGGCGGCTCCTGTGGCGCCCGCCGACACCAGCATGCCGACGGGGTGCTCCTCGGTGGCCGACACCAGGGCGTCGAGCTGACCATCGCGGGCCAGCGTCAGGGCCTGCTCCTCGTCGATGCGCCAGCGAAGCCAGAGGGTGAAGCAGCGCTCGATCGTCACCGCCACCGCCAGGGCGAGGAGGGCGGTGATGGCGTACATGAAGCCCGCTCCGGGTCCGGTGAACGCGTTCAGCAGGGTGTCCAGCACCGGTCCTCCTGTGGATCTGCGGCTTTGCGCGGGACGCGCCGTCGTGCAAAGACACCGATAACGTCGATGCGCGATTCGGGGAGCCTCGGCGGGGGGAGCGGGATGGTCTGGCTCGGTGCGCTGACGGTGCTGCTTGGGTGCTTCGCGCCGAGCTGGAACACCGCGGACGACTGCCTGTCGGAGCGCTCCGCGGCGCAGGCCGACGAGTGCTGGGCGGCCATCGCGCCCCAGCTGTTTCGCGCGGACCGCGATCGAGGCGAGCAGCTCATCACTGAGCACGTCACCGATCCCCAGGTCGCCGACTTCATCTGGCTCACGGTCACGCGAGAGGTCGATCCCAGCTCGTACCGGTACTGCGAGCGCATCATCGAGCCCGCGCTGCAGGAGCGCTGCCGCGTGCTGGTCAGCCGGCCGCACCTGCACCGTGAGCTGCTGAAGGCCAGCGGAGGGGGGCCCTCGGGAGGGCCCGGGACGCCTGGAGCCCCCAGGACGCCCGGGGCCGGGGGCGGACCTGCGCCGGGGAGTCGCCCTTCTGGGCCGCCGCCTGGCGGATAGCCAAGGCCGCTCCAGGGAAAGAAGTCTCCCATGATTGGCCTGAGAGGGTAGTCGAGG
>CAYXGP010000360.1:0-6299 GCA_964464515.1 uncultured Enterobacterales bacterium
TGCTATCCTGCGGCGCTCTCCCTGCCACGGCGCATGGACGGAGTGAGCCCATGGATCTGTCCTGCGCGACGAGCCTCACTCGTGTGAAGATCAAAGGATGTAATGCGCTGACGGACAGCCCGTCTGTCGAGCGACTTCGCCTCCCGTGCGCGCAGTGTGGTGTGCACCACGGCGTGCATGAATTGATGGCTGTCGAGGACGACGTGGGCTGCTTCTGTGGGACGTGCATCGGTGGCTTCTGCGAAAATTGTCGGTCGTGGTTCGCGGACCTTGGGGCACTGGAGTGGGTTGGTCGCGGGGAGCCCTACCGGATCCGGATCCTCTAAGCGCAGCTTTCACCGATGCTCTCGCGTGAGGATTCTCCGTTAAGGAAGTGCTTCAGCGCAGGCTTCGCAGCGACCCCAACTCGGAGGCGAGTGCCGTCGCGAATGGCGTAGCGCTCACGGCGCTCCGCCCAGGTCATCCGGCGGTGTTGCCGTCGGGTGGGGTTGTCGGCTACGAGCGATGGGGTGAGAGGGGATGGCGCTGGCTTCTTGAGGACCAGATGCAAGGTCGCTCTCTCGAACAAGGCTCGCACAGCAGCGCGGGCGGCAGCAGGCAAGAACATGGACTCGGTGGGGATGAGGCACCCCGGTGAACCCGTGATGGGCTTGATGGATACCAAAGGAATATCCTTGCTTTTCCCCCGCACCGCGCGAAGGCGTTCTCGAACGACAGCCGCGACCTCGGTGGGCACCGACAGCTGCACGTGTTTCGAGGCGTCGTCGTGCGGCGAACTCAGACACCCGGGACGGTGTGGGCAGGCCTGGCCCCCCCCCTTGGGTCGCCGGAAGATGAGCCCGGTCTTGCCTGGCGAGTTCTCGGAAGGTCGTACTGTCGTCAGCCGGAGTCGGCGGTCCTCGGCGCACACGATGTCGCCATGCTTCGCATCCCACCGCCAGTGCTCGCGGGCGCCGAGGAGTGTATCCCACGGCAGCGAGCCGAGGAGGTCGTTCACGACCGGGTCTGCCGGCCACCCTCCGGGCACCCGCTCATCCACCACCGGCTGTCGAAGCTGCTGGACAGGCGCCACCGCCGGTGGCGGGTTCAGCTCGAAACCTCGCGAGATCCGAAGGTTCCACAAGGTGAGGGCCGCCAGGACGGCAAACTCCTGCCCGGGGAGGTGGCCACTGAGAAGTCGGTTGGTCCCGAGCTCGCGCTCCTCCTGACTGTAGCGATTCTCCTGCCCACAACGCCCGAAGTAGACCGCGACCGCGTCGGACGCGGGCCAGGTCTCTGGCTCGAGGTCGACCGCGAAGAGCTCGACCTGCCATCCGTCCAATACGACACCACGCTTCGCATCCCCGCGCTTGGGAAAGATGGACGCGACGACGCGGATCTCGAGAGACTCGTACCTCGACCCATCCGACCGACGCGTCTTCTGACCCGGTCGCACCTTTAGAATGCCGAGGTCGGCCGCGGCCCGTTGGGGTCCGGCGAGGCTGTCGGGGACCTGGAACCAAGTCGCACTGCGCAACCGGCGAAAGACCTCCGGCTTTCGGAGGAGATGGGGGCGATTGAGGCGCGTCACGAAGGGGAGGTTTCGCTCTCGACAGGCGGTAAACCACGGCACGTTGCCGTGCTCGCCGTCCATCCGAACCATCACTCGTTCCGGCGGGAGCGAAAGGCGCTCACATAGGACCACCACGCTGTCGAGGGCGTACTCGAACTCGACTACCCCCTCGCCGTTGCCCAGTGTGAGGTGGTGATGAACCGTGGCGGCTGATCCCGCGTGCTGCGCCCGACAGGCACGGTACAGCGCGTCGCCACGTTTCCTGCCAGTGTACCCCCGTGCGCAGGTTTCCTCCGTGTAACGGTGGGCCTTGGGTAGGTCCTCTGCGTCGGGCAGGTCACGATGGTGGAAGGGGCGTGCCGTGGGGTCCACATCGAAGACGTGCCAGCCCTGCCCCAAAGCGTCGTACGATTGCGCGGCTGGGTGTGTGATCACCGCATCGACCCCGGTGAACTCGGTGAGCATCCACCCAGCCTCCGGACGGATCAGCTCCGTCTCGACTGCGTTGAGTATGCGGGACATCGAGGCCGGCGACGGAAGCGAGCGCCGGCCCGTTATCGCAGCGAGCACAGGCGCGTGGGGGCCCAAGGCTCCCCAGGACGGTCGGAGGCCCTTGGTCGCGCCGGCCGAGTAGTACATCAGTAGGTGGTTCCAAGCATCACACGCCGAATACCCGCCCTGGCGATTCACCTTCAGCCGTTCCTGCAGGGGCGTGATCAGACCACGACGCTGGAGGTCCATGAGGAGGCAGGCTCCCTCACGGTAGACATCGGGTAGCCGGTAGGTGTCTTCCGCTGTGAACGTGACATCGAGATCGGTGTGTGCCATGCTGACCATCCTCCATCAGGGGAAGGCCGCGGGGGTTGTGTCCCGCACGACAGACCCACGGCCGATTTCCCCGGGGGTCCCGGGGAGATCTTGGAGTACCACGAGTGGTCACGCCGTGGGCGCTCTACCAATGAACCTTGGGAATCACGATCCGGAACGAGTAGGGAGTACTGCGACAGCTGTGTCCACGATGAAAGAGCTTACTACGATGACGAGTAGGCCTCGCCACACCGGTGGCACGGATGCGCCCGCTACTGACGTTCGAGGCGTCGGAGCCGCCTCGCTCAGAGGATGCCTCCGGTAGCGGGCGGCCTCGGGGGGCTGGTCGACGAGGCCGGCAACCTGCTGGGCGAAGGGGGCGACCTGCTGCTCGGCGGTCCCGACGAATCCGGCGGGATCGGCGATCAGCGCGCCCAGGGCAGCCCGCTCCAGGGGAACGCGGGGGTCTGCGGCCAGGCGGTCGAGCAGGTCGTTGTCGGTGCCCCGCATCTCCAGGGCCAGGAGGCCTCAGTGGAGCGGCGCCTTGCGCAGGGGGACTGGGGGGTTGACCTCCTGGTCGAGCGAGGTGACCACGTCACCTTTGAGGTGTCTTAGGAGCTTCTTGTGCATCCGCTACCTCAGGGTTGTCGGCGGCCAGGTGGGCGTAGAACCGTCCCGAGGGGGCGTCGTGGCCCAGGATCAGTCGACGAGCGAACTCGGTTCCCTGAGCGCCGGCCAGCGCGGCCTCGGACGCGAGCTGAGGGTAGGACACCAGGGTCTTTCCGACCTCCTCGAGTGAGCTCCTCAGCGCGGGGGAGGCGCCGCCCAGGATCGTCACGACGAGCGGGAGCTTCTGATCGGGGGGCAGCTGCCGCAGCTGTGCGGCGCTCATGTCGCCGACGCGTCCGTGGAGCAGGGGACGCTCTGGCTCCAGATCGAAGCGCTCGACGTCCATCATCCCCCGATCGTCGGTACACATGATCACGGGTGTTCGTCGTTCGCGCGCCAGCTCTCGCACGCGGAACTTCGCGTACAGGTCGTCGCACTCGTCGAACACCACATCGACGCGATCCGCGAAGAAGGCGTCGGCGGTGTCGTCGGTCAGGCCGTCGGGGAAGAGCTCGATGTCGAGATAGGGATCGACCTCGAACATCTGGCGGGCCGCCAGCACGGACTTGGCGAGGCCGAGATCCTGGACACGCGCCCGAAGGCGGTTCAAGTTGGTCAGATCGAGGGCGTCCATGTCAGCGAGTCGGAACCGATCTCCGACGCCCTCCATGGCGCACGTCATCGCGATGCTGCTTCCCACGGAGAGGCCCACGACGCCGATCGTGGCCTCCCGAAGGGCGTCCTGCTGCGGTCCGGTGATCTTGTTGCGGTTGCGATTGCTTCGCAGGAAGCGAAACGCGTCCTTCGGAAGAAGGTGCACGAGGGTCTCGGACCACGGATACCAGACCCAGACGCCGTACTCTTCGGGCGGTCGCCCCTGAAGCAGGGTGGCCACGTGCGGTTGGCGGGCCTCGATGCCTCCGGCCAGCTCGGGATGACGGGCCCGCACCAGCTCGTCGAGCTGTTGCGCGATGGTGTCCACGACGTGTCTCACCGGGGTGTTGCTCTGATGCAGCAGCTCCAGGAGGCAGTCCCGCTCGGTGGTGATCTCGGGATGAAAGAGCACGGGCTGCCAGGACGAGGTGTCCGCTCGGGGCCGCGTGGTGACGTGTTGGAGGGAGCGCATATCGAAACTCCGGGGGTGGCCTATTCGTGCACGGGGGATGACGCCTGGTTGACCTCGGCTTCGAGGGACAACAACCGCTCGGCGATGACGGTGAAGAGACGACGACCGATGGTGGGGTCTTGTTCCAGGCGCTGGTGGAAGATGTCTCGCGTCATGACCATCACGCTGACGTCGGTGAGCGCGACGACGCTCGCCGACCTCGGACGGTGGGTGAGCAGGGCGAGCTCACCGAACAGGGCGCCACGCTCCAGCACGTGATCGGGGGTGTCGGTGTGGCGCCAGTGCACGCCCACCCGCCCTGCCGTGAGCACGAAGGCTTCATGCCCTTGCTCTCCCCGCGCGATGATCCGGTCGCCGGCACTGTAGAAGCGACGGTCGAAGCTGTCGATGAACGGGTTGAGCGTCTGCTCACGGATGAAGTCGACGAAGTAGTCCGACAAGTCGTCGATGTCCAAGACCATCGGGACCACGGGAAGACCTTCCTTCTCGTCGAAGAAGGGGGGCGCCACGGAGCGATAGCCCATGCGCTGCATGTTGCCCTCGATCTCGGGGTTCGTGGCGGCATACAAGTGGCTGATTCCCCGCGACCTGGCCCAGTAGGTCCCCATCCCGACCAGGCCGACGAACAGACGCTTCTGCCCCCGGAACGACCGCTCGAGGCACAGCATCGAGAGGCTTCCGTAGTGTCCGCCTGGCGGCAGATAGGGCGAGAAGTCGAAGAAGCTGTCGGCCGGTACCCCGACCGATGACCTGCCATCGACGAACCGGATGCCGCCAATGGGCTGGCTGCCTGCCGTCATGATGAAGTTGGTCGTGCCGGGAAAGGCGTCGAATCGGTCGACCACGCGGGCGTCGTGTCGAGGCGTCATGTAGCCGTCGCCCACGTAGACGCGATGACGGATAGAGAAGACCCGATCGCGCTCCGCTGCGGTCTGGGCCACCTGGATGTCGATTCGCATGTCGTTCCAGAACAGAGAGAGACGACCGTCTAACGTATCCGGGTCACATCGAGGGCCGGGTCAGCGCTCGACCTGCCAGCTCCTCGATATGGCGTCCCACGCGACGAGGCGGATCGGGGCACCCGCCCTGGGCTCCAGGCCGGCGCCGGCGAAGCGAACCTCGAGGTGGGGCGCATGGTGGACGAGCCCACGACTGTAACGCTCGCTCAGGAGGAGGTGCGTCGCCGGACCTGGATCGCGCGCTCGCCCCGCCAGGTGTTCACCAGTTCGTCGTCGGGCGTGCCCTCGGGGGACGAGGCCGAACGTCGATATCCCTACTCGGTGCTCCTCGATGACCACCAGCATGGCGGGGGAGAACTCGGGCCATAGCGACCAGTCCGCTTCTCGTGGCAGGGACGTGCACGGAAGCGGCCGGTCCTCGATGACAGAGCCCCCCAGCCCGTCCGCCAGGAACAGGTGCTCGCGAAGCTGACTGCCGTCGTTGATGGTCACCAGATCGAGGAATCCGTCGGCATCGATATCCATGGCCTCGAACTCGTAGTTGTTGTCGAACTGAGGCGTGTTCGAGGCGAAGCACATCCGCGCAAGCCTCACCTACCCGCGTAGCGGCTCGCGCGAAGTCAATCGTTCGCTTCGCCACTCCCAATCTGCCTCATCCGCTCGGCCCACACGACAAAGTCGGGATGATGAGCAGCCGCTTCAGTCACGAGATCCGAAGTGCAACCGTTGATACGCCCCCAAGCCGTCTCCACCCATCCTCGGAGCTGTTCGGCGTCGTACTCTGTGAGCTCGCGGACGTCGGAGTCCAGCTCGTCCGCCCGAACCCACTCCTCGTCCCGCCAACGGGATCCCAGGGCGAAATGTCTCGCGAGGTGTTCCTGGTCACGTAGCGCCATGGCCTCCCGCAACGTGAGGAGCACACTCAGCCATGGGTCGGGCGTCCAGCCCATGCCGCAGCGTGTCGTCGGCACGATCGGCCATGGCCACGGTGGCCATGACGCTGCCATCGAGTGATCGGCGCCTGTCCCAAGGTGTGTGTGGCTCCGTCCTGTTCGTTGGTCCCGGCCAGAACGGAGCCCCTGCCTTCCAGAAACAGGGCTTGCATGTCTTATCCCGTGGCTGTCCCAGATCCCAGCGTCTTGCTCGCGATGGCCGCACTCGATCAGCAGATCGCTTGCGACACGAAGACAGCCGGAGGATAGTCGCCATAAACCACCTTCCCATGGTATCTGGCTCCCCTCCGCGA
>CAYXGP010000361.1:0-6242 GCA_964464515.1 uncultured Enterobacterales bacterium
AGGGGCGTACAGTCGCGCAGATTCAAGCTCAACTTGAACCCGCGCGACTGTAGCTCATCTCCAGGTAGGTCAAATCGACGGCGTTCCCCGTGGTCAGACCCCCAAGCGGCTGGAGCTGTCGCCCGGCTAGCACCAGCTCTCGCTTAGCACCGGCGATGGCCGCAGCCACGCCCAGAACGTCACCACCCAGCCCGGGGAGCCGCTGGTGCTCTGCTGGGACTTCGACCTTGAGAATCGATGCCCACGCTGATCGCCAGCGCTCTCATCGGAGCCGCGTTGGCCGCAGAGCCAGTGAGCACCGTCGTGTTCTACGCCAACGGCGCGGCGGATCAGGCGCGCGCGGGTGGCGTTGGTCAGCGGGCAGCCCCTGGCCGAGCTCCAGGCGCTCTCGCTCGCAGAGCTGGTTGAGGGCCGAAGCCCCGTGCTCCTCGGCTCCGGGCAGGTCGCGTCGTGCTCGACCCGGCCATCGCGGCCCGCGCGCGCCTGCTCATGGGGGTGGCTGCCCACGCCCTGAGCGACAAGACGACCGCCTGGGCCGGCTTCCGTCAGGCTCGGATCTTCGACCCCGATCTGGCCTGGGAGTCGGGGTTCTCGCTCGACGCGCGGCCGATCTTCGACGCGGCGGGGGCTGAGCTCGCCAACACGTCGGCGCGGAGCCTCGTCGTGGTCCCTCCGCCGATGGCGGTGGCGCTGCACATCGACGGCCGCCCAGCGACTCCAGACCCGGACGGGATCGCGCTGGTGCCGGGGAGCCACCTGGTCCAGCTCGGCGAGCAGCAGCAGCTGACGCTGGAGGTCGAGGTCGGCGCAGATCTCGACTCTACCCTCGTGATCCCCGCGGCGGTCCCCCCGGAGGCCGTCTCCTGGCCCGCCGACGCGGAGCTGCGCCCTGCTCTGGAGGCCGTGCTCACCTCTGCCCTCGACCGCGGAACGATCGCCTGGTTCGCGATCGGCGAGTCGGTCTGGCGTTTCGAGATCGGCAGCGGAGCCTGGGAGCTCTTCGCTACGTCCGGCGAGCGCCTTCCGCTCCTCGCGCGAATCCGCTGGGGCGCGGCGCTCGGCGACCTTCTCACCGCAAGTGCTCGGGGGACGAGCTGAGGGTCTTCGCGACCTACCCCCCAGATCGCCGAGGTGATAGGTCTGGTCACCCACCCACTCCGCTGCGATCACCATGCTGATTCTCTTCGCCTGCGCCAGTCTGGCCGCCGATCCCCAGCCCTCAGTAGACGCCGCGGCGCTGCCCGCCGAGTACCAGGCCGGCAGGGTCAAGCTCCTGCTCGACGTCCGCTCGGAGAGTGAGTTCTCTGAGGGGCACGTCGCGGGCGCCCTCCACATCCCCGTGACAGATCTGCCCGGTCGCCTGGCTGAGCTGGAGGCCCATCGGGGACAGCCGATCCATGTCATCTGCGCGGTGGGGGGGCGCTCCGCCGCTGCGACGGCGGCGCTCGACGCGGCGGGCTTCGACGCGGTGAACATCCCAGGAGGAACGAAGGGGTGGATCGCTGCGGGGCACCCGGTGGTCGCCGGCAACGCTGACGCCCGCGCGCTGGCGACCGCCGCCACCGCTGGCGCGACGCTGGGCGCCGAGCTCTCCGCGCGCATGATGTCGTCCTCGGAGCCTGTCCTCGTGTGCAGTGACGACAACTCCGCAGCGACGGAGCGGATCTCTGAACAGCAGGTGGTCACGTTCGGGAACATCTCGCTCCAGAAACGCGACGTGACCCCGGCGCCGCCGAGCTGGGTGAGTGCCTGGATGGCGGCGCAGGGAAGCACACCAACGGCCGCGTCCGGGGTGGACCCCGTGGGCCTCACCGCCCGTGTCATCACGCCCCTCGCTCATGACTGCGTCGTCTGGGCCGAGGCGCCGATTCAGCGCTGATTGGACGACGCTGATTGGACGACGCTGATTGGACGACGCTGGTTGGATGATGCTGCCCGGCCTGTCACCGGTTGACTCGACGCGGCGCTCACGCGAGGAGCCGAGCTTGGGGGGGGCGTGGTGGAGGCGAGGCGTCTTCGCTGATCAGGAGCATGGGGCACTCAACTCAAGAAGCGTATGGCGCTGGCGTCGCCGGAGCCGCGCCAGATGCCTGCCGAGTGGGTCACCCTGAGCGTGGTCAGGGGCACACAGTGACGCGTGGGCGGGAATCTGGCGCGGCTCCGGCGACGCCAGCGCCATACGCGCCCACAGACAAGAGGGCACCAGGGACGCTTGAGATGTCTTCTGGCATGGGCGGCGAAGCGCCGCCCGGGTTGCAAGGCTGCCTCACCTCCACCACGAGGGAGAGACGTAACCTGACAGGACCATCGACGGGGGGGCCGCCAGCACTTCGCGATCCTGGCAGCAGGAATGCGATGACCGGTCGGCTCAGATCGAGGGTTCGTCAGACGATATGATGCCGGCTCGTCTTGAGGAGGCCGGATGTTGCAGGAGGAAGCCATCGCGCTGGTGGAGGAGCTCGGCGGGCAGCCTGAGCACGTCGCGCGCATGCGGCGGATCCTCGCGGAGCTGCTGATCGGAGCGCGGAGGGCATCGGCGCTGACCAGCCTCATCGCGCGGCCGGGCATGGTCTCGCTCGCGCCGCCGGACGGCGTCACCTTCTTCGCTGAACCCGAGGATCCGGGCCCCGAGAGCCTGCCCACCGAGGAGCTCAGGGCCATCGGCGACGAGGCGGACCCCCGCTACGAGGATCTGGGTTTGCTGGGCAAGGGCGGCATGGGTGAGGTCCGCCGCGTCCGCGATCGGGATCTGGGTCGCGTCCTGGCCATGAAGATCGCCTCGCCGCGGGTGATGGGGCGCCCCTCCTCGCTGGCGCGCTTCATCGAGGAGGCGCAGGTCAGCGCGCAGCTCCAGCACCCCGGCATCATCCCGGTGCATGAGCTCGGCCAGCTCCCCGACGGCCGGAACTTCTTCACGATGAAGGAGGTCCGTGGCCGCACCCTGTCCGATGTGATCTCGGAAGTCCACGCGGCCTCTGACGGCGGTCGCTGGGCGAGCCCCACGGCGGCTGTCGGTGCCCCCGGCTGGACGTTTCGGCGTCTGGTGGATGCCTTCCAGCGGGTCTGCGACGCAGTCGCGTACGCACACGAGCGCGGCGTGGTGCATCGGGATCTCAAGCCCGACAACATCATGGTGGGCGCCCACGGAGAGGTCCTTGTATTGGATTGGGGCATCGCGAAGGTCACCGGGAGGCCGGATCTTGCGGTCGCGGCGGGAGAGCTGCTCGTCGATGAACCAGCCCCCGGCCGGCCCGAGGCGGTCGTCACCGATCGCCTGCAGGACGGCACCCAGGTCACGGCCATGGGAGCTGTGGCGGGCACCCCCGCCTACATGCCCCCCGAGCAGGCCCGCGGGGAGGTCCATCTCATCGACGCCCGCAGCGACATCTACGCGCTGGGCGCGATCCTCTATCAGCTGCTGAGCGGTCGCGTCCCCTACGGAGGCGGAAGCGCCCGCGGGGTGCTGGAGCAGGTCCGCGCGGGTCCGCCGGAGCCTGTGGGCGGGTGCTCCTCCGGTTCGGTGACCATCGGCTTCGATGATCCGGTCGGCCCGCCGCTGCCCGACGAGCTGGTCGCTGCATGCGAGCTTGCGATGGCCCGCGACCGGAAGGAGCGGTTCCAGGACGCCGCCGAGCTGGCGCGGACGGTGCGGGACTGGCTGGACGGCGCGAAGCGCCGGGAGCAGGCGCTGTCCGTGGTGGAGGCGGCGCACGCCCACGGCCCCCAGGCGGCGTCACTGAGGGTCCGGGCCGCGGCGCTGCGAGAGGAGGCGGCGGCGCTCCTCGCGGAGGTCGCGCCCTGGGAGCCGGAGGAGCGCAAGGCGCCGGGCTGGGATCGGGAGGATCAAGCGGCGGCGCTCGAGCGCAAGGCGACGCGCCTGGAGCAGGAGGTGGAGCGGGGACTCCACGCGGCCCTGCGGGTCGATCCGAACCTCGCGGAGGCCCACGCGGCCCTCGCCGAGCGCCTGCGCGGCGAACATCAGGCCGCCGAGGCGAGCCGCGAACACGAGGCCGCGGCGCGCGCAGAGGCGGGCCTCCGAGAGCACACCGCGGCGCTCCCGTCGGGCGACGCCGTTCGGGCGGACTGCGTGGCCTACCTGCGCGGGGAGGGGGCCCTCTCGCTGGTCACCGATCCCCCGGGCGCGCGGGTGCTGCTCCATCGGTTCGTCCCGCACCATCGCCGGCTGACGCCGCGCTTCGAGCGCGACCTCGGGGAGACCCCGCTGCGGGGCGTCTCGCTGCCGATGGGCAGCTACCTGTGCGTGCTGAGACATCCCGAGCGGCAGGAGGTCCGCTACCCGATCTTCATCGGCAGGCAGGAGCACTGGGACGGCATCCGGCCGGGCGCTCGCGATCCAACCCCCATCGTACTGCCCGGTTCGGGCGCCCTGGACCCCGACGACGTCTACATCCCGCCGGGCTGGTTCTGGTCCGGCGGGGACCCGGAGTCGGTGGGCGGTCTTGCGCGGCGGCGGCTGTGGCTGGACGCGCTGGTGGTGCGGCGCTTCCCGATCACCAACGCCGCTTTCATCGCCTTCCTCGATGATCTGGTGGCGCAGGGTCGGCAAGAAGAGGCGCTGCGCTTCGCCCCGCGAGAGCGCGCGGGCAAGTCCGGAGAGCTCGGTCCGCTGATCTACCGCAGAGACGCGCGGGGACGGTTCGCGCTCCAGCCGGACGCCGACGGAGACATCTGGATGCCGGACTGGCCGGTGATCATGGTGGACTGGTGGTGCACGGCCGCCTGGTGCCGCTGGCTAGCAGAGAAGACGGGGCGGCCCTGGCGCCTCCCTGGGGGGCTGGAGTGGGAGAAGGCAGCGCGCGGCACGGACGGTCGCTTCTTCCCCTGGGGCGATCACATCGATCCCTCCTGGAGCTGCTACCAGCAGAGCCATCGCGGGCGACTGCTGCCCGCCGTCGTCGATAGCTTCCCCATCGACGAGAGCGTCTACGGCGTGCGCGGGATGGGCGGAAACAGTCGGGACTGGTGCGCCGATCCCTGGCGCGCAGACGGCCCGGTCGTCCGCGACGGCGTCGTCGGGTGCCCACCGGAGATCGACTGGAGCGCGCTCAGCGATCCCGCGCTCTCCGGCCTGGAGCGGGTGCTGATCCACGGCGGCGCGTGGTCGATGGTGTCCCGGTTCGTTCGGTCCGCCGATCGGGTGGGGAGCGCGCCGCTGAGTCGGGACGCGGGGAGGGGAGGGCGGGCGCTGTTCCGTCCGAGCCGGGCGCACCTCCAGGGGCGCGCAGGGGCCGACGCGTGATAGGGCAGACATCATGTCTTCGTCCCTGATCATCGGCGCGACCCTGGCGGCGACGGCGTGGGCAGACGAGCCACCCGTGGAGGCAGCGCCCGCCACCCGCGGGATCCAGGTGACGGTCCAGCAGGAGACCGCGCCGCCGCTCTATGCGCGCAAGGTGGCGCTGATCGTCGGCATCGATGCGTTCCGCGACAGCAGTCTCGATCTCGAGTTCGCCGTCCACGACGCCCAGGGCGTCGCCGCGGTCCTTCAGGATCGCTACGCCTTCGATCAGATCATCACCCTCTACGATGAGCAGGCCACCCGCGAGAACGTGCTGACAGCGTTCTCGTCGCTGAGCGCCATGGGTGAGGAGGACGCACTCTTCATCTTCTGGGCGGGGCACGGCACGAGCACCACCACCGCGAAGGGCGAGGCGCTCGGCTACCTGCTACCATGGGAGGGCTCGATGAAGCCCGACGAGGTGGCGGTCCGCAACATCTCCATGGAGGAGGTCCGCGCGCTGGTCGGCCGGGGGATCCCCGCAAAGCACAAGCTGATGGTGGTCGATGCCTGCTACAGCGGGATCCTCACCATGCGCGATGCCGCGGGGGTGGCTGCCCACGACGTCGCCTACGTCAAAGACGCCACCGCCTACCCGGTGTTCCAGATCCTCACGGCGGGCAAGGCCAACCAGACGGTGCTCGACGGCGGGCCGGGGGGGCACTCGGTGTTCACCGGTCGCCTCATCGAGACCCTGGAGCGGCCGCAGGACTACGTGACCGCAACAGAGCTCTGGATGACGGTGCAGCGGCAGGTGCGGGCCGACGCCTTCGAGCGCGGCAGCCACCAGCAGACCCCCGACTTCGGGCGCATCGGGGGCATCGGAGACTTCGTGCTGGTCCCCGAGGACAGCGCGCTCGACCTCGGCGCGGTCGCCGATGCGCAGGGCGGGGCCTCGGTCATCGTTCCGCCCATGAGCCGTAAATCTCCACCGCTTGGGCGG
>CAYXGP010000362.1:0-6210 GCA_964464515.1 uncultured Enterobacterales bacterium
GGTGGTTCACGCATGCAAACTATTCGTTGTCAACCTGAACGCTCACCGCTGTGAGCCCGCGTAACAGCGGCGCGGGTGCCGCGTAACAAGGGCGGATGACCGACAGCGGGGTCGACGGAACCGCTCGTCGTTCTGGTTGTCTGTGTCGACTCCCTCCTCGGAGTCGATCATGTGGACCCTCCTCGCGCTCCTGTCCCTGCCCGCGGCGATGGCTACCGACCCCGCGGCAGCCCCTACGGCTCCGGAGCAGATCGCCCTGGACTTCGTCGCGGCGGCGCAGACCTGGACGGGGACGCCGTACCTGTGGGAGGGACGCGGCACCCAACGCCTGCCGGGGATGGACTGTCTCGGCTTGTTGTTTCGCGCGCACGGCGCGGTCACCAGCACGCCCTGGCACCACTACGCGGTGAACCCCTCGGAGCTCGTCGCCAGCGGCCGGCTGGGTCGGCCGGTTCCGGGACTGGAAGGTATACGTCGGGACGCGGTCACCTCTGCGTCGCTGGTGACCGGCGACGTGCTGTACTTTCTGCTCGCGGAGTACGAGATCCCGGACGCCCCGCTGTGGATCGAGGACGGGGTGCGGTACTGGCCGTGGCACACCGGGCTGTATGTGGGGGGCGGGAGCGTCCTTCAGGCCGAGCCGGGGAGCACCGTCCGCGCGCGCGGCCTGCACGAGATCTCCTTCGACGCCCTCTACGTTACGCGGCTTTCTTCGGCGGCTCCCGAGGAGTTACGGAAGACTCCGTGCTGCACACCCTCGCCATCGCCAACTACCGCTCCATCCGCGAACTGACGCTCAGCCTGGCGCCGCTCAACGTCGTGGTGGGCGCCAACGGGGTGGGCAAGTCCAGCCTGTACCGCGCGCTGCGCCTGCTCTCAGACGCCGCCTCGGGGCGCCTTATCGGGTCGCTGGCTGCCGAGGGTGGTCTGGCGTCGACGCTGTGGGCCGGTCCGGAGAAGATCTCTCGCGCGATGCTGGAGGGTCGCCAGCCGGTGCAGGGCGGGCCCCGGCAGCGGCCGGTCAGCCTGCGGCTCGGCTTCGGCAGCGATGATCTGGGCTACGCGATCGATCTCGGCCTGCCCCAGGTCGGCAGATCTGCGTTCGCTCTCGATCCGGAGATCAAGCGCGAAGGCGTCTGGGTGGGGCCGCTCCTTCGAAGATCCGCGCTGACGGTCGATCGCGATCGACGGTGCGTGCGGGTTCGCGGCGAAGCGCACGAGTGGATCGACGTCACCACGCAGATCCCCTCCTATGAGAGCGTGTTGACCCACGTCGCAGATCCACGGGCGGCCCCGGAGCTGCTGATGCTGCGCGACCGGGTGCGATCCTGGCGGTTCTACGACCACTTCCGCACCGACGCGCAGGCCGCGGCGCGCCGTCCGCAGGTCGGCACCCGCACGCCGGTGCTGGCCCACGACGGCAGCGATCTGGCGGCGGCCTTGCAGACCACCCGCGAGGTCGGCGACGCGGAGGCGGTGGATCAGGCCATCGCCGACGCCTTCCCCGGGGCTGAGATCATGGTGTCCAGCGAAGACGGCATGTTTCGGGTGTCGATGCAGCAGCCGGGGATGCTGCGTCCGCTCAGCGCCGCGGAGCTCTCCGACGGCACCCTCCGGTACCTGATGTGGACGGCGGCGCTGCTCACCCCCCGGCCGCCCGAGCTGATGGTGCTCAACGAGCCGGAGACCAGCCTTCATGCCGATCTGCTCCCCGCGCTGGCCCGGCTGATCGCGCGGGCGGCGGCCCACAGCCAGGTCTGGGTGGTCACCCACTCGCGTGCGCTCGCCGAGGCCCTGGCCGTCGCGCCCGACTGCTCGCTGATCGAGCTGGAGAAGGAGCTGGGGCAGACCCGCGTGGTGGGACAGGACCTGCTGAACACACCGCGTTGGGAGTGGCCTTCGCGTTGAGGAGGAGGCCCGGCTGAGCGCATCGCGGAACGCCCGAATGGGGGCTACAGGAAGCCAGGCGGAGGTGGAGATGGAGCGAGTTCTTGGGATCGGCGGTCTGTTCTTCCGGGCGCAGGATCCGGCCGCGCTCAACCGGTGGTACCACGACCACCTCGGCGTCTCCCTCGTCCCCGCCGACTACGACACGCCGCCGTGGCAGCAGGAGGGCGGGGACACCGTCTGGTGCGCGTTCGCTGCAGACACGTCGTATTTCCACCGTCCGCAGCAGCAGTGGATGGTCAACTTTCGAGTGCAGGACATGGCCGCCATGCTGGCACAGCTCCGGGCGGCGGGGGTCACGGTCGTCCGCGAGCCCGAGACCCATCCCAACGGGATCTTCGCCCACATCCTCGATCCGGAGGGGAACGCTGTCGAGCTGTGGGAGCGTCGCCTCCCAGAGTAGGGGCGGTGGGACTCTCATAGCGAGAATGAAAACACGCTGTTGGTAGTGTTTCTCGGCTATCCACCGGCATCGTGGACGCGCGCCAGAGTGCGTGAATTTGCCTGAGACTGCCCTGGAGTGACCACTGCTGTGTCCGTGGTGTGTCCCGCCACTTCACCGATCGGAGAGGAGTTCAAGACCAACCTCATTTGCGATCAGGTGGGCAAAGCCGAGGCTTCGCAGCTCCTCCAGGCGCAGAAACGCCGTCCTGTCATTGGTCGTGCGTTGCTCGTGCCAGCGTCGGGTCACCTCGTCCTTCTCGGCGAGCAATGCGCGGGTCGTTGGTGTGGCGAGGATCCCCTCAAAGAGCGCTCGCGTCGTCGGAGCCAGCTGCGCGAGGAACGGAACCAGGTTGGCGGCCATCTCCACACCCGTGTTGTGATCGATCATCTGTTCGTATCCCTCGGGCGGGGTGCGGCGCAGACCCAACAGCCTCTGTCCCGTTCGCGGCCGAGTGAGGACGCCGTGTAGAAACCAGCCGATAGCACCGCCCCGATCTCCCCGCTCCAGGGACGCGAAGGCCGCGATGTAGGCATGCTCGGGCCAGATCTCCACGACACGCTCGGCGGTGACCTGCGCCTCGCGCCAGTCGCCTGCGTTGAGGTGGATGTGAGCGCGGAAGGTGTTCGCCGCGGGGACGTCTCCACACTCCCGCTCCAAGCGAGCGCAGACCTCCAGCGCCTCGTCGTGGCGGGTCATCCGCATCAGCGCGACAGCGAGGTTGCGCATGCCGCGAATGTAGGGCCGGGTGGAGTGATCGCTCCAGTAGTACTTCTTCGCCAAGCGCTTCGAAAACAGCTTGCGCCCCTGGGATATGGCCCACTCGAAGTGCCCGATGGCCGCCGGCAGATCACCGCGCTCCTGGGCCACCAGACCCAAGTAGTTGTGCCCCTGGGCGTAGTCGCTGTAGCAGTCGATGAACAGGCGCGCGAGAGCCTCCAGCCGGTCGAGATCGCGCTCGGCCCATAGGTTCGCCATCCGCTCGATGACCTCGGGGGGGACGTCGTCCCGCTGGAGCCGGCGACGCCAATAGAACGCGTTGTCGCGATTCCACCGGCTGGGCTCCTGAGCGCAGACCTGCAGCCGCCAGTCGAGCAGGTCGCGTACGTACTCCAGCTCCATACGATGCGCGCACAGCAGCTCCGCGGCGGAGTACATGGACTGTGGATCGGCCATACCGAGCTGCCGGGTGAACGCGCAGAGATCGTCACGGAATCGGCCGAGAACCTCGCCAGGCCGGTACGGGTAGGAGTCAGGGAGCGCGTCCATGCGGGAGGCGATCCCTGCGCGGATCTTCTCCCAGTCGAACCGGATCTGCGGGTGGTTCTGCTCCAGCAGAGACTCCAAGCGTCGACGATCGTCGCCGAGCGCCGCTTGGGCCTCGGGCTTGGAGTAAATCGTCAGCAGCACGCGCTGCTGGACCTTTCTGGTCTCCGGATCGCGCTCGCCGTGGACGATGGCGATCTGATTGCCGTGGTCTCGGACGTAGGCCATGCGGACCTCCCGGTTGCCGCTGGCAGTGATACCGGATCCGGCATCGTTGTGCAAGATTACTATCGATTCACAACACCGCTACGAACAGATGCTCTCAAGAGCACCACCGTATGCTAAGTGGAGCCCCCTTCCACTGGTGAATCGTGCTGATCGCGAAGACGTGGTTCAAGACCTTCAAGCTCCTCCGCGACGTCTCGATGGACCTCGGTCAGCTCAACGTGATCGTCGGCAGGAACGGCGCAGGGAAGAGCACCGTGCTCGAGGGAGTGCACCTCCTGTCTCAGCTCGCCGACGAGCAGCCGGGCGAGGACCGCTTCGTCACCGGGCGTCCCGGTCGGCTGTTCGCTGGTTCGCAGACCCCGGAGCGTCTCGTCGCTCGACCTGATGCGGCTGGATTTCTGCTCGGTCTTTGCTTGGAGGATGGCACGGAGTTCGGCGTAGAGGTCACGGTGAAGCCGTCGGCCGATGGTGCCCCTCCGTCCTTTGGACTCTGGTTTGGCGACCCGGATCAGCCTGATCGGCTGGGGTTTCCCCTTGAGGATCCCCACACCAACCCGCGCCTCTTCTTCCAGCGCCCGGGTGATGTGGGCCTGGGTGGTGCTGTGCGCCTCAAACTCAACGCCGAGTCGATCGCGGCCGACCACTACTCGGGAGAGGAGGAACCCAGCGTTGCGATCAGCGGAGCTGGGCTTCCGTCTGTCATCCAGCATCTCCAGGGGCTGCGCGATGGCACGCTGGACGCCATCGAGGCTGATCTGTCGCGGATAGTCGAGGGGGCACGTCGGGTTCGCGCGCTACCCGCGAAGATCGTCCGCCGTGAGCGGGTTCACCTTCGGCTGGACGGCGAAGACTCCTGGGTCGATCGGCGCAGCGAGGTGATCGGCGCTCGGATCGAGGTCGAGTTCAAGGGCCTGGGGTGGATTCGTTCGGATCAGCTCTCGGAGGGCACCCTGCTCGCCTTGGGCCTGAGCACGGTGCTCCGTCACCGGCCACCTCGTCTCGTGCTGCTCGATGACATCGATCAAGGACTCCATCCGATGGCCCAGCAGGCGCTGCTTCGACAGATCCGCTCGATCCTCGCGGCGCAGCCACACTTGCAGGTCGTAGCGACGAGCCACTCACCCTTCGTGTTGGACACGCTGAGCGGTACCGAGGCGTTCGTGGCGGGGCTGGTCGATGAGACAGCGTCACAGGTCCGTCGGCTCGACGCGCACCCCGCGTGGCAGAACAGGAAGAAGTACATGCATCCCGGAGAGTTCTGGAGCGCTGTTGGGGAGGGATGGGTGGGTGAGTCAGGATGACTCGCCTTGGCATCGCCGGCGAGAGCGAGGGGGACGTTGCGCTGCTCACAGGACTCTGTGATCGGCTCCTCGTCGGCCAGGTCGAGTGGGTTGAGGTCGAGTTCCTGGATGCCTTCAGGAGGTGGTGTGGGCTGGGAGACTCCGCCTGGTTCGATCTCCACCACGCGTTCAAGCGGGCCCGGGAGGCTGGGCTTCGGCCCTACGGGAAGTTCGCTGACGAGCCCGGCGCGCTCGACGCCCAGATGCATCGCTCCCTGTTGCTGCTCTTCGCTCATGAGGAGGAGCCACCCGCGCTCGTCGTGGTCGGTCGCGATGTCGATGGAGAGCCGGAGCGCGAGCGCGGATTTCAGCAAGCGGTCTCCGACCGAGAGTGGCCGTTTGTGGTGATCGGTGCCCTCGCCGCTCCGGAGATCGAGGCGTGGTTGGTCGTGGCGTGGACCCCAGAAGATGATGGTGAGCGCACGACGCTGGCGTTGGTGAGGCAGCGGCTCGGTTTTGATCCCACTCAGGCTCCGGAGCGTCTGACGTCGAAGCGCATCACGGACAAGCGAGACGCGAAAAGGGCACTCGCCGAGCTCTGTGCCCGCGGACGCGGTGGGGGTGAGCGCTGGACCACGATGTCGATCGACGATCGACTCCTCACGTCCGGTCGAGCGTGCGGGCTGACCGGCTTCATAGAGCAGGTCCGCAAGGGGCTGGTGCCGCTTGTCAGCGGGATTGGAGCTGCGGCAGGACTCCAGTAACCAGCCCTGAGCGTCGCTGAAACAAGCCGAGCCGAGGTGGGTTGGAGTCCCGCGGACAGAAGACATGGGGGCGGTGGGGCTCGAACCCCCGCGTAGCGGGCAGAGCGAAAGCTCTGTGCCAGGGTTTGAAGCCATCAACAATGGGGTGGGACTCGAACCCCGCCGTAGGCGGCAGAGCCTGTGGCTCTGTGCTAGGATTCGAAGCCATCAACAATGGGGAGTAGGGGCGGTGGGACTCGAACCCCGCCGTAGGCGGCAGAGCCTGTGGCTCTGTGCTAGGATT
>CAYXGP010000363.1:0-6205 GCA_964464515.1 uncultured Enterobacterales bacterium
GGACCCGGGGCCTCGCAGGCCGAGCCTCACGCGGGGCCGCCCTCAGGCCGATCATCGGACCTTTCTTTCCCTGGAGCGGCCTGACAGCGGTGAATTCGATGCGGCGGCGCTACTTCCGGTATTTTTGACGGAACAGCCGCATCGCCGCCTGCGTCACCACGCTCGACACACCGCGGTTTCGCGTGAGCGCCTGCAGGTCCTTCTTCTGGAGCATCGGAACGAAGCTCAAGGCCGTGGGGATGGGGCACTTGGGGTTCTGGACCAGCGCGACCTTGACCGGGTACTTGCGCGTCCACTCCGGGTTGGTGGCCACCACGCGCAGCACGTCGGCGGCGAGGTTCTTGTTGCCGGCGATACCGGCGACCTCCTGATCGGTGCAGCGACCCGACTTGACCACAGCCGTCGAGACGATCTTGTTGGAGTCGCGCACCAGGATCCCGCGGGCCTCCTTGTTTCCGAGGTAGGCCAACTTGATACGCTGGCCGACGCTCATCTCGCGGATCTTCGCCTCCAACGACTGACGCTGCTCCTCCTCGCCGTCCGCGTCGTCCTTGTCTTGCGTCAGGTCCCAGCCGAACCCCTCGGCGTCGTCCTTGAAGTCGAAGACGAAGCCGCCCAGGTCCTCCTCGGGCTCATCCTCGTCAGCGGCAGCATCGGGCTCATCGGGCTCACCCAGATCGAACATCTTGAGGTTCTCACCCTGGGCGCGGATGAGGGCCGGAGACTGCTCTCCGCGGAGCGCGGCCTCGATCTCGGCCTCCAGGTCGATCGCCACCTGCTGACCGGAGACAGCCGCCTGCTTCTTCGCCGCGGGGGTTCTCGCTGCGGGGGTCCTCGCTGCAGGCCTCTCTGCCGCGGCAGCCCTGGCGGGCCGGGTCTTCTTCGCGGGCGCCCGGAACGGCCGCACCTCGGGCACCTCCGGGAGCTGATCGTGGAGGCGCAGGAACGACGCGGTGGCCGCGAGCAGCGCATCGGAGCAGGCCTCGTTGCCGTACAGCACGGTGTAGAGGCCAGGCGTGATGAGCAGGCGTTCGTGGTTCCGGCTGAGCGTCTCACACAGCGTGGAGTTGGCCCGCGCGGCGATCAGCATGACCGTGCGATCGTTCGCTGTCCGGAACATACCGACGCGGGCATCCAGCTCCGCGTTCGGGGAGTGGAATTCTGCGATGAACTCCAGCACCTTGGGGTGGCTGTTGATCCCGATGCCCTTGAGGATCTGTTTCGGCGGCAGCCCCGAGAGCGTCTTGCGGGCGGCGGCGCTGATCTTCGGGTGCTCATCACCCGCCAGCAGGTAGAGCACACCGAGCTGCACATCGACCGTCAGCGGTACGGCGCCCCGCGCCAGCGCGTAGCGGGTCTTCCTGCGCGAGCTCGGTCCGAGCTGCCTCTCCATGTTGGCCGGGATCCCCAGCTTGGCGAACGGAATCCTCTCATCAGCCATGGGGCCCCCAGGAGAAACTCAGTCTTCATCATCCTTCTTGAACGGCGACGCCGCGACGACCGCGCCGACGAAGTTCCGCGGAACCTCCTCATAGCCTGCGAGTTGCATGATGAAGGCCCCCTTACCGCCGCTCATGCCCTTGAGGTCGGGCGCGTAGCGCTGCACCGACGCCAGCGGCACCGTCGCGCGTACCACGGTGGTCTTGCCGCGGTTCTCCATGCCGGAGACCCGCCCTCTGCGGCCACTGATGTCGCCCATGATGTCGCCCATGACCTCGGTGGGAACCGCGATCTCCATGTCCATCATGGGCTCGAGCAGCACCGTCCCGCCCTTCTCGAAGGCCGTCTTCATCCCCTTGGAGCCGGCGAGCTGGAACGCGACGTCCTTGGAGTCGACCGGGTGGTACTTGCCGTCGTACAGCTCGATGCGGATGTCCACCACGGGGTAGCCGGCCAGAAAACCGCTCTGCATCCGCGAGCGGATCCCCTTCTCGACCGAGGGGATGAACTGGTTGGGGATCGACCCACCCTTGATCTGATTGACGAATTCGAACCCGCCGTCGCGCTCGAGCGGGAGCGCGTGGAAGTACGCCACCCCGAATTGCCCGGCGCCCCCCGTCTGCTTCTTGTGCTTGCCCTCGATGTTGCGGGCCGGCTTGCGCAGGGTCTCCCGGTACGGCACGGGCGGAAGCTCACAAGTGACGTTGACCTTGAATTTGCGACGCATCCGCTCGATGGCCATGTCGAGGTGGGCCTGACCCATGCCGTTGAGCACCATCTTGCCCGTGAGGCCGTCGATGGACGTGCTGAGCGTGGGGTCCTCCTCGAGGAGGCGGTCGATACCGACCTTGATCTTGTCGGCGTCGGACTTGGAGGCCGGGGTGATGGCGTAGGCCATCATCGGCGGGGGGTAGACGACCTTGTCGAAGATCACCGACGCGCTCTTCGGATCGCACAGGGTGTCGCCGGTGCGGGTGTCCTTGAGCTTGGCCACGCCGACGATGTCGCCGCAGACCGCCGCGATGGAGTCGCGCTCCTTTCCGCGCAGCGCGTACAGCGCGCCGAGGCGCTCTGTGCTCTCGGAGCCCGGGTTGCGCGTGACGTTGTCCGACGGCACCGTCCCGCGGAACAGCCGCAGGATGGACAGCTTGCCGGAGAACTCGTCGATGGTGGTGTGGATGACCTGCGACGCGAACGGACCGTCGGGATCGCAGGCGATATCGATCTCCTCATCACCCTGCTTGCCCGCGACCTCGTCGCGCTCAGCCGGGGACGGGAAGGCCCACGTCGCCAGATCGAGGAGCGCTGCCGCGCCCACGCAGTTGGTGGCCGCCCCGAACAACACCGGGGTGATGTGGCCGCCCTTGAGGGCCGCGCGGAACGCCGTGCGGACCTGCTCCTCGGACAGCTCGAAGGTGTCGAGGTACTCCATCAGGAGGTCCTCGTCGGTCTCGGCCACGGCCTCGACCAGCGACTCCCAGGAGCCCTCCACGACGTCGGCGAGGTCGTCCGGCACGTCCCCGATGGTGGCGACGCCGCTGCGATCGGCCGGGTAGGTGAACGCCTTGCGCTGGAGCAGGCTGACCACGCCGGAGAAGCTGCTCTCAGAGCCGATGGGCACCTGGAGCGGGACACCGGTGACATCCAGCGTTTCCTTCATCTCGGCCAGGCACGCGGCGGCGTCGGCGCGATCGCGGTCCATCTTGTTGATGAAGAACACCACCGGCAGACCGAGCGCGCGGGCCCTTTTGTAGACCTGCCGCGTCTGCACCTCGACGCCATCTGGCGCGCTGACCACGACCACCACGGCGTCGGCGCCGCGCATCGCGTTGAAGCTGTCGTAGATGAAGTTCTGATCGCCGGGGGTGTCGAGCAGGTTGATCTTGTGATCGCTGTGCTCCAGCCAGGCCAGCGTCGTCGCGATCGAGCCGCCGCGTTTCTGCTCCTCCGGCTCGTAGTCGAGCGTCGAGGTCTTGTCGTCGATGCGCCCCAGGCGGCTGGTCGCACCGCTCAAGAAGAGGCAGGCTTCGGCGAGCGAGGTCTTTCCGCAGCCGCCGTGGCCGACCAGTACGATGTTTCTCAGTTGGGGCGTGGTGAAGGCCTTGGCTGCCATGGGGGGCTCCGCGATGCTGCCCGGAGTCGTCGCCGGGCGGGAAACCGGCCCCTAACCTCCCGTCACGAGTCGAACCAAGACCGGACCGATGAGCGACTCCCAGACCGCCGCCACCGCCAGCAGTCCCGCGCCGATGCCCAGGAGGCTCAGGACCGAGCGGGTGATCGACGCCATCATCTCCGAAGCCGCGCCGTGGCGCATGATCCCCTTGCCCAGGAACACCCCCGCCAGCCCCGCCAGCACGTACGCCGTCGCCTCCAGGGCCATGTGCGGGGTGCAGGCGCCCATCACCCGCAGATAGCAGCCGGCCAGCGAGTCTCCGCTGTCTTCGCTCCACCGCCGCGCCAGCACCCCGAAGGTCGCCCCCCAGACCGAGGCGTTCCAGGCCATCGCCAGCATCAGGCCGCCGTGGTGGAAGGGGATCGCGATGATGAAGAAGAAGACGAAGACGTACAGGTTGAGCACCATCAGGGGCCCCACGCCGCCGAAGTCCAGCTCTGTGAAGCTGCGATCGGCGTATTCGGCGATCTGCTGGGAGAACAGCAGCTCCACCTCGCCCAGCGGCAGCACCAGCCCCAGGATCGAGAACCCCACCGTCGCCCCGGCGAACACCCCGAGCATCCGCAGCGCCAGGGCCGAGTTCGCCCGCAGCGGACGCACCCGCCGCACCTGGATCTGCACACGGTTCCAGGTCAGCAGCGCGTCCAGTGAATGATCGGTCGAGATCGACACCAGAAAGACCAGCACCAGGCTGGCCTCCACCGGGAACAGCCAGCGGGCGAAGGCCGCGCCCAGCACCGACACCATCAGCCCCTCGATGAACAGATGGGGCAGGCGTGGGACGTTGCCGTCGTAGAAGCGTTTGAGGAGGAGCATCTGCGGATCTGCTGGGCGTTGGAACGCCGTCCGGTGCCCTAACAGGGCGTCTCCGACCTTGACCGCATTCCGGTCTGGAGGTTCGTCGCCGCGCCCGCGGGGTGATCGCAATGAGGCCGAAGTGGACACGCAGCCCCGTCGTGGCCGGCTCCAGATCGACGGCGTAGGTCGCCGACCCCAGCGTCAAGGTCCCAGCGTCAAGGTGCGGGAAGCGGGTGCCGAGAGCGCGTTCACTCATGGTGAACCTGAAGTCAGGTCTGGGGGCATCTCCCGTCGCTCAATGCTCCCGCGATGGTCAGCGATGCCAACCGATGGTCCTCGTGTCTGTGGGCAGCACTACATCAGGGACCAGGGTCAGCTCCTGACATCTGGCGCCGGCCGCCGCAACTGGGCGACCAGATATCGGGCATCACTGAGGGCAGGGTCGTTGGGCTCTGGTCCTCGATCTCCCCGCTGTATGGCTCCCACAAGGAGATCCCGGGCATCTCGCAGCCGACACAATTCGTGTGCGGTGTACTCGTGCGAGAGAGTCTCGATGATCAGCGTGAGTGCGTCTCTGCCCACGGCACACACTTCAGGACTCCACGAGCCAGAGTCGGCAGGGAAGAACGCTGCGCGTGATAGCGCATCTCGCAGCTTGTCAGGATCATCCACCGCTTGTCGGGCGGCATCCAATGCGAGAGGCGCCTCCCGTCTGGCGCGCCGCTGCTCGACGAGCTTGCTGACACCCCCAATAATGATGAGGACAGCCAGGCAGCCAGCAATGACGAGCGTGAACAGGCCTCCGACCAGCTCCTCTCCACCCAGCCAGTCAACGAGCCACTCCGGACGAGGCAATGCTCCCACCACGAGCATACCAACCTGCACAACACAGATGAGCACCGAAAATATGAGCAGCGAGTGGTTCCAGTATCCGGCGAGCACGAGGCCGCCCCAGATCGTGAGCATCCCGATGCCAAGAGCCAGATTCGACCAGGACTCTCCATCTGCGCCCAGTGCACTCATCACGCCATAGACTGCGAACGCCACCACCCAGAATACAACAAAATCGCCTACCCGCCGGAGCATCTTCGTCCCTTCGAGGCAGCCCCAATCGGCTTGACTGCGGCGGCCAGAATTTGAATGAATATCGCGCTGCTCAGCGAGCGGCATATCAACCGCAGGCTGATGGGCGGGAGGTTGAGGAGGGCGGTAGAGGTGGTTTGCCCTTGGGGCGGGCCGGCCACGGGGACCGCCCGCGCTGTTCCACTGAGCTGAGCGACAACAGCGGGGTCTACTGTGCCCTGCGCGGGCACCGGTGTGCCTCAACAGGCCTTGACGCGGAGCAGCACGGGAATTCGGGGGGAGGCAGCCCCTGACAGACAGCCACCGGTAGCGGCTGGTGAAAGAAGCGGGGCCGGCAACAACGAACTCGACTGGAACGAGGGACAGGAGTAGAGCGAGCGAGGGCTTATGCGGACTATCCTCAAAGTGCGTCGGGTCGGTACTGGTAAGATGGTCCTGGTGACGGCTGGGAGCTTCCAGATGGGCTCTCCCAAGACGGAGAAGGGTCGGGACAACGACGAAGTTCAGCACCGTGTGACTTTGAGTCGTGGCTTCTGGATAATGCAGACTCCGGTGACCCAGGCATTGTGGGAGCGGGAGATGAGCGCCAACCCCAGCCGGTTCAAGGGGCCGCAGCTACCGGTAGAGCAGGTGTCCTGGTGCGACGGCCTGGTTTTCGCCAACGCGCTGTCGGAGAAGGAGGGACTGACGCCGGCGTACCAGCTTCCCGCC
>CAYXGP010000364.1:0-6043 GCA_964464515.1 uncultured Enterobacterales bacterium
CTGGCGCCGCTCGCTGCGCTGATGAACATCGGGCTGCTCATCATGCTGGAGTTCGTGGTCCTCATCCCGTTCGCGCTGGCTGGCGGGCTGGCCGTTGAGGTGCTGGGGGAGGACCAGGCGGTCTTCGTGATCGCGCCCCTCGCGCTGGCGTTCTTCGTCATCCACTTCTGCGTGATCATCGGCGCCAACCTGATCGCGCCAGAGCTGATTCGGCGGGGGATGGACGGGCAGATGGTTCCGCTGCTGCGGCCCGGCGCGCTGCTGGGCGGGATCCGGCGGGACTTCAAGGGCTACCTGCTGGTGATCCTGGGGTACTTCGCCTGTCAGTTCATGGGCGGGATCGGCGCCATCCTCTGCTATGTCGGCATGTTCCTGACGATGCCGATGGGGCTGGCTGCGACGGCGCATCTGCTGGCGCAGTGGGCCGAGCGGGCTGAGGCCGGGCTGAGGGCGGGCTGAGGGCGGGCTGAGGCGGGCTGAGGCGGGCTGAGGCGGGCTGAGGCGGGCTGAGAGAGCGGGTCTTCTCGGAGCACGTTGCTCAGGCCGCGAGCCGAAGCTCGGCGACGATTGTCTCCCACGGCACTTGGACCTCGCCATCCGCGGTTCGGGTGATCAAACCCAGCCGCTCCAGAACGCCGACATCGGTGTGGACGTTCTTGTAGTCGCGACGTAGGCGCTTCGAGAGGGCGCGGACGCTGCATGGTCCCCCGCCGCGCAGCTCTTGGAGCAGAGCCCAACGAGCGGGCGTCAACGCCCGGAGTAGCGTCGCCAGGTCCTCGAAGTGGAGCCGCTCCTCGGTCTCGGAGGGGACGTCGCCGCGCTCTGCCTGGTTCCAGGCATCGACGAAGCTTCGGGCGGTGGCATGGGGGGCAGCCACGCCGAGCTTTATCTTTCCGCTCATCGCTCACCTCCTCGCAGGTTGTCAATGTTGTCGAGAAAATCGGCCACCAGCTTCTCCACACCTTCGAAGACGTAGGGCATCTCCTCGTCTTGGTAGTGGCGGTGATCTCCCTTGCCACGCTCGTTGTCAAAGCGAACGAGACATGTGCCGTCGGCAAGGCCGTAGTACAGTCTGTATTTCAACCCGTGGGGCCTTTCTTGTGTTGGCTCTGGCAGTCGCCAGAGCACCATCTCGCGAATGGCGCCGTCGGCGTAGACGAACTTCTCCCGGTGTAGGAGGGTGGCAGGCATATGGTGTTCTATACCATAATGGTGGAGAAGGTGGTACATTGATTCGGTTCTGGTACCAGCATCCAGCCGATTCTCATTGTTGAAACTGGTTTGTTCCTTTCGGCCTGGCGCCGCTCGCTGCGCTGATGAACATCGGGCTGCTCATCATGCTGGAGTTCGTGGTCCTCATCCCGTTCGCGCTGGCTGGCGGGCTGGCCGTTGAGGTGCTGGGGGAGGACCAGGCGGTCTTCGTGATCGCGCCCCTCGCGCTGGCGTTCTTCGTCATCCACTTCTGCGTGATCATCGGCGCCAACCTGATCGCGCCAGAGCTGATTCGGCGAGGGATGGACGGGCAGATGGTTCCGCTGCTGCGGCCCGGCTCGCTGCTGGGCGGGATACGGCGGGACTTCAAGGGGTACCTGCTGGTGATTCTGGGGTACTTCGCGTGTCAGTTCCTGGGCGGAATCGGCGCCATCCTCTGCTATGTGGGCATGTTCCTGACGATGCCGATGGGGTTGGCTGCGACGGCGCACCTGCTGGCGCAGTGGGCCGAGCGATCCGAGGCGCCCTGACCGCGCTGATACTTCTTCAGTTGGATAACCCAGCAATAAATAGCTCTATCTCCGCCTTCATCAAACCTGGCGCCTCGACGTTCGGGCTGTGTCCGACCTGCCGCAGCACAGACAGCCGCGCGCCTGGGATCACAGCGGCCAGCCGCCGGCCGTTCTCCAGCGGCTGCAGGCCGTCGTCTTCGCCGTGCAGCACCAACGTCGGCGCCCGGATCTCGCGCACCAGTCCCGACAGATCGGCCCCTCTCAGCGCGGCGGCCTGGGCGCGGATGGCGGCGGGATCGATGGGGTGTCGCCGTCGCCACTTCGCCAGCGCGGCCATCCTCCGTGGATACCGCCTCCGATACGCCGGCCCGAACAGCGCGGGGCCGATCCGGTGCTGCCAGTCCTCGGCGGTGGGGGTGCCGAGGAGGGCCTCGCGGGCCGCGGGATCGCCCAAAACGTCATCGGGACCGCCGCTGCTGGCGCCGCACACCACCAGTGCGGAGACCGACTCCGGCCGGGTCGCCGCCAGGAGCAGCGCCACGCGTCCGCCGAATGACATGCCCACCACCACCGCGGCGGTCCCGCGGTTGGGGCCGCGCAGTGTGGTGATCAGTCGGTGGAGATCTTCTGCGTAGTCGGACAGCGTGCCCCCGGGAGGCCCCGGCTCCGAGCCGCCGATCCCGCGGTGATCGTAGGTGACCACGCGGTAGCGGTCGCTGAAGTCGCGCACCTGGAGGACGAAGGCGGCCTGGACCCCGCCGACGCCGTTGACCAGCACCATCAGCGGGGCGTCATCGGGACCCTGCTGGTGGTACAGGAGGGCAGGGGAGCCGGTCAGGAGCGGCACGGTCTTCTCCGGGGAGGCGCAGAGTTGGTTCGCATCACGCTGGGTCTGGCGGTGGCTGGCGTCGTCCTCTATCTCGGGGCGCTGGGGCTGCTCCTGCTCCTGGAGCGTCCGCTGCTGTTCCCCAGACCGCGGGTCTCCCGGGCGGAGCTGGCGACGCTGGCTGCGCGGCTGGGCGCCACCGAGCTGGTGATCACCGCCGAGGACGACACGGCCCTGTACGGCTGGCGGCTGCCTGCGACGCCGGTCGAGCCACGCGACGACGCCTCCATCCTCGTCGTCCTGTTCAGCGGCAACGGCAGCACCGTGGGGGGACCACAGACCCACTATGCGCTCCTCCAGCGCGCCGGCGCGGAGGTCCTGCACGTCAATTACCGAGGCTACCCCGGCAGCGCGGGGCTGCCCGACGAGGCCGGTCTGCTGCTGGACGCCCGCGCGGCCTGGGCGGAGGCGCGCCGCACCCACCCCGCCGATCGCATCGCGCTGCTGGGAAAGTCCCTGGGCGGCGGCGTGGCGATCGCGCTGGCGGCGGCGCTCGACGAGACGCCCCGCGCGCTGATCGTCGAGAGCACCTTCACCGCGATCCACCGGCTGGCTCGCGAGCAGTACCCCTTCGTGCCCGCCCGTCAGGTGATGCGGAGCCCCTTCGACTCGCTGGCCCGCGCGCCGCGTATCCGCTGTCCCACGCTGGTGCTGCATGGAGAGGCCGATGAGCTCATCGACGTCGCCCACGGTCGGGAGCTGGCGGCGGCGATCCCCGGGGCCGTCCTCTTGACGGTGCCCGGTCTCGGGCACAACGACGTAGTGCTGGCGGCGCCTCGTGCGGCCGCCGCTGCGGCCCCGCTGCTCATGCCCGGGGGTTAGACGTCCCTGCCCCGGGGGAAGCCATGGCAAAGAAGACCGAGACGCTCCAGCTCGATCGCGTCCGCAACATCGGCGTGGCGGCCCACATCGACGCGGGCAAGACCACGCTCACCGAGCGCATCCTGTACTACACCGGCGCCTCTCACAAGGTCGGGGAGGTCCACGACGGCGCCGCGCACATGGACTACCAGCCCGAAGAACGCGAGCACGGCATCACCATCACCAGCGCGGTCACGCGCTGTCCGTGGCGCGATCACCTCATCCAGCTCATCGACACCCCCGGCCACGTCGACTTTACCATCGAGGTGGAGCGCTCGATGCGGGTGCTCGACAGCGCGATCATCGTGCTGGACGGCGTGCGGGGCGTGGAGCCGCAGACCGAGACGGTGTGGCGACAGGCCAGCCGGTTCGAGATCCCCCGCGTGATCTTCGTCAACAAGATGGATCGGCCGGGCGCTGACTTCGATCGGGCGATGGAGACGGTGGCGGCTGTGCTCGGCGGCAGCCCCGTGCCGGTGACGGTGCCCCTCGAAGACGGCATGGTGCTCGACCTGATCGGCGAGCAGGCGTTCACCTTTCACGGGCAGCTGGGTTCAGAGGTGCGGTCGGGGCCGATCCCCCCCCACGCCCAGGAGACCTTCCAGCGCCATCGCGAGACCATGCTGCTGGCCGCCGCCGAGGCCGATCCGGAGCTGGAGGAGCTGGTGCTGGAGGAGGAGCCCATCGAGCCTGAGGCCATCCGCGCGGCGCTGCGGGCTTCGACGATGGCGGGGCGCATCCAGCCAACGTTCGGCGGCAGCGCGCTGCGCAACTGGGGCGTCCAGCCGCTGCTCGACGGGGTGCTGGCGCTCCTGCCCAACCCCCTGGAGCGGCCCCCCGCCATCGCGCGCCGATCCGACGGCGAAGAGACCTTCGTCGAGATGACCCCAGAGGGCGGCCTGGTGGCGCTGGCGTTCAAGATCCAGCTGTGGGGCGGGCGCCGCCATGTGTTCCTGCGGCTGTACCGCGGCACCCTGGAGCCGGGGCAGATGGTGCGGGTGGCCGGCCGCGACACCGTCGAGCGCGTCGCGCGCGTCTTCGAGACCGACGCCAGCAGCAAGAAGCGCCTGAAGTCCGCCACCGCCGGGCAGCTCGTGCTGATCTCCGGGCCGCGGGTGGCCGTCACCGGCGACACCCTGTGCGATCCCGACGACGAGCTGATCCTGGAGCGGATCGACACCAAGGAGCCCGTGCTGGGACTGGCCGTCGAGACCGAATCCAGCAAGGACGAAGAGAAGTTCCTCCAGGTGATCGGGAAGGTCTGCG
Source organism: uncultured Enterobacterales bacterium (assembly GCA_964464515.1). GTDB lineage: Bacteria > Myxococcota_A > UBA796 > UBA796 > UBA2385 > CAYXGP01. The sequence continues at coordinate 4,738 of CAYXGP010000364.1, forward strand.
AAGAAGACCCCACCCTGCGGTTCGGCGTGGACGCAGAGACGGGTCAGAACATCCTCAAGGGCATGGGCGAGCTGCACCTGCAGATCGTCTTCGAGCGCCTCCAGCGTGAATTCGGCCTGGCGGTGCGGGCCGGCCGGCCCCGGGTGATGACCCGCGAGACCATCGCCGGATCCGGTACCTCTGACGTGACGATCAACCGGCTGCTCTCGCTGGGCGAGGGCAAGGAGCAGCGGCTGCACGCCCGCGCGCGGGTGGCGGTCCGCCCGCGTCTTCGCGACGCCGGCACCGAGATCGCCGAGCTGGCCCCGGAGATCCACCCGGCGGGCGCAGGCCTGTCGGCGGCGCAGGAGGAGGCGGCCCGCGCGGGGCTGACAGACTCCGCGATGAACGGTCCGGCCGAGGGGGCTCCGCTCCAGGACGTACACGTCGCGCTGACGGGCCTCGAGCTGTTCGGGGACGACAGCACCCCGCAGGCCATCCGCATCGCGGTGTCCCAGGCCGTGCGCGAGGCCCTGAACGACGGCGGCGCCGCGGTGCTCCAGCCCCGGATGCGCATCGAGGTCGTCGCCCCGGATGGGAACCTCGGCAGCGTGCTGGGCGATCTCCAGGCCCGCAAGGCGTCGATCATGGGTCAGGAGAGCAGCATGGGCATGACCGTGGTGCACGGCGAGTGTCCGCTGCAGAATCTGCTGGGATACGCGACGAGTCTGCGCAGTCTCACCAAGGGGCGGGGGCAGTTCTCGATGGAGTTCGATCGATTCGACTCGATGTAGTGGACCCTCCGTGGCGCGGCCGCGAGCGCGTTACACCGGGCTCGATGCGTCGCCTGTTGCTACTCCTCGCTGCCGTCGCTCTCCTGCTGGGGCCGTCCCTGCGCACAACAGTCGCCGCGGCCGTCGAGCAGGTCTCCATCGTGACGGGGGCGGGCGGAGACGATTGCTGTCCTGGAGACGAGCAGGACGACGACTGCTGTGATTGGGACGCTGGCGCGTGCTGTGCGACCAGCGTGGCGGCGCTGCCGGCCCAGCCGTCCGTGCACACCGAGCGCCTGATCGCGCTCCCCGACGAGCGCGCGGGCGTGCCCCTGCACCTGCTGCGACCCCGCGACACCGGGCCGCCGCTGCTGCCTCCTCCCATCGGCTGATCCCCCGCACGACCCGCGCCCGTCGCAGGGCGCACCCCTGAATTGCGTGGAGATCTTCATGTTCCGTTTCATCGTCCTGACGACCCTGATCGCCTGCGGGGGCGAGTCCGCCCCCGCCCCCCCCCCGCCCCCCCCCCCCCCCCCCCCCCCCCCCCCCCCCCC
>CAYXGP010000365.1:0-6019 GCA_964464515.1 uncultured Enterobacterales bacterium
TGGAGGGGCGGGAAATGCTGGTGGTCCCCGAGAAACAATGGTCCGCGGGTGAAGCCCCGGGGCGATATCCCAGCGCATCGTGTCGCCTCGTGCCCCTCACACAGTTGGTGCATCAGACGGTTACGGGCCATGTCGTGAGCATTGCTGAGTGCTGATGCCCGTGAGCCCTTGGCCCAACCGATGGCCACATTGTAACCTGTCGGAGGGGTGAGTGCGCAGGGGGTGGGCGCTTCTGCTCCGACGATTGCTGTGATCGCAATGTATATCAAGAGCAAGTAATTCCTCCACACCTCTCTGATGTGATGCTAACACATCCTCACTATCGAGTGGGATCTGGACTGGTGGCAAGAACCCGGGTCCTGGAGTGGTGACCCGCGCGCCCTCACGGGTGCAGGTCCGGCGCGCCACCATGGACCTGAAGGCCGCGCATGTACCAGGACTGTTGGGTCAAGCGTCCTGGTCACGTGGTCTCGTGGATCGCGGTCTCGTGGAGACGAGACGACTCGGCAACGCGGTTGATCGGCAGCGCGGCTTCACGGTCAACGGAGCCGCTCTGGAGGAGCCACGGTCTCGCGGAACCACGGGTCAGTTCGCTCACGGCTCCACGGCTCCACGGTCCTCGATCACGACTCCCAATCAACGATGAACGCCTCTCGCAGACCACGTCGATCGAGAACCACAGACGGGGATCGGGAATCGTCTCTCGTGATCGAGCATCGAGTTCGATCATCGAGCCCCGGAGTCACTCACCGAGGCTCAAGCCGCCGGACCCGATGATACGTTCCCTCCCCACCCCTGGGAGCCACCGTGTCCACCTTCTACGCGACCATCCCCCCGAAGCGCTTCTTCCGCATCCCCGAAGACGCAGAGCCGCCCCCCGGCGATCTGCGCCTGCAGTCCCTGACCGGTCAGACCCTCGAGATCGACGCAGAGGCCGCGACGGAGTGGGAGCTGAGCGAGGAGGACGCGAAGGCGCTCGTGCAGGAGCGGATCGGCCTGATCGCGGGGGGCGTGGGCGCGGCCCTCGACCATGTGCGCGAGGTGCTGGTGGGCGTGTCGGCGAACCAGGACGCTGCAGGCAACCAGGACAGCCGGGTCGATGACACCATCCGAGAGGGCACCGAGCGCGTGGCCGACGCGATGGGCGAAGACCCGGACGACCTGGGCTCACAGGAGGTGTTCGCGCGGGGACTGGGACGGCTCGTGGGCGGCATGCGTGATTCGATCAAGGCGGCGGCGGCGCTGGCGCCGGCCAGCCCCGATCAGGTGCAGGAGCGCATGGCGACGCTGTCGGCGGCGCTGCGGGCCGAGGGCTCCCGGGCCGGGGAGTCGCTGGGAGACCTCACCGATCGGCTCGGCGACACCCTGCGCGATCCCAAGCTGGAGACAGAGGTGCGGGCGGCGACCGAGCGCCTCCGCGCCGCCACGGAGCGCCTGCGCGGGCGGGATGACCCCACGCGATAGGAGCGGGCCGACGCGATAGGAGCCGGTTGCGAGGAGGACCGGCATGGTGGAGCGCGCGATGATCGGGGTGGACGCCGACGCCCTGCAGCGGTTCACCACGCGCTTCGCCGAGCACCCGGTCCGGGCGACCATCCGGCCCCCCATCGTCACCGAAGACGGCATCGAGGACGGCGGCACCGAAGATGGCACAGCAGGGGAGACTCTCACCGACTCCGTCTGCACGTTCCCGGGCCTGGACGACGACGCTGAGCCCGCCGCGCCCCGGCGCGCGACCGCCGAGGAGGCGCTGGCGTTTGGGCCGCTGCTGGGGCGCGGGGGGATGGGGGTGGTCCACCTGGCCCAGCAGCACTGCCTGGGTCGCGAGGTGGCGGTCAAGCGCGTCCGCCCCGACCGCGATCGGGGCTACGGCGCGCTGACCCGCGAGGGCCTCGTGATGGGCGCGCTGGAGCACCCGAACATCATCCCGGTGCATGCGCTGCTGCAGGATCGCGGGGGTCGCCCGGTGCTCGTGATGAAGCGCGTGGAGGGCGTTCCGTGGGACGACCTCATCGCCGATCCCGACCACCCCGGCTGGAAGCCGCTGCAGCCGTCGGGCGACCGCACGCGCTACCACGTCGAGATCTTGATGGAGGTCTGCCAGGCCATCCACTTCGCGCACTCCCGGGGCATCGTCCACCGCGATCTGAAACCCGAGAACGTGATGGTCGGGCGGCACGGCGAGGTGTACGTGCTCGACTGGGGCATCGCGACCCCGCTGGGGCAGGTGCCGACCCCCGTGGCCCTGTGCGGCACCCCCTCGTACATGGCCCCGGAGATGCTCCGACTGGACGTGCCAGCCTCCGAGACGCTCGACGTGTACCTCCTCGGCGCTTGCCTGTACGACGTGCTGGAGAACCACCCGCCGCACACCGGACGCTCGATGGCGGAGGTGCTCGGCAGCGTCTCCCGAGCGAGCCCGCTGACCTTCAGCGAGGAGACCCCGGGCGTGCTGGCTGCGATCTGCCGCCGCGCCATGTCTGCCGAGCCCGACCAGCGCTACTCCGACGCCGCGGCCCTGCGCGGGGCCCTGCTGGGGTACATCCGCCACCTGGGCGCGGTGGTCCTGGCCGGCGCCGCCACGGAGCGCCTGAACGAGGCGACGGCAGTCTGGGAGACGCCCTCGCAGCAGCGCCGCGTGGGGGAGCTGCTCGCGGAGGCGCGCTTCGGGTTCGCGCAGGCGCTGGAGGTGTGGCCGGAGTGCCCCGCCGCGCAGGACGGCGAGCGACGCTGCAGCCGGCTGATCGCCCGCGCCTGCCTCGACCGGGGAGACCTCGAGGGCTGCGCGGCGGCGCTCGGTCGCCTGGCGGTGGCCGGCGTCGAGGACACCGAGGGCATCGGCGAGGAGCTGGAGCGCGTCCGCGCTGAGACCGCCCGCGTGCAGGCGCTCGCCCAGGATCTGGACCTGGGCGTCGCCCGCCGACCGCGGAACATTCTCACGAGTGTGATGCTCGCGGCCGCCCTGCTGTTCTCGCTCTGGGTCGCCATGCGCACCGAGCAGCACGGCATGGTGATCACCCCCGGGGATCTGATCTGGTTCGCGGTGGTGTGCCTCGGCTTCCTGCTGGTCATGGTGCTCGTGATGCGTCGCTGGCTGGTACAGAACGTGGTCAACCGGCGGATCACCGGCCTGCTGATGCTGTGCGGCGTGGGCATGCTCTGCAACCGCCTCATCGGCCTGCTGATCGGCGCGCATGTGCCGCAGATCCTCCTGGTCGATCTGCTCCTGCTGGCGCTGCTGTCTGGCGCGGGGGCCATCACGCTGGCGCCCTGGATGGCCGGGATAGCGGTCACGTATGTGGTGAGCATCGGCGTCGGCATCTTCTGGGCCGGCTCGGAGTCGATCTGGTTCGGCGGCGCAGGGTTGATGGCGACGCTCGTAGGGGTCGCCAGCTGGTACTTGTTCGGGCGGCCCGCGCGCGGGCGGGAGGTGTCGTGAGAGACCCCATCATCATCATCGGCGGGGGCATCGGCGGGCTGTCGCTGGCGCATTCCCTGCTTCACTCCGGATTTCCGGTGCAGGTCCTCGAGCGCGCCCCCGCGCTGGCGCCGGTCGGGGCGGGCATCTCGCTGGGCCGCAACGCGCTGTTCGTGATGAAGCGGCTGCAGGTCTATACCCGCCTGGTGTCCTGCGGATCCTGGATCTACCCCGCCATGGCTACCGCCAGCGGTCGCGTGCTGAGTCGCAGCGACGATCGGAAGCTGCGGACGCTCTGTCTGCATCGCGCAGACCTTCTGGCGGCCCTCGCCGAGAGCCTGCCTACGGGCACGATCGAGCTGGGCCGGTGGTGTCAGGGCTTCGAGCAGGACAAGCGCGGCGTCACGGCCCGCTTCGCGGACGGCATGCCCGTCCGGGGGACCGTCCTGGTGGGCGCTGACGGGATCCACTCGATGGTCCGCGCGGCGCTCAGCCGTCCCGGCGCGGCGCGCTACGCCGGCTACACCTGTTGGCGCGGCGTGCAGTCGGGGATGGCCGGCGAGCTGAAATTCTCCGGGGAGATCTGGGGGCGGGGCAAGCGCTTCGGGGTGCTGCCCATCGGCCGCGGGCGAGTCTACTGGTACGCCACCCACAACGGTCCTGCGGGTCTGATCGAGGAGCCCGAGGATCGCAAGGGCATGGTGGCGGAGCTGTTTGAGGGCTGGTCGTTCGACGTGCCCAAGCTCATCGACGCCACCCCCGACGCGTCGATCATCCAGCACGACATCATCGATCGCGCGCCGATCAGCGGGTGGTCGAAGGGGCGCGTGGTGCTGCTGGGAGACGCCATCCATCCCACCACGCCCAACCTGGGACAGGGCGCTGCGATGGCGATCGAGGACGCCGCCATCCTGGGGCGGCTGCTGGGCCGTCGGCGGGGACACAGCGCCGCGTTCAAGGCGTACGAGCGCATCCGCTCGCCGCGCACGTCGATGGTCACCGAGCGCTCCTGGAAGATGGGCGCCATGGGGCAGCTGGACGACCCCCTGGCCTGCTGGCTGCGAAACCGCGCGACCGGTCTGATGCCCGCTGCGATGCAGGTCCGGGCGCTGCGGGCGATGGTCGATTACGACGCGACATCGGTCGACCTCGACTGACGGGGACCGCGATGTCCGACCTACCGCCGCCGCCGCACTCCGGGATGACCCCTGAGGAGAAGGGGCAGCTCCTGCTCCGCTATGTGCGGGGACGGAAGTCCATCGCCGACCTCGACTTCCGCGGGGCGCTCCTGCCGCGCGGGCTGATGATGTTCGCGCAGCTCACAGGCGGCCGGCTGGAAGACGCCAACCTGCGCCGGGCGCAGCTCCTCCGGGCCAACCTTACCGACGCCGTGCTGGCGCGATGTCAGCTCCAGGGAGCGAACCTGGAGGGGGCCTGCCTGTGCGGCGCCGATCTCTCCCGAGCTGAGCTCTCCGAGGCAGTGCTTCAGAACGCTGACCTCAGCGGCGCCGAGCTGGCCGGCGCCGATCTCCAGAGCGCTGACCTCCGGGGCGCCACCCTCACCGACACCCAGCTCGACGGGGCGCTGTACAGCGATCGCACGAGCTGGCCCGAGGGCTTCGCGGTGCCCGACGGCGCGCGATTCATCGGCGAAGAGACCGATCTGCGGGGGGCCGACCTCACAGGGGCCTTCCTGCTGGGGGCCGATCTCCACAGCGCGCAGATCTGCGGGGCCGATCTCACCGACGCCAACCTCCAAGGCGCCGATCTCCAGGAGGCCGATCTGCGGCGGGCCCGGCTGCGGCGGGCCAATCTGCTGGGTGCGTTCCTGTGGAAGGCCACGCTCGAGGGCGCCGATCTCCAGGACGCCTCGCTGCAGGGGGTCGATCTGCGGGGCGTACAGCTCGGCGAGACCAACCTGCGGGGGGCCGATCTCCGGGGGGCCGACCTCCGCAACGCCAACCTGCGCGACGCCAACCTGCGGGGCACCCGGGTCGACGGCGCCACCATCGACATCGACACCTACATCCGCAGCGGATGGTCGCCGGCCACCTGCGGCGATCTGGCGCGGCGGGGGGCCATCGTCTTCCACCTGCACCGCTTCCCGGTCGAGGTGCGCGCGGCCGCCCTGGGCGACGGCGCCGGGCTGGTGCTGTACCAGGCGCAGCCGCTCGACGGCTTCGACGAGCACTCGCTGCTCGCGTTGGCGTACGCCGTGCTCGGCTCGGACAGCGATCTCCGCATCTCCGAGCGGGTCCAGGACCCGGTCGAGGGCGGCGGTCGGATCCGCCTGATGGCGGGGGCGCGTGCAGACCTCGAGCGCGTGGCTGAGACCCTCGCGTCCGGTGGTTGGCGGACCCCCACCGAGGGCCTGGTCAGCCCCGAGCTGATCGCCGCTGAGCAGATCACCCTGCGGCTGGCCCGGCTGGAGGGCCATCGCGAGAAGATCGAGCTGTGGTGGAGCCCAGACGGCGGGGCTCTGCGGGGAGCGTTCGAGCTGGTCGGGTCGTGGGGGACCGCCGCCGCTCAGTGACCCTGCTGCTCAGTAAGGCCGCTCCAGGGAAAGAAAGGTCCCATGATCGGCGCGTAGGCTCGAGTCCA
>CAYXGP010000366.1:0-5951 GCA_964464515.1 uncultured Enterobacterales bacterium
AGGGGCGTACAGTCGCGCAGATTCAAGCTCAACTTGAACCCGCGCGACTGTAGCTGTCGAACGTGGGACGGCAACACCCGGCGCGCTACTCGATCTCGTCCTGCTGACTCGCCCTGAACGACGCAGGTCCCTTCACCTGCGTCACACACAGCAGAACGAACCCCTGCTCGATGTGTTCGTCTTCCAACACAAACTGCTCGCCCAGCTCCGCCTCTCCTGACAGCACCCTGGCGGCGCACGACAGGCACCCCCCGGAGCGGCACGAGTACGGCAGCTCGTGACCGCTGCGCTCGGCGGCGTCCAGCACCATCTCTCCGGGCTCGCACGGAAAAACCAGCACCCTGTCTTCATCGAGCACCGTCACCTCGACGGCGGCCCCCGTGGCGGAGACCGGCGCGCGAACGTGGGCGTTGCGAACCGGCGCGTCGGACGTGGCATGGTCGCTGGCAAACAGGACCTCTGCGCGTTTCGGCGGGGCGGTCTCCGGCGAGGCAGCGGGCGGCGCCGTTGGGAAAGGCGGCGGAGGGATCGGCGCCGGCTCGGGCGCAGGCAGAGGCTCGGGCGCAGGCAGAGGCTCGGGCGCAGGCAGAGCCACAGACCGGGGAGCCACTGGAGGCGCAGGCAGAGCCACAGACCGGGGAGCCACTGGAGGCGCAGGAGGTGCCGGCCGGGTCGCCGGTTCGGGCGCGGTTTCTGGTCGCAGCAGGCGCCGAAGACGGCTTCGCAGTCCCATTCTCTCCCTCGGGAATCTCTAACCTCGGGGCACGCGGCTGAGCTATGCCTGGGCGACGAGGTTCACCTGGTGGGTGTGGAGCGAGAAGGTCATCTCGCGTCGATACCCGCTGGCGTCACCGCCGAGCTGGTACGGCAGGGCGTCCTCGAAGAACACCCGCACCCGGTCGGCGTAGAAGTCGTGCAGGCCGGGGTGCTGGAGCGTGCCGCGCCAGCAGGGGATCATGTTCGCCACCGCCTGGGCGGCGGTCATGTCGATGACGCGTAGCTGGAACCGCCCGGCCCGCCGGGTGGCGTGGGGGAACATGCGCATCCCGTAGCCGTACAGCGGCGTGGTGGCGGCGGAGACCAGCGAGGCGGAGCCGCGGTACAGCACCTCACCAGCTTCGATCACCGGCCCGACCTCGCGGCCGTCCGGGCCGATCCGCTGCGCGGGCCGCCCGATGTTCACCACCCGCACCCGCGCGTTTCCGCGCCGCAGGTAATTCGGCACGGTCTTCAGCAGACCCGCGGCGAGGTAGCCCTTGAGCCCCTCGGTGAGCCCCTGCCACCACGTGCCGCGAGCGCTCTCGCGGAGCTGGTTGTAGTCGTTGAGCACCGCAGCGTCGTGGCCCAGGCCAGCGAAGGGAAACACGGTGCCCTCGGCCTCGACCATCGACACCGGAACCGATCGCGCGATCCGGCCGCCCTGCCAGCGACGCAGATCCCGAACCGCGCCGCCGCTGCCCAGCCAGTGCGCCAGCGCGTTTCCGGTCCCCAGCCGCAGCACTCCGACGCTGGGGAGCTGCGGGGTGTCGCCGCGCCACCGCTCCAGCGCGTTGATCGTGTCGATGATCGTGCCGTCGCCGCCGCCCGCGAACACCGTGCGCACCTCATCCTCGACGCACCTGTGCAGAACCTCCCGCGCGTGCTCACGGCTCTCGGTGAGGTGGAGCTGCCCCCTGGGAACGATCTGCCGGATGGCGGCGACCCGCCGGGGGGTCACCCGGCGCGCGTGGGGGTTGAGCAGCACCGCGTAGCGCGCGTCGGGCACCGTGTAGGTGGGCTGGACCGGAGACGACTGAATCGCGAACATGGGACCTCCGCAGGTCCACATCCCAAGCAAGTTCCGCGCCCGCGGAGAACACCCGCCGCGCGGAGCCGATCGACACCTCCGCTGCGCGGCAGCGGGCCTGAGGTGCGAAGCCGCCTACGCGCCTCCTCCCATCTGGGCAGCGATCATCTCGTGTGCTGCCTCCAGGGCTGCGGGGAGCGCGTCGGGGTTGCGCCCGCCTGCCTGCGCCATGTCCGGTCGACCGCCGCCGCCGCCGCCCACCAGCTTGGCGACGCGCCCGATCAGCTTTCCGGCGTGGGCGGTCCCCAACAGGTCTCGGCTGACGGTCGCGACGAGCTGCACCCGCCCCTTCGCGCGCGCCCCCAGCACCACCACGGCGGTGCCGAGCTGATCGCGCAGACGCTCGGCTTCTTCGCGGAGGGCCTGCGGGCTGCCCTCGAATTCGGCGGCGAGGACCCGCGCGCCGCCGGGGAGGGTCCGCGCCTGATCGGTGAGATCGCCGGCGCAGAGACGCGCGAGCTCCACCCGCACCTCGGCCAGCTCCTTCTCCAGGCGCTTGCGCTCCTTCAGCACCCGCTCGATCGCCTCGGGGATGCCGTCGGGCGGCGACCGAAGAGACTGCGCAGCGGCGCGCACCACGGCGCTGCGCGCGCGCACCCGCTCGAGCGCTGCCCGTCCGGTGACCGCCTCGATCCGCCGGACGCCCGCGGCGATGCCGCTCTCCGAGACCACCCGGAACAGGCCGATGTCTCCGGTGCGTCGGGCGTGGGTGCCGCCGCACAGCTCGATGGAGGCGCCGGGCACCTCCACCACGCGCACCTCAGCGCCGTACTTCTCGCCGAACAGGGCCATGGCGCCGCGCTCCCGCGCGTCGTCCAGCGAGCACACCGAGGTGTCCACCGAGAGGTTCGCCAGCACCAGCTCGTAGACGCGATCCTCGATGGTGATCAGCTCATCGGTGGTGACCGCGAGGTGATGCGAGAAGTCGAACCGCAGCCGCGCGGGATCGACCAGTGAGCCCTTCTGCGTCACGTGCGTCCCGAGCACATCGCGCAGCGCGGCATGCAGCAGGTGCGTAGCGGTATGGTTGAGCCGGATGCGGTCGCGCCGCGCGTGATCGACCTCCAGCTCCAGGACCTCGCCCACCGACAGGCTGCCCTCCGTCAACGTGACGCTGTGCACGATGGCCCCGGAGGCGTCCTTGCGGGTGTCCGTCACCTGCGCCACGCCCGCGGCTGCCCGAATCTGGCCGCTGTCTCCCACCTGCCCACCGCTCTCTGCGTAGAACGGAGAGCGCTCGACGATCAGCGTGCCCTGCTCCCCCGCGCTCAGCGCAGAGACGGCCACGCCTTCCCGGTGGAGATGCTGGACGGTGCCGGTGCCGCGATCCGCGGTGTACCCGGTGAAGGTGCTGGCGGCGTGCCCTGTGGCTGCGGCGTCGCCTGTTTTGTCTCCCGAGCCGCGCCACGCCGCGCGCCCGCGCGCCCGCTGCGCCTCCATCGCTGCGTCGTAGCCGGCTTCATCCACCGTCACGCCCCGCTCCCCCGCGATCTGCCGCGTGAGATCCAGGGGGAAGCCGTAGGTGTCGTACAGCTTGAACGCCACATCGCCTGCGATGGCGGCTCCCGACGTCAAGCCGCTGACGTGCTCATCGAGCAGGTGCAGCCCATGGCGCAGGGTGCGACTGAACCGCTCCTCCTCGCCCAGCACCACCTCGCGGATGAAGCGCTCCCGCTCCTTCAGCAGGGGGTACGCGTCGCACATGTGGTCGACCACCGCTCCCGTCGCCTGGGAGAAGAACGGCCCCTCGATGCCGAGGGTGCTGCCGAACCGGATGGCCCGCCGCATCAAGCGCCGCAGCACGTATCCGCGGGCCTCGTTGCTGGGCATGATCCCGTCCGCGATGAGGAACGCAGTGGCGCGGGCGTGATCGGAGATCGCGCGGAGCGCGACGTCTCCCGAGCCTCCCCGCCGGACGTCCGCGACCCGCGCCACCGTGTCCATGATGGGGCGGAAGCAGTCGGTGTCGTAGTTCCAGAACACACCCTGCAGCGCTGCCGCCAGACGCTCCAGGCCCGAGCCCGTGTCGATCGACGGACGCGGCAGGGGGGTCATGGTGCCGTCGGCGCCGCGCTCGAATTGCATGAAGACGAGGTTCCAGATCTCCACGTAGCGATCGCTCTCGGTGGCCGGTCCGCCAGCGGGACCGTACGCGGGGCCGTGATCGAAGAAGATCTCAGAGCACGGACCGCACGGCCCGGTCTCTCCCATCGACCAGAAGTTGTCCTTCGCGCCGAGGCGCTGGATGCGATCGACGGAAGGGCCATCGATGCCCCGCCACAGGTCCATCGCCTCGTCGTCGTCCTCGAAGACCGTCACCCACAGGCGCGCGGGATCGATGCCCAGCGGCCCGGTGAGCAGCTCCCAGGCCATCGCGATGGCGTCGGTTTTGAAGTAATCGCCGAACGAAAAATTGCCGAGCATCTCGAACAGCGTGTGGTGGCGCGGGCTGTGGCCCACCGCCTCAAGATCGTTGTGCTTGCCGCTCACCCGCAGGCAGCGCTGCACCGTCGCAGCCCGAGGATGCGGGGCAGGCTGGCGCCCGGTGAAGACGTCCTTGAACGGGACCATTCCCGCGTTCACAAAGAACAGGGTGGGGTCGTTCTCGGGGACCAGCGGCGCGCTGGCGATCTCGCGATGGCCGTGGTCGACGAAGAAGTCGAGGAACGTACGGCGGATCTGTTGGGCCTTCATGGGAGCCCTCCGGGTTCGGTTCGGGTGCGCACCTGCGCACGGCGCGGGCTCATGTCCAGCCGTCCGATGAGATCCCACGCAGGCGGAGCTGAAGCTCGTCGGGATTGTTGACGGTGCGCAGCGCCACCGCCTCTTCGATGATGTCGTCCGTGAGCAGGCGGTACACGGCCTGATCGAAGGTCTGGGTGCCGTAGATCTTGCCCCCGGCGCGGACGTGATCGGGGATCTCCCGCAGCCGCGAGGGATCGGTGATGCACTCGGTGACCGCGCCGACGTTCCGCATGATCTCCACCGCTGCGACGCGCCCCCCGGCGCGCGTGGGCACGAGGCGCTGGGACAGCACGGCCTGGAGCACCGTGGCGAGCTGCCAGCGGATCTGTTGCTGGTGGTGCGGCTCGAAGAAACCCACCACGCGGTTTATCGTCTCAGCGGCGTCGAGAGTGTGCAGGGTGCTCAGCACGAGGTGTCCCGTCTCAGCGGCCTGCAGCGCGATCTCCACCGTCTCGCGGTCACGCAGCTCACCCACCAGGATGACGTCAGGGTCCTGACGGAGCGCCGCCCGGAGCGCGGCGGAGAACGACTGCGTATCCACGCCGATCTCGCGCTGGTTTATCACGCTGTTGCGGTCGCGAAACGTGAACTCGACCGGGTCCTCGATGGTGAGGATGTGGTGGCGCAGCGTACGGTTGACCTCTTCGATCATCCCCGCCAGCGTGGTGCTCTTGCCCGATCCCGTGGTGCCGGTGACCAGCACCAACCCCCGCGGCAGTAGCGAGATCTCCTTGATCACCTCCGGCAGGCCCAGGTCGTCCAGGCGCTTCACCTCCGAGGGGATCGCCCGCAGCACCATTCCGATGGACTGCCGCTGCCGGAACACGTTGACGCGAAATCGACCGATGCCCTGGAGCTGCCAGGACATGTCGAGTTCGAGGTTCTTCTTGAACCGCTCGCGCTGCGTGGCGCTCATGATTCCCCACGCCATCTTGCCCACGTCCTCGTTGCGGAGGAGCGAGGTGGCAGGCAGGGGTCCCAGATCGCCGTTGATGCGAGCCATCGGCCGCAGGCCGGTCTTGAGGTGGATGTCGGAGGCACCCCGGCGGACGGCCGCGCGGCAGATCTCAGACAGGTCCATCGGCGTCTCCGGTGGCGGGCGGTGGGGTTTAACCACCGCCTCGGCCATCGGCAGTGCTGCGATTGACGTGACCGTCCAGCTCACCCCTTCAGAGATTGACTCGTCCACCTACAGGTCGACGGGGAGCGGCCCCACTCGTTGGTGGGGCCGTCGTTCTTCCAGGGCCTTCCGGCTCTTCCGATTCAAGTTCTTCCGAGCCTTGAGCCGCTCCAGGGAAAGCAAGGTCCCATGATCGGCCTGAGGGCGGCCCCGCGTGAGGCTCGGCCTGCGAGGCCCCGG
>CAYXGP010000367.1:0-1500 GCA_964464515.1 uncultured Enterobacterales bacterium
CTTCGGCCTCCGCGCGCTCGGCGTCCGCGGCGACACGCGCAGCCTGGGTGGCCTCGAGCTCTGCCAGGAGCGCCTCGCGCCGCGCCTGCCCCTCGTCGATGGTGCCTCGAAGCGCCTCGCGCTCGACCAGCAGCGCGGCGTTCTCCTCTTGCGCGCGGTCGCGTGACTGCCCGAGTCCCGCCAGCTCTGCGAGGCTGGAGGCGAGGTTGACCTCTGCGAGGTTGATCTCTTCGGTGAGCTGCTCGCGCGTGGAGGTGGCTCGCGCCGTCTCCCGACGAAGCTCCGCCAGCTCATCTGCCAGCAGCGCCCGCGCCTCCTCGGCCTCCGCGCGCTCGGCGTCCGCGGCTGCGCGCGCAGCCTGTGTGGCCTCCAGCTCGGCCTGGAGCGCCTCGCGCTGCGCCTGGCCGTCGTCGATGGTTCCCCGAAGCGCCTCGCGCTCGGCCACCAACGCGGCGTTCTCCTCCTGGACGCGGATCTGCGACTGTCCGAGTCCCTCCAGCTCTGCGCGGCTGGAGGCGAGGTTGACCTCTGCGAGGCTGATCTCTTCGGTGAGCTGCTCGCGCGTGGAGGTGGCCTGCGCCGTCTCCTGGTGCAGCGCCGCCAGCGCCCGCGCCAGCTGGGCTCGCGCCTCTTCGGCCTCCGCGCGCTCGGCGTCCGCGGCGACACGCGCAGCCTGGGTGGCCTCAAGCTCTGCCAGGAGCGCCTCGCGCTGCGCCCGGCCGTCGTCGATGGTTCCCTGAAGCGCCTCGCGCTCGGCCAGCAGCGCGGCGTTCTCCCCTTGAACGCGGACCTGCGACCGCCCGAGCTCCGCCAGCTCCTCGTGGCTGGAGGTCAGCGCCCGCGTGAGGCCGTCGCGCTCTCCCTGGAGGGCTCGCAGCTCATCCTGGGCGGTCTCGGCGTCCAGGCGATACGACTCGGCGGTAGCGCGGGCAAGGGCCGCTTCTTGTTGCGCGACGTCTCGGGCCTCCTGCGCCGTGCGGGCCTCAGTAAGCGCCGCCTGCGCTGCGCTCGAGGCGTCGTCGCGTCGCTCCAGGGCAGAGAGCCGCTCGGCCTGAGCTGCGTCGCGTTCGCTGCGGGCCGCGCCGCGCTCGCGCTGCGCTGCGTCGCGCTCGCGGACTGCGAGGTCGCGCTCGGAGCGAGCGTCCACCGCGCCGCGTCGCGCTGCCTCGGCCTCGGAGCGCGCGGCGGATGCTGCGGCCTGGGCCTCTCGCTGCGCGGCCTCTGTCTCGGCGATGGCGGTCTTCAGAGCCTCACGCTGCGCGCGCGCCTGGGAGACCTCGCCGCGGACCCGCGCCAGCTCCTCGCCAGCCGAGGCTGTCTGCTCGGTCTGCTCGGTCAGTCGCTGGCGGAGATCTGCCAGCTCCACCTCGATGACGTCGCGCTCGCGCGTCGCTGCGTCGCGCTCGGCGCGGGCAGCCGCGGCGTCGTGCCGGGCGGCGCCCGCCCGGGCCCACCCCCCCGCCCCCCCAGTCACCGCGGGGGCCCGGGCCCCCGCCCCCC
>CAYXGP010000367.1:1531-5947 GCA_964464515.1 uncultured Enterobacterales bacterium
GATGGCGTTGTCACGCGCGGCCTCCGCGTCGGCCTGCGCCTGCACCGCCGCTGCCGCGGCGCCCTGGGCCTCGGCGACAGCGTGAAGCGCCTGCTCCAGCTCCCCTTCGAGGTCGGCGCGGCGTGCGACCAGCTCGGCGAGCGCGGCCTCGGTCTCCACCCGCGAGGTGACGGCGGTCGCGGTAGCCTGACGGATGCTCTCCAGCTCGCTGCGCGTCGCCTCGGCCGCCTTGCGTGCCTCGGCGCCGGCGGTCTCGGCGGTGGCCAGGGCGGCCCGGAGTTCCTGCGCGCGGCTCGTGAGCGCCGTGACCTGCTCACTCAGTCGATCGTGCTCGGAGCGGGCTGCGCTCGCGGCGGCCTGCGCGGCGTCGCGTCCGCCCTCTGCCTCCTGGCGATCCTGCACCGCGCTCTGCGCTGCGGTCTGCGCAGAGTAGCGCTCTGCGATGGCGGCGTCTCGCTCGGTGAAGGCCGCCTCGGCGTCGCGCCGGGCTCGGCGGGTGTCGCGCTCGATGCGCTCCACCTCACCGCGTGAGTCGGCCATCTCCTGCCGCGCGCGCTGGAGGCCCTCCGCCTCGAGACGCAGGTCTTCCTGGAGGCGGTTGAGGTCGTTCGCCAGGCGCTCCCGCTCCTCCCGCTGGTTGGCGATCAGCGACAGCACCTCGCTGTGCTCGCTGGTGGCGCGATCGCTCTCCTTGATGGCCGCGTCGGCTGCGGCGCGCGCCGTGTAGCGCTCCGCGATCGCCGCATCGCGCTCGGCGATAGCCTCATCCGCCGCGGCGCGGGCTTCTTCTGCCTCGGCGCGCGCGACGGTGAGGGTCTCCTGGGCGCTCTCCAGCTCGCTCCGGAAGGTGGTGGTCTCCGCGAGCGCCGCGTCGCGCTCGATGACCGCCGCGTCGCGGGTGGTCACGGCGTCGGTCAGCCCGGACTCGAGCCCCGCCCGGCGCGACTGCGCCTCCTCGCAGGCCTGCTCGGCCGCCGCGGCCTGGGCCCAGGCCAGCTCGCGCCGGCTGATGGCCTCCTCGCGCTCGGTGACGGCCGCGCGCGCCGCGCGCTCGGCCTCGTCTCGCTCGTCGATGTACGACTCGCGGTCGGCGATCAGCTCCTCGCGCTCCTCGCGCACGGCAGCCGCGGCGGCCTCTGCCTCCGACTGGGCGGCGACCGCCGAGACGCGGCTGGCCTCGGCCTCCTGACGGGCGCGATGGGCCGTCTCCGTCTCTGCGCGGGCCGTCTGGACGCGCGCCTCGACGCTGTCCAGCTCCGCCGTGAAGGTGTCGCGCTGCGCCTTCGCTTCGATCGCCGCGCGGTGGGCCTCCTCGGCCTCGGCGAGGACCGCCCGGGTCTCCTCGGTCGCCTGCGTGATCTCGGCGCTGATCGCCTCGTGGCGGGCCACCGCCGCGTCTCTCTCGGCGATCGCGGTCGCTCGCTCGGAGAGTGCTGTGTCGCGCGCGTCTTCTGCGCGCTGCTGCTCGGCAGCGGCGCCCTCCAGCGCGGCTTCGAGCGCGGCGTGCTCGGCCTCGAGACGCTCTCGCTCGGTGGTGGCCGCGGTGAGCTCGGCGCGGGCTCGGTCGAGATCGCGCTCGGCGGTCTCCTTCTCGGCGCGCAGCCGGGTCATCTCCTCAGGCGGAGGAAGGGGGGCTTCTGAGGCGATGCCGAGGTGCTCGCGCGCCTGCTCCAGCTCCGTGCGGGTCTCGGTGAGCCGCTCCCTGGCCTGCGCCAGCTCGCCGGTGAGCTGCTGGCGCTCAGCGACCACCAGATCCCGGGTGTGGTCGGCGACCCGCAGGGCTTCTTCCGCGACGCGATGTTCCTTCAGCGCGCGATCACGGGCTGTGAGCGCATCGGTGATCTCGGCCTTCAGCGCTGCGAGGCGCTCCGCGGCAGCGGCGATCTCGGGGGCGATATCGGGCGGGGAGGGCTGCGCGGGGGCCGGCGCGCGGGATCTCGCGGGCTGGCGGCGCCGTCGGATGGCATCCAGGCGAGGCTCGAGGAAGCACTGGAAGAACGCACCCTCCAGGGGCCGGCGGACATACAGATCGGCCACGGGAGCGGAGAAGATGTGGGAGACCACCGCGTCGGACGCGGGACCCGCCGCCACGAGCACGACGGGGAACTCGACCATCTCCTGACCCAGCCGCTGGCAGCTGTCGCGCCCCTCGGAAGAGTCTCCGTCGACGACGACCATCCACGGACGAGACGCGCGGGTCTGCTCCATGAGATCGTCGGCGCTGGAGACCGCTCGCACCTCCACCCCATCTGCGGCGAGCGCGTCGCGCAGGTAGCGCTCGGTGCCGGGATCTCGATCGAAAAGCAGGACATGCGGGGCCATGGGAATCTCAGCCTCGTTTCCAGAAGCGCTTGCTGCGTGAGGCGCTGCTCTGCGGTGCCGCCAGCGCCTTGCTGGCGAGCGCCTGCTTCGCCCACTTGCTGGAGGGAGAGACCTGCAGCACGCGGCGCAGCAGCTTGCGGGCCTCGGAGACGTCGCCCTTCTCGATCGCGATCTTCGCCAGGTACTCCAGCGCGTGGGCGTGCTGTGGCGAGAAGGTCAGGGCGATCCTCACGTACTCTTCGGCCTCTCCGCGATCGGTGTCGGGGTTGCGGATGTTCCACAGCGCCCAGCCCAGCCCGGCCATGACGTCGGGGTCGCCCTGGTTGTCCAGCCGCAGCCGCTTGAGCATGGGCAGGGCCATCTGGAAGTCGCCGGCGTCGAGCAGGGACTGCGCCCGCGCGATGCCGCGTTCGTCCTCGGACGGCGGCGCCGCCGCCTGTGCGGTGACCGAGGGCGCCCGCGAGGTGTCCCGCCGGGCGCTCGATGACGCGGCCACGGCCATGGTGGCGAGCGACTCGCGATCGATGCGCGGGGCGGTGCCGGCGTCGATCTTTCCGTCGTACTCCGCCTTCCGCGCCGGGTTGGTCAGCGTCATGAAGATGACCTGGAGGGCCAGCAGCAATTCCTCGACCTTCGCGGGTTCGTGGAGGCTGCCGCTGGAGAGGGCGTCGCGCCAGCGCTTGTCCAGGCGGTGGCACCGATGGCGCACGACGTCCTCTGCGGACTTCGCCGGCAGCCGAAGGAAGTGATAGAAGTCGCGGCTGTTCATGCGCTTGTGGTCGATCTGGACCATGCGCTCGAGGTCACGCGGCTGCGACGCGGCGGCGCGGGCGGGCTTGTTGCTGGTGCGACGACGCTTGCCGCGCGCGGAGCGGGCAGAGACCTCCGGCGCCTCGGGCCGGGTAGCGCGGGTGGGCTGTGCTGTTCGGTTGGGCTGTGCTGCGCGGTTGGGCTGTGCTGCGCGGCTGGGTTGCGCTGTTCGGGTGGGCTGCGGGGTGATCCTGCGGGGGGGCTCTGCCCGCGGGGCGCGGGGGACGGCGGTCGGCGCGCTGGGGGCTGGCTCGCTCGCGGGGGTGGTGACCGCCTCGGGTTCGGCGTCGGACGGGGTCGCCACCGCCGGCGCCTCGGCCCCCATGAGGATGGCCTGCACCTTCCGCTGGAGATCGTCGAACGAGCGGTTCTCCCACTCCAGCGCCCCGCCGGTCTCCAGCAGCCACAGCAGCTTGGCGAGGTCTCCCGTGGAGTCGGGGATGCGGGTGAAGACGCGCGCCGCCGGTCCGCCCTCGGCGAGCACCTCGGGCAGGGCAGCGTAGGCCTCGGGGATGGTGAGCGCCTTGTGGAACTCCTCGAACTCCGGACGGGCGCGCAGGTGCCCCAGCGACGGGTCGGTCACCGTGGACATGACCTCGTCGATGGCGACGTAGCGCCGAACGCCTTGCCACAGCGCGTCGTGGAAGGTGCGCTTGGGGGCCAGCCCGGGGTCCAGCTGCGCGGGGTGCAGCCCTGGCACCGGCGTGAACGTCCAGTTGCCTACCTTCCAGTGCAGCGCCGCCGCGGCGCCCTGCTCGATCTGCCCGTCGTGATGCGCCGCGAGCTGCTCGGCCGTCAGGAGGCCGAAGGCGACCAGGGCGTCGGAGAGCTCTTCGCCCGGGCGCAGCCGCTCCTGGAGAAACTCCACCTGCTGCCGCGGGACGGTGCCGCGATCGACCAGCGTGCGCTCCAGGCGATCTTCTGGCAGATCGCTGGCGTACGACACGGGCACGCCCAGAAGCAGCCGCAGGCGACGATAGCGTTGCCGGAACCGGACCTCGAGGGTGCCGGTCGCGCGGAGCCGGTGGAGGACGAACAAGAGCCGGATGTAGCCGGCGCGGTTGTGCTCACCGTTGCTCGGTAGTGAGAGGACGGGGACGTCGCTGTCATTGCGCATGAAGGTTCTCGCGGCGTCAGGTACCCGACTACAGCCCTGGCGCGAGAATATAAGCCGCTGATGCCGGTCGGGCACAGTGTGGGGCGGCATCAACCTTCCGATGGCAGGAACCAGGGGCGCATTCGGGATTTGGGGGCAGTCTGAGCGTCGAGACGCAGTGGTGTGAC
>CAYXGP010000368.1:0-5943 GCA_964464515.1 uncultured Enterobacterales bacterium
AACGCCAGAAAGCGCGGGAAGGCTGTCCTACACGCTCTTGTCGAGACGCTCGTCTTAAGACCCCAAAACGCCTCATGATCCTCGGACTGAACGGGCCGGCCTTCCGGCGACGACCTGCTGATTACGAAGACGGGGCGCCGGGCGATTCAGGGGGCGTGATGGGCGCTCTGGGCGGGCATGAGAGACTGTTGGCACGTTGTTGGCACACGTTCGGGAGAGCCGGTCAGATTAGAGCGGTTCAAGCGAGCTTCCGACCTCGCGGACGTGCTCCCTCTGCGTTTCCGATGGCGGCTCACCGCGGCGGTCCGGAGTCGCCTCGGGCCCGAAGCGCCGCTCGTGGAGATCCCATATCCAGACATGCACCGGTGCCTTCCAGCGCTGGTCCCGCGACGGGATGTTGGCGACCAGGGCGCGCGGGGACATGCCCAGCTCCTTGGCCATGGCGATCGTCCGGGCGTTGAGTCGACAGCGCTTCTTCGCCGTGGCCCAGTCGACCTTGCCGCGCTGCGTCCTTCTCTTCTTCGCCATCGAGCGTCGCCCCCGTATGACCCCACCCGTCCAGCGGTTAACTCGCCTCGTTCCTGTTCCTGTGAGGGGGTGAGCATGGGTCGCAAGAATAGGAAGGGCAAGGTCGGACGAAACGGTCCCTGCCCCTGCGGCAGCGGTGAGAAGTACAAGCGCTGCTGCCTCTCCGCTGACCGTGCGGCTCGGCAGACCGCACGGGCGGCCCAGGGGTCGGAGCGACCATCCCAGGACCTGTTGAGTGTTCTCTCCAGTGGTGGCCCGGTGTCCCTCCAGAACGACATGCTGCGGCAGTGCCTCCGCATCCTCCAGAGTCTCCTGGACCCCGGGCAGCCGCTGGAGGCGCTGCGCTTCGATCCGAAGGCGTTCGGAGAGGTGGTCGATCGGCATGTCGGGCGGGTGATCGCCGCTGAGGAGACCGACCGACCAGAGGTGACCCTGTTCGGGCCTGCGGGTGAGGCACACGGTGACGACCGCGCGCCCTGGGAGCGCCTGCTGGACCTGTGCTACCCGGGCCTCGTCCAGGCCGACTGGATCGAGCAGGCTCAGGCCGCCCTTCGGCAGGTGCTGGGCTCCGACCGGCTCGGCGCTGAAGAGCAGATGAGCGTCGCGTTCGCGCTGGCGACCCTGCATCCGCCAGGCGAAGAGAGCGGCTCGATGCGCTCCATCCTGGCGGTGGCGCTGTTCCCGATCCAACTCGAAGAGATGGCGCGCACCCCGCAGCGGCTCACAGACGCCGTTCACGCGCTCGCGTCCGGTGTTCGGAGCGGCGAGGTGGTGGATCTCGACGCGCTGAAGCGCCAGCATCCCGAGGCGTGGGCCGCGGCTGAGCAGATCCTCCAGGGCTCTCCGGAGCTGATGCGCAGCGCGAGCCGGGAGGTGGACCGGATGATCGAGCAGACCCGGGTCTGGCTCACCGGTCCGGAGCCGCCGCCGCTGCTGACCATGGACGTCTTCCTCCGCGTGCTGGCCGAGATCGTGGAGTACAAGCAGCGGAGGGACGCCCCAGACGCGCTGTTCGCTCGACTGGAGGCCTGCCTGGGCCCCGACGTTCAGGCTCGGCTCCAGCGGTGGTGCATGGAGAACGGCTCGGAGGCTGGAGACCAGAGCGAGCGAGATGGCTGGCACGCGTTGGCCATGTCCCTGCAGGCGACGTTTGGAGAGGTCGTCGTCTGGGCTACGGGAAACCCGGCGAGTCGGATGCAGCTGCGCGACGAGGAAGAGCAGGCCTTCGGAGCGAACATCCCCAACACGCCGGCCGAGCTGGAGGAGCGGATGGCGCCGTATGTGGATTGGCTCCGGCGGCGCGGGGAGACGGCAGCGGCGGCTCGGGTCTTGGAGGCTCTGCCGGTGCTTCGCGCGGGCTTGCAGGCGGCCAGGGAGGAGGATTAACCTTCCCGTGCTGAGCTGGAGCGTCGACTCTTTCGAACACTCCCCGAGCGAGGTTGGATGTGGAGATCACCTTCCTGGGTGGCGCTTCGGGCATCGGCGCGTCTTGCGTTCTGGTCGAGGACGGCGCGCTGCGACTGGTAGTCGATTGCGGGATCCGCCAGTCGCGGGGCGAGACCCTGCCGGATCTAGCCACGCTCCAATCGCGGCTGGGGGGCACCTCACCGACGGCGCTGGTGCTCACCCACGCCCACCTCGATCACACGGGCGCCCTGCCGGTCTTCTGCGGCGCCTTCCCCGGTGTCCCGGTGATCACCACCCGCCCCACGGCCGACCTGGTGCGGATCCTCTTGCGGGACGCGCTCAAGATCATGGACACCGATCGGGACGGGGAGATCCCACTGTACGGCGCGCCCCAGGTCGACGCCGCCCTGGCGGCGATCCGCGCTGTGGACTTCGATGACCCGGTGGATCTGGGGCCGGCGACGGTGCGCATGCTGCCGGCCGGCCACATCCTCGGGGCGGCCATGGCCGCCGTGCAGACGCGGACCCGCTGCGCGTTGATCTCCGGGGACATCTCGGTGGGGGACCAGCGGACCATCCCCGGTCTCTCCGCGCCCCGACTGCGCCCGGACGTGTTCGTCGTGGAGAGCACCTACGGAGATCGCCTGCACGCCTCCCGCGAGGTCGAGGAGCGGCGGCTCTGCGCCCAGGTCGCCCAGGCCATCGCCGACGGTGGACACGTGCTGATCCCGGCCTTCGCCGTGGGTCGGGGGCAAGAGGTGCTGCTGTCGCTCAAGGACGCCATGCGGCGGGGGGAGATCCCGCGGTTTCCGGTGTACGCCGACGGCATGGTGCGGGCGGTCTGCGCCGCCTACCGCGCCCACCCCGCCTATCTGCGCACGGCCCTCCGCCGCCGCGTCGGCCGCGGCAAGGACCCCTTCTTCGGCAAGAACTTCGCGCCGATCGCGTCCCGGACCCAGCGCGCGGAGGTGATCCGGGGTCCGCCGTGCTGCGTGGTGGCCAGCTCTGGGATGCTCTCGGGCGGCGCCAGCCCGCTGTATGCGCGCGAGTGGGCCGGGGAGGAGCGGTCGCTGATCGCCATCACCGGCTACCAGGACGAAGAGGCTCCTGGGCGGGCGCTGCTGGCGCTGGCCGACGGGGAGAGCCGAACGCTGCGGCTGCCCTCCGGCAGCGTGCAGGTGCGCTGCCGTGTGTCGCGCTACCACCTGTCGGCCCACGCCGACGCTGATGAGGTGACCGGCCTGGTCCGGCGGCTCACGCCCAGCAACGTCTGCGTCGTCCACGGAGACCCGCGCTCACGGGAGGCCCTGGCAGCGCGCCTGGCGCCGATCGTCCGTGGAGAGGTGGCCGGACCGATGAACGGCGACACAGTCCGTGTACGCGGGGGGCGTCGCCGGCAGCAGACCACCTGGATGGGGCCGGGGATCGCAGCGGGGCGCGCCCTGGACGATGCGGGGCTCCGCGCGGTGGCCGCGCTGCTCGCCCGCAGCGCCGATCCGGCGCGGGCGCGGTTCACCGCCGATCAGATCGCCCAGGCGTGGTTCGGGGAGGGCGCGGGCGACGCCGCGCTCCAGCAGACGCGGGCGGCGCTGGCGCAGGATCGCTCGGCCTTCGAGCCGGATCCCCGGCTGGCGTTCCGGTATCGGCTTGTGCGGGCCGCGTCGTCAAACGGAGCGCCGGCCCCGCTGGCGCGCGTGCTGGCGCGGCTGGATGATCTGTTGACGCCGGAGAGCGGGGTCTACAAGCGCTCGGCGCACCAGGAGTCCCGTCGGCTGGTGCTGTCGTTCCACTTTCCCCAGATCCAGGGCCCGCGCCTCCGAGCGCGACTCGACGCCTTGGAGCAGTCGACGGGGTGGACCGTCGCGGTGAACCCCCGCCCCCACCAGGGGCGGCTGGCCGAGGTGGTCCGAGAGGTGCTCCCCGAGGGCACCCGCATCTCGGGGGCGCCCTCAATCGTCTTCGAGCGGGAGATCGTCCAGGCGAAGGTCGCCCCGCTGCCCGACGCGCCGGGACTCCACACGCGCCGATACCGCGAAGTCACCGGCTGGCGGCTCTCGCTCAGCGCGGCCGAGGCGGTTCCGGCGGCGTGCGTCCTGCCGGACGGATGCCTGGATCCGCAGGCGTCCCGCCGGGTGTTCCTGGAGGTGTTCGCGGAGGTCCCCGAGGCATCGCGTCCGTTGAAGGCGCGGTATCCAGGCGTGGAGCTGGTGCTTCACTTCATCCATCCCGGCCTCGGTGCGCGTCACGCCGAGCGGATGCAGGCGCTCTCGGAGCGAACCGGCCGCCCGGTGCGGGTCCACCCCCACCCCAACCATCAAGCGCTGGTGGAGCGCGCCCGGGCGTTGATCCCGGTGAGTTGGTCGCTGGTCGGGCCGCCCGGGTACGTCCCCCAACGCGATGTGCTCCGGATCCGAACGTGGGATCTGCCGCCGGATGACGAGCGGCGCCGTGTGCTGAGCGAGATCCGAGCGCAGACGGGGTGCACCGCCGAGGTAGAGGTCGATGGATGAGCTGGGCCGCGAACGGGTCGAGCCACACGAGATTGGGAGGGGCCAGCGGGAAGAGCTGCCTGCGTGTCAGCATGTCGCCGGGCTGCCATCCCCGACGCTCCTTGGCGCTGCGGCGGTTCACGCCAGCCCGGGCGCGGTTGAACCTCCGCACGGCCTCCGCGGTCTGCACCGAGCGCTGGTCGATGGCGCAGGCCCACCTGTGGGGCCCCTCAGCGAGCGGCTCACCGGTCTGCGGGTCGAGCCGCGCCGTCGTCTCGAAGCGGTGGCGCGCTCGGACGAGCGGCTCGTGCATCAGGTCTTGGGGCGCTTCAACCACGACGGCATGCACCCCGATGGGCTCGGTCGGTCCGCCTCGCAGGTCCAGGAGCAGCAGCGCAGCATCGACCTCCGAGCCCTTGCGGCGGCGGACGAGCCCCGGGTGGAGCGCGGGTAGACTGGCGATGGTGTTGTCGGGAGAGGGATTCATGCTCGGGCTCCGGCTGTGCGCTTCGGGGGAGCGCAGCGGGCCAGTATCCGCTTCCACCCGTTCCTCTTCGTGCTGGCTTCACGGACGATGTCGGTGACTTCTGCGGGGGCGACGCGATCGTCGCGGCATGCCGTGAAGTGTTCGGAGAACTCAGCGGCCAGGGTCCGGCGGTCGCGGAAACGCTCCGCGCGCTCGCAGACTCGGGAATAGGCTTCGCAGGAGTAGGCGAAGGTCTCGCGCTTTCGGTAGGCGATGTCCAGCAACCACTCCTTACGGCGGGTGAAGGGGAGCCCTGCTGTGCGGCGCTTGCAGTTGTGGAAGATGTGGGCGATTTCGTGGACGATGAAGTCGGCGAAGGGGTCGTCCTCGTCGAAGTAGGCGAGTGACACGAAGCACGTGACGTTCTGGCTGACGCCCACGACCGCTCTCGCGTTGGGGCCCAGCATCTCCACGCCGCGGCTGAGCAGGTAGAGGTTGGCGAGGTCCCAGGCCGCGCGGTCGAAGGTCTCGCTGTGGATCACGTCGCTGATGTTCTCCGGGGAGAGGAAGACGACCGAGCGCTCCACCAAGCTGAGAACCGTCTCCTGCTCCGCGCGCGGGAACAGGCCACGGACCATGGGCTCGGCCTTGCGGCGGGTGAGCTCCACTGTTTGGGCGGGGGAGGGGAGAGGGCGTGTGAGGGCACTCCCGCTGCGACGTAAAACCTCTGTGATGAGTGCGTCGCGGCGGTCCTTTCGCGATCGTTGAGCGCTCTCCAGATAGGTCTGGCCGGGCCACGCCGCGTGGTGCGGATCGGTGTCGCCGGTGAGGAGGTCGCGTTCGATCTCGTTGGCGATGGAGCGGTTCACGACGGGGTCGTCTATCCTGTGAAGTGGGCGTGGGCTCTGCGGGGGGCATCCACAGGCGTAGGCCTCGGCCACAGGCACTGGTGACCCTGTCAGTGGCAAGTGGAGGGGGAGGGTTCAAGTCCGGAATGGCTCCCCCATTGTTGCCATAGAAAGAACTCTCCAGCGGACCATTCGGGTGGAGCGG
>CAYXGP010000369.1:0-5913 GCA_964464515.1 uncultured Enterobacterales bacterium
CCTGTGGCTCTGTGCTAGGGTTCGAAGCCATCAACAATGGGGAGTAGGGGCGGTGGGACTCGAACCCACACAGCCTCAGGCCACTCGATTTTGAGTCGAGCGCGTCTACCGATTCCGCCACGCCCCCGGGTCTCGGCCTCATAATCCCACCCCGCTCCCTGGCAACCCTCACCCTTGGCAACTTCTTGACGGGGGGTTCGATATAGTGGAGGCGTCATCCTTGTGACAATGGGGGACCCATGCGCATCCACGATCTGATGGTGTCATTGCTGCTGATGATGGCGACCGGCGCGCTGTTCGCCTGCTCGGGCGACAAGTCCGACGACGATGATGACGACGACGGCAGCTCGACCACGCCGTATGACGCTCGCCTGCTCTCCGACGTCTACGCCTGGGAGTGCGTCGATCCCGCCTCGACCGGAACCACAGCCACCGGAACCCAGGACGAGGATGAGTACTACCTGGGGGTCTTCTCGCAGGTGGTGACCCTGGAGCATGCCCCCAATGCGCTGGCTGCGATCTCCCTGCCCAGCCCGGGCGGCTGCACCGCGGAGCTGGATCTGTTCCCCGAGTCGGCCGGGTCGGGCGGCGCGGATCTGGACGGGGTGGACGCGCCCGAGTGGACCACCGAGGTCGATCGGGGCGTGCTCAAGGAGGAGTCGACCGGGTTCTGGCGCGACAACGTGCTGGACAACGTCCACTCCTGCGGTCCCGTCGAGGACACCCTGGCCGGAGGCACCGAGCTGGTCGAGGCCGGCTCGCTCACGGGCGTGACGGCGCCTGAGCCCGCCGAGGTCCCGTTCGTGACGTTCGACGGGATGACCTACCACGAGTCCACAGACACCTACTCCTTCGAGTGGGGCGACGCGGTCACCGCGAGCTGGGATTCGCACTCCTGGGAGGAGGTGTGGGTCCAGATCCGTCGCGAGCGCGAGGGGGAGGCCTGGGAGTCCGTGGTCTGCAACGTGACGGGCGACAGCTCTTTCACGTTGGACGAGGCGATCTGGGACCTCATGGATGAGACCCTGGAGGTCGAGCGAAACAACATCTATGTGGCGTTCCAGCGCTCGTCGGAGGTCACCACCAGCGATGGCCTGCTGGTGAAGACCGCCACCCGCTCCATGGCGGTGGGTGTTATCGCCGACTGAGTCAGAGTCTCACTCAGAGCAGAGCCTCCTCAGCGGTCGAGCCAGCACATGCAAGATACCGTCCTCGTGGTGGACCCCAACCCCGCCAGCATCCGTCGCGCCGTAGAGGCGTTCGAGGGGGTGGCCTACGCCGTCGCCACGGCGCGAGACGCACAGGAGGTCCAGCAGCGCCTGCAGGATCTCGGGAACGTGCGGCTGCTGCTCACCGCCGCGTCGCTGCCGCGCGGCAACGGCTACGAGCTGGCCCGAGGGGTTCGGCGCAGGTTTCCGGACGTCGGCGTGCTGCTGCTGACGTCGGGGTTCGAGGTCTACAACCAGGTGCGCGCCGAGGAGTGCGGTGTCAGCGCGCATGTCGCCAAGCCGTTCACCGCCCTGGGCCTCCGCGAGAAGGTCGAGGCCACCTTCGGGACCCTCCCGCTGGGCGGGATCGTGGCGACGCTCGAGGCACCCGCGCCCCTGCCGCCGGTCAGCCTGGAGCGCGTGGCGACCCTGCTGCCGCAGAACCACGAGAACGTGCCCCTGGTCCGCGTCGATCCCGACGTCGTGGCGCCCGCGCTGGAGCAGGCGATCCTGCAGGTTCTGCCGGAGGTGGTGCAGGGTGTGCTGCCCACGCTGCTCACGTCCTCTCCGCAGCTGCGCGCGCTGGTGCAAGCGGAGATCGAGCGTCAGCTCCAGGCGAAGCTCCCCGAGGCTGTCGCGGCGATCCTCCAGCCCTCCGCGGAAGGTTGAGCGGCGAAACTGGCGAAGCGGAGCGTCTGGGGGGAGGACGGATTAGAGCGCGGTGCTTAGCTGCGGGGCTGACCCGACAGCTCATCCATCGCGACTCAAGCCCTCCGGGCTGACTCCGCCTCAGAGGCTCGCCATGTCCGACGCAGCGCTCCCCAAGACCTACGATCCCCACGCCGCCGCCGATCGGTACTACGACGAGTGGGAGGCCGCCGGTCTGTTCTCGCCCGATCCGGACGCTCCGGGTGAGAGCTACACGATCGTGATCCCGCCGCCGAACGTGACCGGCCTGCTCCACATGGGGCACGCGCTGAACAACACGATCCAGGACATCCTGATCCGCTACAAGCGGATGGACGGCTTCAACACCTTGTGGGTGCCCGGCACCGATCACGCGGGCATCGCCACGCAGTGGGTGGTGGAGCGCCAGCTCAAGGAGGAGGGCAAGGACCGCCGGGAGATGGGCCGCGAGGCCTTCGAGGCGCGGGTGTGGGAGTGGAAGGCCGAGAGCGGCGGGATGATCATCCACCAGCTCCGCAAGCTCGGGGTGTCCTGCGATTGGCAGCGCGAGCGATTTACGATGGACGAGGGGCTGTCGGCGGCGGTGCGCGAGGTGTTCGTGCGCTACTACGAGCAGGGCCTCATCTACCGCGCCGAGCGCCTCATCAACTGGGACCCGGTGGCGCAGACCGCCCTCTCCGATCTGGAGGTGGAGGGCGAGGAGGACTTCGCCACCGAGCTGTGGTCGTTCGCGTATCCGCTGGCAGAGCCGTCCGAGGACGAGCCGTCCGAGATCGTGGTGGCGACGACCCGCCCCGAGACGATGCTCGGCGACACCGCGGTGGCCGTGCACCCCGACGACCCTCGCTACAAGGCGCTGATCGGCCGCGACGTGGTGCACCCCATCACCGGGCGGCGCTTCCCCATCGTGGGCGACGCCATCCTGGTGGACCCCGAGTTCGGCACTGGCGCGGTGAAGGTGACGCCCGCCCATGATCCCAACGACTTTGAGGTGGGAAAGCGCCACGATCTACCGTTCATCAACATCCTCAACACCGACGGCACCATCAACGAGGCCGGCGGGCCCTTCGCTGGTATGGATCGCTTCGACGCCCGCGCCGCGGTGAAGGCGAAGCTCGCCGAGCTGGGCCTCGATCGTGGCACGAAGGACCACGTGATGGTGCTGCCCCGCTCGCAGCGCAGCGGCGCGGTGGTGGAGCCGATGATGTCCACCCAGTGGTTCGTGAACATGAAGCCGCTGGCGGCCCCCGCGCTGGCCGCGATCGAGAACGGCGTGACGCGCTTCGTGCCAAAGCAGTGGGAGAACACCTACTTCGCTTGGATGCGCAACATCCGCGACTGGTGCATCAGCCGGCAGCTGTGGTGGGGGCATCGCATCCCCGCCTGGTACGACGAGGACGGCCAGATCTACGTGGGGCGCAGCGAGGCCGAGGTGCGGCAGAAGCACGAGCTGGGCTCCGAGGTGACGCTGCGCCAGGACGAGGACGTGCTCGACACCTGGTTCTCGTCTGCGCTGTGGCCGTTCTCGACGCTGGGTTGGCCCGACGACACGCCCGATCTGCGCCGGTACTACAAGACCGACGTGCTGGTGACCGGCTTCGACATCATCTTCTTCTGGGTGGCTCGCATGATGGTGAGCGGCCTGCACTTCATGGGGCAGGTGCCGTTCGACGACGTGTACATCCACGCCCTCGTGCGCGACGCCGACGGCCAGAAGATGTCCAAGACAAAGGGGAACGTGGTGGATCCCCTCTCGATGATCGACAAGTACGGCGCCGACGCGTTCCGCTTTACGTTGGCCGCGATGGCCGCGCAGGGACGCGACATCCTGTGGGACGAGAGCCGCGTGCAGGCCAACGTGCGCTTCTGCAACAAGATCTGGCAGGCGTTCCGCTTCACGATGATGCACCTCGAAAACCACGATCCGGACGCGCCACGCACCTTCAGCGTGTACGACCACTGGATCCAGGCGCGGCTGGGCGCCGCGGTGCGCCGCGTGCGGGAGGCGCTCGACGGCTACAAGTTCAACGAGGCCGCCGCCGAGATCTACAGCTTCACCTGGGACGAGCTCTGCGACTGGTACCTGGAGCTGTCGAAGGGCACGCTGTACGGTGACGCCGACCCGGCCGCGCAGGAGGGCGCCCGTCACACGCTGCGCTCGGTGTTTCACGCGCTGGTGCGCTTGATGCATCCGCTGATGCCGTTCTTGTCTGAGGAGCTGTGGCAGCGTCTTCAGGGCGCACCGGGCCTGCCGGGCATCGAGGGCTCGGTGATGGTGGCCGCGTTCCCGCGCGGTGAGGACCATCCCGAGGATCCCGCCGCGCTGGCCGAGGTGGCGCGTCTGCAGGAGGCCATCGTGGCGGTGCGTCGGGTGCGCGCCGATACGGGGATCTCCCCGCGGATCCCGCTCACGATGGTGGGTGAGAAGATGGGCCTGCTCACGGATCACGCCCGCGCGCTCGGTGATCTCGCCAAGGTGACGACCATCACCGAGGGGGCCCACGAGGGCATCTGCGCCACGGTGGTGGTGGGCGGCCGTCCCCGGTTCATCCCGCTGGAGGGCGTGGTGGACATCGCCGCCGAGGTGGCCCGTCTCGACAAGGAGCTCGCGCGCTCGGACAAGGACATCGGCGGTCTGGAGAAGCGGCTGTCCAACCCCGGGTTCCGCGACCGCGCGCCCGCGCACGTGATCGCCAGGTTCGAGGAGAAGCTGGGCACCGCTCGTGAGCGGCGGGAGCGGCTGGCCGCGGCACGCGCCGTCTTCGCGGGGTAGGGGATGGATCTGCGCGAGCTGGTTCGGCTCTCACTCATCGAAGACGTCGGTCCCGGCGATGTGACGACTGTTTCGTGTGTGCCGGATGACGCGCGCGGACGGGCCTCGATACGGGCGAAACAGCGCCTCGTGGTCTGCGGCCACGCCGCCGCGGCCGAGGTGTTTTCACAGACGGGCGCTTGTTACGAAGGCCGTGCCATGGAGGGCGAGATCGCCGAGCCGGGCCGGGTGGTGGCCGAAGTGACGGGGCCGCTGCGCTCGCTGCTCACAGGCGAGCGGGTCGCGCTCAATTTCTTGATGCGCTTGTGTGGGGTCGCCACCCACACCCGGGCCGTGATGGAGCAGGCCCCTCCGGGGCTCAGGGTGGTCGATACGCGCAAGACCACGCCCTTGTTACGCGCGCTGGAGCGGCGGGCGGTCGTGGTGGGCGGGGCGGCAAATCACCGGTTCGCGCTGTTCGATGGGATCTTGATCAAGGACAACCACATCAAGGCCGCCGGGGGCATAGCGGCGGCCGTCTCTGCTGCGCGGAAGAACGCCCACCACCTGCTGCGGATCGAGATCGAGGTCGAGAGCCGCGACGAGGCGCGGCAGGCCGTCTCTGCTGGTGCCGATGTCGTGATGCTGGACAACATGACTGATGATGAGATGGCTGCGGTGATCGCCGCTCTGGGAGATCGCGTCATCTACGAGGCCAGCGGGAACATCACGGCCGAGCGGCTGCCGCGGCTGGCTGAGATTGGGGTGTCTGTGGTGAGCATCGGGGGGCTGATCCATCAAGCCCGCTGGGCGGACCTGTCGATGAAGATCGGCTAGTGGGTCACGCTGCTTGAACGTCGGCGAGTGCGCCTGCCTCGTTCCAGTGGTGGAGTGATGTTCCCGCCGTGGAGCAGTCGCGGATCGCGGACTCGCGGATCGTGGTCACGCGGTCTCGTGGAGACGAGGTCTCGTGGGTCCGCGGCTCCGCGCTTCCGCGGCTCCGTGCTTCCGCGGCAACGCGGTCACGCGGTCTCGCGGAGCCACGGTTTCGCGGAACCACGGGTCGCTTCGCTCACGACTCCACGGCTCCACGATCCACGACTGCTCCGCAGTGGGAGCATTGCTCCACAAGGGGAACGAGCATCAGAGCTGGACTTGCGGCCGTTCATCGACGCTCAAGCCGCTTGACCCATTGGCTGACCCAGCCGTTGGGCCGCTCCAGGGAAAGAAGTCTCCCATGATCGGCGTGAGGGCGGCCCCGCGTGA
>CAYXGP010000370.1:0-5890 GCA_964464515.1 uncultured Enterobacterales bacterium
CCGTCGTCGTTGAGGTCGGCGAGACCGACGCCGCGCCCGTGCCCGGGGTGGGCGATCCCCCATGAGTCTGCGACCTGCGTGAGCTGCCCGTCCTCGCCCTGGAGCCAGAGCCCGTCGGGCTGGACCTCGGGGTTGCGCTTTCCGTTGACCTCCTCCGGGAAGCTGGTGTGCCGACCGAACGCGATGAATGCATCCAGCAGGCCGTCGTTGTTGACGTCCGCGAGCTCTGCACCCCAGGCCACCACGCGGTCGCCGTCCTCCTTCAGCGTCAGCCCGCGCCCGAAAGAGGCGTCGTACCATAGACCGCTGGGATCGCTCTCCAGCAGGTACACGTCGCCCCAGCTCGACAGCAGGAGGTCCGGGAGGAGATCACCGTTGATATCGCCGACACCGAGGCCCATGCCGTACATCGGCAGATCGAGCCCGCTGGTGGTGTCGAGTGTGGGGGCGGCCGCCACATCGCGGACGAGCTGGTTTGGCCGGATCTCGACGCCCCAGTCGTTGACGACATACAGCTCGGGTCGGGCGTCGCCGTCCATGTCCAGCCACGACGAGATGAACGTCCAGCCGTCCAGCGCCGCTGTCGGCAGGGTCTCCGACCCATCGATGAAACTGCCGTCTCCCTGATTCTCCAGGAGCTGATTCGGCAGCGCGCTATCGGGCTGCTCTCCGTCGCGATGACCAGAGTTGGAGACGAACAGATCGAGATCGCCGTCGCCGTCCATGTCTCCCCAGGTCCCGCCCAGGCTGGGTAGGGCATCGCTGTTCGGGAGCGCGTCCGTCGCCAGCGCGAAGACCCCGGCGCCGTCGTTGATGAGGAGCTGGTTCGGCCCCTCCGAGACCCGACTGAGGAACAGGTCGAGATCGCCGTCGCCGTCGACGTCTGCCGCGCTGGTCCCCGCGGCCTCGCAGGCGCCCGTGAGGTCGGGGAGGCGCTCGGACGTCTCGTCGTTCCAGATCCCATCTTCGTCGGGGACGAAGAGCTGGCACGGGGAGATGTTGGCGAGGAAGATATCGAGTCGGCCGTCTCCCGTGAAGTCTGCGATCGATAGCCCCCCGCCCAGCTCCACCGGATCGGTCCAGCCTGCGGGTGACTGCTCGGCCCATTCGGCGCCCACGTCCGCCTGGGCGTAGGGGCCGAGAGCGCTACGCTCTGTGGGATCTTCGCAGGCGATGACGCCGCCGCGCGTCAGGGTGGCTGGCGTGGTCTGTGACGGGGTCGTGGCGGTGCTGACGACAGCGGTGTCCGCGCCGGGCGCGGGGGGCTGATCGGGCTGACAGGCCAGCAGCGCGAGGGTGAACATGCCCCTACCATCACCGCTCTGCGCTCTGGAGTCAACGGCCGCGGACCCTCCCGGGGGCCTCTCGGATGTTCTGGCGCATGATCTCCAGGTAGGCTGCCCGCGCCTCGGGGCTCCACTCTGCGCGTGGATCGGCGTCGATCCAGGGGCCGAGCACCTCCAGCAGCGCATCCAGCTCTCCCTCCAGGTCCAGGGCCTCCATGCGATCCGCCGCGTCGAGCAGCGCTGCATCGTAGCGGGCCGCGCACGTGGGGTTGGCGATGCAGAACGTATAGAGGCGACCGGTGCCATCCCAGGGGGTCATCTCCGCGTCGATGAATGTCTGGTCGGTCCCCCAGGGCAGGTACTCGATGCGCCCGCCCACCGGGTTTATGTAGAGTCGGTAGTTGTTGCGGGCGGCGTAGCCGTCCCAGTGCAGAGCCAGCGCCTCGACCGCCAGCGCGTCGAGCACCTCGTCCATATCTATCAACGCGTCCACCGCGATCAAGTCGTTGTCCGATGTGCCGCGAGTCAGCGCCGCTGCCGCCGCGCGCAGATCGGCCCGGTCCTCTGCGGGTTCGCCCTCGTCCACCTCGAAGCGATCGATATCATCCTCGATGAGATCCACGCCGTAGGCAGCCTCGTACAATACGCCGTCGCCGTCGGCCCACCAGTAGCGCAGGAAGGTGTCGTCGGGCGGCTCGAGCAGGGCATAGAGCCCGAAGTCCTCCTCATTCACCCGCACCCAGGTGTAGCCCACGCGGGGAGCCGGAACGCCCGCGTCCCGAAACAGCAGATACGACAGATACTCCGCGGCGTAGGTGGGGTCCTGCACCATGTTGTTGATCGTGAGCCCCTCCAGGCCCCGCAGGCGGTGATCGTCATACTCGTTGAGATCGATCTTGAGTCCCGTCTTCTGGTGCATGTGCCGCGCGGAGCCGATTCCGCCCTTGCGGCGCAGCCCCACCTGCTCGAACGTCGCCGCGCCGAACCCCATGCGCGCGGGAACCTCCGACCCCTCGTTCAGCTGCGCGATCGTCGATGGATGCACCCACAAGGATATCGTCGAGACATGGCCGCGGCCGAACAGCGCGTCGGCGGGGTCGGCGCTCGCGGCGCTGCCGTTCGTCCAGCCCGGGGTGGGGCGGCCGGTCACGACCCAGTCTGCGCCGTCAGGGATGCGCGCCCACGCCGTGTCTGCGACCATCTCTCCTGTGCTCAGCCAGTCCACGGGTTCGTCATCCAGCAGGAGGGTCAGCGACTCTCCGCTCCCGCTGAGTCCGAATGGCAGATCGCGATCGGCCCACAGCCTCAGGTGCTCCCCCGGCGCCAGCTCACCCGCGGCCTCCGACCAGGCTGTCTCATCGCTTCCTTCTGTGTCATCATGAGCGCGCAGCCCGAGACGACCCAGGGCGATCGTCGTCTCCCCGGAGTTGTACAGCTCTACCCAGTCGGCGAATTCTCCGTCGTCTGTCGTCGCCGTGGAGTCGTTGCGTGTCTGGACCTCGTTGATGACGACGCCCAGACCGCCGGCCGCTGTCTCGGGCGCTGCGTCCGTAGCCGTCGGTGTCGAGACGGTCGGTCTGCAAGCCAGCGCGATGAGAGCGAGCACGACGCCCTCAGAAGCGCAGACCCGCCCGCAGCCGGCCGGTGACGATGACGCCGGGCGCAGCGTACAGCTCACCTGCGAGGTCGATCTTCTTGATCCGCCCCTGCGCGCCGAGAGCGGCGACGAATCCCTGGTACGGATCGAGGTTGTTGCCCACTACGTTGTCGTCACCGATGAAGAAGAACGTGCTGGCGTCGGTGAAGCCCAGCGCCAGATAGGGTGTGATCTTTCCGGCCTTGTAGCCGATCATGCCGTCGACACCGAACGTCGATCCCATGTAGAAGTCGAGGTACTCGGGATCTCCCTCCACGAAGGGCGTGGCGATCTCGGCGACGGTCTTCATCAGGGTGTCGTGGAAGCGCGCGCCGTACTGCCAGCCGGCCTCGGTGCGGCGGCCGATGCCCACCTCTGTGCTCACCACTACGTTGGTGGTCGAGAAGACCGTCACCGGCGGGATGTACGCGAGACCGACATAGGGCACCCACGCCTGCTTCTTGCCGATGCCGGGCAGCGCGACGTGGAGGCGCGGGCGCGGAGCGACCGGAGCCTTGTTGGTGTCTTCAGTCTTTGTGTAGCTGAGCACCAGACGCCGCTCGCACCCCAGCGGGGGGATGACGGCCAGCTCCAGACCCACCGAGCCGTGCCCGGAGGCGTACGGCGACGGCGAGTGCAGCGGCGAGAACGTGAGCGCCATCGCGAAGTAGTTGAGCAGGAAGTCCTGCTGTCCCTGCTCGCTGTAGTCGGCCGGGGGGCCTTCCGCAGCGAGGTCTGCGCATTCGGGATCGACATAGGCCAGCGCGGTGGTGGCGAAGAGGAGGGCGATCATCGCGTGAACTCGGGGCGGGGGCTGGAGCGGGAGGTCATTTGCAGGGCGCGCCTTGATCGATCCAGTCTCCGACGGTGGACAGATCGGGGTCGCTCAGGGCGGTGCGCTGGTAGGGCATGCCGTCGCCGTAGCCGGCTTCTCCGTTGAGCTTCTTCCAGACGACGCTGCTGTCCTTGTCCCACGGCACCACGCGGACCTCGCCCGGGTAGGTGTCGGACGTCGCGGCGTTCACCCAGTCGCCGCACGGGTCGTCGTCGAGGTTCATCTCGCCGCGGAAGTCGATGGCGTTGTGGCACTCCACGCAATTGGAGTCGACGATCGCGACGATGTCTGTCCAGGCGACCGACGCGGTCGTCCCGCCGGTGGTTCCGCCCGTGGAAGATCCCCCTGTGGAAGATCCTCCTGTGGAAGAGCCTCCTGTGGTCGAGCCGCTCGTGGTGCCGCCCGTCGACTCGCAGTCCGCGCCGTCGTCGATCCATGCTGCCACGACGGCGACCGTCTCGTCGTCGAGGACGCCGCTGGGAGGCATCGCGCCGCCGTGCTCCGCGGTGTCGGCCATCTTCGTCCACAGCGAGCTGGACGCGCTGTCGCCCGGAGCCACCCGCATCACGCCGGGGTACGCCTGCGACTCCACGTCGATCAGCGAGGCGCAGGACAGATCGGCGGTGAGGTCGAGCCCGCCGAAGGACGTGCCGGTGTGGCAGGAGATGCACGCGTCGTCGAAGACCGACTGGACGGCGTCGAAGCCTTCGCCGGTGACGCCCTCGCCGCCGGAGTGGCCCAGCTCCCAGTCGTCGCAGCCCGCGGAGAGGAGGACCCCCGCGAAGAGGACTCCTGCGAAGAGGACTCCCTTGGAGAAGAACCCTGCGATGCGGGGAGCCGGGGCAGGCATGCCTACCGGGGTGAGGTTTCTCATCGGCGCTCTCCGTCTGGTGGTTCGGGCGTATCCCGCCGCGGGGGAAGGGGCAGCAGCGCCTGCGGTGCATTCACCAGCGCCAGGGCTTTTCGCGCCAGTGTTGACAACCCCAGCTCGCCTGTTGCCGTGGGGGATGACCAGCGCATCGCGGTGTAGTGTCCCAGCTCCGGAGACCCGGAGATCTCCGCGCGCAGGACGTGGCGCACGATCTTCATGTGCGTGAGCGTATGCCGGACCACCCCCAGCGGGGCCCCCGGGGCAGCGGTGACCCCGAGTCGCTGAGAGAGAAGGCGCCGCAGGCCGTCAGAAGGCGCTTCATCGGCCTCCAGCATTCCACCCGGCAGATCGAACAGACCACCGAAGCGTCCGCTCGTCGGTCGCCGCATCAGCAACACCGAGCCGTCCCGGACGATCGCCGCGGCGACGGCGGGGCGGAGGGGCTGCGGAGTGCGCTTGCGCCGCACGGGGTACGACTCGGGTTCTCGTCTTCCCTGACAATGGTCGGAGATCGGACAGTCGCGGCAAGCGGGGCGCCGGGAGGTGCAGATCGCCGAGCCCAGGTCCATCAGCGCCTGGTTGAAGTCCCCCGCCCGGCCCGTCGGAACGAGGGTGCTTGCCAATTCATGCACGGCGGCGCGGCCCCCAGGGTGGGCATGCACGCGCGCCAGGACCCTCTCTACGTTGCCGTCCACCGCAGGCACGTCCAGCCCCAGGGCGATCGAGGCCACGGCCCCCGCCACATAGGGACCCACCCCGCGCAGCGCCCGCCACCCCGCCACGTCGCCCGGAAATGCCCCCGCGGCGGCCACCTGCGCAGCGGCCGCGTGGAGGTTGCGCGCGCGAGAATAGTAGCCCAGGCCCGACCACATCCCCAGCACGTCGTCCAGCGGCGCTGTGGCCAGATCCTGCACGGTGGGCCAGCGGGCCATGAACCGCTCGAAGTAGGGAATCACCGTGTCTACGCGAGTCTGCTGGAGCATGATCTCGCTCACCCATGTGGCATACGGCGAGGCATGGGGCGAGCGGTCTGACCCCGGCTCGGCTCGCCAGGGGAGGGTGCGCCGGTGGCGGTCGTACCAGGTGAGCAGGTCCGCGGCGAGGGGCATCCGTTGGTCTCCTACGCCGGGCGATGCCTCAGCGATCTTCGCCATACCGCAGGCCCGCGCCGAACGCGAGGGCCGGACCCGCGCTCTCCACGCTCACGGCCACGTGTGGCCTGCGTCCGGCCCATGCCGGCCCAGACCGGTCCGGTCGGATAA
>CAYXGP010000371.1:0-5848 GCA_964464515.1 uncultured Enterobacterales bacterium
TGACGCCCGGCCAGGGCCGGCAAGCGAAGCAGCCGAGCCCAAGGCCAGGAGCGGAGGGACCGGGACGGGTTGTTCACCGCCGTCGTGAAGCCCCCCTTGTGCCCGCTCATTGCGTCTGATTACCAGGAGTGAACCTGGAGGTCGGATGTTGCAGGAAGAAGTCATCGCGCTGGTCACGGAGCTTGGGGGTGCATCGGAGCACGTGACGCGGGCTCGGGAGATTCTGTCCCGTTATTCGTCGCAGTCCCGGCAGGCTTCTGTTCTGACCCACCTGTTCGATGGTCAGGCGTCGGTGTCGTTGGAGCCTGTGAGCTCGGAAGAGACGTTCTTTCCGCAGCCACAGACGTTCGGTGCGGAGTCAGAAGTCACCGAGGAGCGCTCATCAGTCAGCGTTCAGAGCGCTCAGCGGTACGAAGACCTGGGTCTGCTGGGTCGGGGCGGGATGGGGGAGGTCCGACGCATCCTGGACCGAGACCTGGGAAGGACATTGGCGATGAAGGTCGCCTCCGCCCGGGTGATGTCGAACCCCGGCGCGCTGGCACGGTTCATCGAGGAGGCGCAGGTCTCCGCTCAGCTCCAGCACCCGGGAATCATCCCCGTCCACGAGCTGGGCAACCTCCCAGACGGACGGTTCTACTTCACGATGCAGGAGGTCAGGGGGCGCACCCTGTCGGAGGTCATCGAGGAGGTCCATGCCGCCAGCAGCGGTGACCGCTGGAAGGCTGCTCCTTCGGGTTGGACGTTCCGTCGGCTGGTGGACGCCTTCCACCGGGCTTGCGAAGCAGTGGCGTATGCCCACGAGCGAGGCGTGGTCCACAGGGACCTCAAGCCCGACAACATCATGGTCGGTGAGCACGGAGAGGTGCTCGTACTGGACTGGGGAATCGCCAAGGTCACCGGAAGACCCGACCTCGCTGCTGAGCAAGGAGACCTCGACGTCATCGCCACCGAGCGTTCCCAGGACCAGGCCCAGGCGACTCGTATGGGCTCTGTGGCAGGCACCCCCGCCTACATGCCTCCGGAGCAGGCAATGGGGCAGATAGACCGCATCGACGGGCGCAGCGATGTCTACGCCCTGGGCGCCATCCTCTACGAGCTGCTCTCAGGCAGGGTGCCCTATGTCGGCGGCAGCGCTCTACAGGTTCTCGACATGGTGCGGACAGGACCGCCCGAGCCTGTCGGAGGGCAGCCCGTCGTGGGCTCCTTCGACGAACCCGAGGGTCTACCGCTGCCTGATGAGCTGGTATCTGCCTGTCATCAGGCGATGGAGAGAGCGAAAAGTGACCGGTTCCAGAGCGCCTCGGAGTTGGCTTCGGTGGTTCGGGACTGGCTGGACGGCGCGAAGCGTAGAGAGCAGGCGCTGGCGGTCGTGGAGGAGGCGAAGGCGAACGGTCCCAGGGCGCAGGGGCTCCTCAGACAAGCCCAGGAGCTTCGGGCGGAGGCGGAGGTCTTGCTGGAGGGCGTGAAGTCCTGGGAGCCAGAGGAGAAGAAGGCGCCAGGCTGGGCGAAGCAGGACGAGGCGACAGCGCTGGAGCGCCAGGCGGCGCTGGCCGAGCTGGAGGAGGTCCACGGTCTTCAGGGGGCGCTTCGGGTAGACCCGGCGCTGGTGGAGGCGCATGCTGCCCTGGCGGAGCGACTTCTCCAGGAGCACCGAGGCGCCGAGGCAGCGCGAGAGGAGAACGTAGCGCTCCGCGCGGAGTCTGGTCTTCGGTCTCACGTCTCTGCTTTGCCGGAAGGAGACGAGGTTCGAGACCGCTGTGTCGCCTACCTCGAGGGAGACGGCGCGCTGACCCTGCACACCGACCGAGTTGGCGCAGAGGTGCTGCTACACCGCTACGTCATCCAGAACCGCAGGCTGGTGCCGAAGTTCGAGCGCAATCTGGGCAAGACGCCGATTCGTTCCCTGTCTCTGCCGATGGGCAGCTACCTTTGTGTGCTGCGACATCCAGAGTGCGAGGAGGTCCGCTACCCGGTGAGCATCGGTCGTCAGGAGCACTGGGACGGCGTCCGGCCCGGTGACCAGGAACCCACGCCTATCCTTCTGCCTCGCAAAGGAACTCTGGCGTCCGATGACTGCTATGTCCCAGCGGGTTGGTTCTGGAGCGGTGGTGATGCAGAGGCGCTGAACAGTCTCTCCCGCCGGCGGCTCTGGGCAGACGCGTTGGTGTTCAAGCGGTTCTCGGTGACCAACCGTCAGTACATCGCCTTCCTCGATGACCTGGTGGAGAGCGGTCGAGAGGAGGAGGCGCTGAGGCATGTGCCGAGGGAGAGGGGCGGGACCGTCGGAGAGCTGGGCGCGATGATCTATGGTCGTGACGCGCAGGGTCGGTTCGTGCTTCGCCCAGACGCAGATGGGGACATCTGGGAGCCAGAGTACCCGGTGTGTATGGTCAACTGGTTCGGCGCCCAGGCGTACAGCCGTTGGTTTGCTGCCCGCACCGGTGAGGCGTGGCGTCTGCCGAGCGAGCTTGAGTGGGAGAAGGCGGCTCGGGGTGTGGATGGTCGCTTCTTCCCCTGGGGAGATGGCTTCGACCCCTCCTGGTGCTGCATGCGAGACAGCCACCAGGGACCAATGTTGCCTGCCGTGGTGGACACCTTCCCGGTCGACGAGAGCCCCTACAGCGTCCGTGGCATGGCTGGGAACATGCGCGACTGGTGCGCCGATGTGTACAAAAAGGAAGGGCCTCCCACCCCAGGCCAATGCATTGAACTCGCACCAGTGCTGCACCAATCTGGCTCCAACCGGGTCGGCCGTGGCGGCTCCTGGTACAGCGACCCGCGGCTCGCCCGCCTGGCGAATCGCGGCGGGCACTCTCCCGCCATCGCCGGCAACGGCCTCGGCCTTCGTCTCTCGAGGACGAACCCTTGATCCTGGATCACTTGGACCCTTGATGCAGCCCAATCCAGGTTCAGTCCCGAACTGACGCCCGGCCAGGGCCGGCAAGCGAAGCAGCCGAGCCCAAGGCCAGGAGCGGAGGGAACGGGACGGGTTATTCACCATCTCCGCTGCAACCTGGCACCCAGTGAAGGAGCGGAGCGAGCGATCCGGCGCTGAAGATTGCAGGCTCTCCATGAAGGCTCGGGTATTCACGGTTCGGCTGGACCCCACGTCCGGCGTCTTCGACGACAGCGAACTGGCGGCGTTCTTCCAGGCCCACGACGCTCAGACCATCACCGAGCACCCGTTTGTGTTCGCGGGGGTGCCCACCATCGCCGTGGTGGTGCGCTACGCCGGGGCGCACTCCCCATCGACCGGGAAGCGGCCGGCGGCCCCCTCCCCGGAGCTGACCCTGAGCGACGCCGACCGGGTGCTCTACGAGTCGCTGCGGTCGTGGCGGAATCAGCGCGCCAAGAAGGATGGACGCCCGGCCTATGTGCTGTTCACCAACCAGCAGCTCG
The DNA here is from genome assembly GCA_964464515.1 of uncultured Enterobacterales bacterium. GTDB lineage: Bacteria > Myxococcota_A > UBA796 > UBA796 > UBA2385 > CAYXGP01. Next base: position 3,400 of record CAYXGP010000371.1, read on the forward strand.
CCGAGGTCGCCCGGAAGCGACCGACCACCATCGCGGCCTTGACCGCCATCGATGGCATCGGCGACGCGCGGATCAAGGGCTACGGACCCGATGTCCTCAAGCTGGTGGCGGCGGTGCCGCAGGGAGCGACGACCGATGACGACACCCCCGACGGGGGCGGGTGAGCCCACGCTCCTTGTCCACTGGGAACGCACCCTCGGCGACCTGCTCGACCGCACGGCGCGCTTCCCGAAGGCGGCGCGCTTCACGTTCACCGGCCGGATCGACAACCTGGCGCTGGACATCCTCGATCGGCTGGTGCGCGCCCGCTGGACCGCGGCGCGAGACACGGCCCCCTTGCTGGCCGAGGCCGACGGGCACCTGGCGGTGCTGCGGGTGATGCTGCGCCTGGCGTTCGAGCGGCGCTACCTGGCACGGTCGGGCTTCGAGGCGACCATGCGGGACGTCGACGAGGCCGGCCGCATGCTCGGCGGCTGGCGCAAGAAGCTGCAGTGACGACGCCGTTCGAGCAGGCCACCGACTTCTTCTCGCTGCGGGACGCGGCCCGGCGCGCAGCCCGCGGGCACTGGCGCGGACATGACGCCGCGCGCTTCCTGGCCGATTTGGAGCTCCACGCCCTCCAACTCCAGCGGGAGCTGCGCGCGGGCACCTATCGCCCCGGCCCGTTCCGCACCTTCCGCATCCGCGATCCAAAGCCCCGCACGATCTCGGCCGCGCCGTTCCGAGACCGAGTGGTGCACCACGCTCTCTGCGCGGTGATGGAGCCCACCTTCGAGCGGTACGCAGTGTTCGACAGCTACGCCTGCCGGCGGGGGAAGGGCAACCGCGCCGCGGTCTGGCGGGCGCAGCGGCACGCGCGGCGCTGGGCCTGGTTCGCCAAGCTGGACGTGCTGCACTGTTTCGAGACGATCCCCATCGACCGGCTGACGACGCGGCTCGTCCGGCGCTTTGATGATCACCGCCTGCTGGAGACCGTCGAGCGGGTGCTGCGGGCCGGCGCGGATGAGCGCGGAGTCGGGTTGCCCATCGGCAACCTCACCAGTCAGCACTTCGCGAACTTCTACCTGGGCGCGATCGACCACTTCGCGCAGAGCGAGCGCCGAGTCGGGGCGTGGGTCCGCTACATGGACGACATGATCCTGTTCGATCGCGATCGGTCGCGGGTCCGCGCGCATGCCGACGCCATCGCGGCGTTCATGGCAGAGCGGCTGGGCCTGCAGGAGAAATTGAGCGCCCGTCGAAAGGCGCCCGTCTCAGACGGCGTGCCGCTGCTGGGGTTCCGGATCTGGCCCCGCCGGCTCCGACTGGACGGGGCGCGACGACGGCGGCTGCTGGGCAAGCTGCGCTGGCTGGAGGGCGCAGGACTGCCGCCGGGTGAGCGCCAGCACCGGGCGGGATCGCTGGTGGCCTGGGCAGAGCACGGCGACACCCGGGGGCTGCTGGCCTCGCGTGGCTCGACGCCCGCCGACGTGTGATGTACCCAGCGGCTACAGGAGGAGGCTCCAACCGGGTCAACCGTGGCGGCTCCTGGAACAACAACCCGCGGAACGCCCGCCTGGCGAATCGCAACAGGAACTCTCCCGCCAACGCCAACAACAACCTCGGCCTTCGTCTCTCGAGCACAGGTTCCGGCGCCCCGAGGCGTCGGTCGGCCAGAAGGGCGCCCATCAAGGTGGTCGTCCCCGCGCCAAGGATCTGTCCATCTCCTGGTGCCTGCGCGCACAGCCCCGTTCAGCGAGCGGGATCGCGCCGAAGACCCCACCGCCCGCCTGGGTGCCCCAGGGTGCTCAGGCGGGCCCACCCCCTCCAGGGCGACTCGCCGCGCCCGACCGGAGAACCTCGTCGGTCGACGTCGCTGTGAACAGGTGGTCGTTCCAGGCTTGGAGCTGTTCGCCGTCGGCTGACGCGATGCGCTCGACAGCAGCGGGCTCGGGCGGCGCGAAGCGCTGGGTCAGCAGACTGATCGGCAGCGTCTGACGCTCCTCCTGCCGGCCCTCCTGCCGGAGCCAGTTCGCGCAGCAGCAGCTGCTGCGGCACCACCGCCTGGCCCCGAAGCTCCGATTCGCTGAGCTGGGGGCGCTCCTGGACCACGTCTCGCAGCGAGACCGTGAACAACAGCTCTCCCCGCTCCGCAGAGCGACGTCTACCAAGCGCGTCAGCGCAGGACGCAGGCCCGACCGTTCAAACGCTACTCACCAACCGCTCAGGCAGGGCCAACGAGAGATGCGAGCGCGCGTTCTCCAGGTCTTGGAAGACATGGAGAAACAGGAGGTCGTGGGGGGGGGCTGCATCACCGCCTCCTATCCGATGAAGTCAACTTCGATGGAAGCGCCGAGCGCGGATCGCTCGCTCCGCTCGCTCTCTGGGTGCCAGGTCTAGAGGACTGTGGTGAACAACCCGTCCCGTTCCCTCCGCTCCTGGCCTTGGGCTCGGCTGCTTCGCTTGCCGG
>CAYXGP010000372.1:0-5783 GCA_964464515.1 uncultured Enterobacterales bacterium
CTGGGCCTGGGTCTGGACTACGACGAAGACCTGCTCACCGCCATGAGCGACGCCGCGGCGGCAGCTACCACTTCGTCGAGCGCCCCGGTCAGCTCAGAGGATAGTGCGCATAAACCACCTTCTTGGTCTACCCCAGGCTGAGGGTCCGGTCGATTTTGGCGTCGCCGGCCTCGATTCCGGTGTCGGAGTCGGTCAGCCAGCGCCCGAGCTGCTCCTCAATTCCCGGGCTGCCCGTGCGCACCCGTCCCCGCGCAGGGCGCAGCCGCCCCCACTGTTGTCGTCGCTCAGCTCAGTGGAACAGCCCGGGTGGTCCCCGGGGACGACCCGCCCCAAGGCTATCGAGGATTCGGGTCGTCGCCAGCGGCCAGATGACCACGTCGGGGCCGCCCTCAGGCCTCACCTTCATCCGCTCGGAGCTGGTGTGGCCCTGGCCGCTCACGCCGGCGCGGCACATCCTCTACCTGCCCCCGCTGCACCAGACCTTGTTCGGCCTGGCGGTCTTCGGCCTCGTGCTGGGGCTGACCATCTGGTACGCCCGTCAGCGGACCCTCGCCCTGGCCGGACTGGTCTGGGCCGCGCTGGCCTGGGCGCCCACCCTCGCGGCCACGCTCGACAAGGGCCTGCTCGGCGAGCGCTACCTCTACCTGCCGCTCGCCGGCCTGGGGCTGACCCTCGCTGCGGCGCTGCCCAGCGCCATCCCGTGGCGGTGGGTCGCGGCGCTCACCGTGTTGGCGGTCGGCACCATCCAGATGCGGTTGCCGGACTGGCAGGACAGCCGGACCGTCTGGGAGCGCGCCCACGCCCACGCGCCGACGGCGTTCACCGCGGGCGGGCTGGCCTGGTACTACCACCGCGATCGCGATCTGGACGCGGCCAACGCGCTGTTCGTCCTGGCCCTGCAGGGCGATCCGCCCTACCGCGACGTCTGCGATCTCATCCTCTCGTCTCATCTGGAGGCCAAGCAGACGCAGCGCGCGGCGGAGATCGGCCGCTGGGCCATCGAGGAGCGGGGGTGCCCGCGCGGCGGACTGATCACCGGACACTACGCGGTCGCCCTCGCTGGCACGGGGCGCTGGGACGAGGCGGTCACGGTGGCGCTGAATCGTCCCGGCGGGGCCGACGGACCGGGGCTGGTGGTGGTCGGCGCGGGCCGCGCGCTGGCCGGCGACCTGCAGTCCGTGGTGCAGTTGGCGCGCCAACAGAAGGACCCGGTGGACTACGCAGGCCGGGTGGCGAAGCTGCTCAGACTGTCCGGAGAGAAGGAGGCGGCTGCGCGGGTGTCGGGGCTGGTTCGCAAGGCGCCCGACGGAGGCTGACGGGGCAATCGAAATCATACCGACGGCAGCGCGCTCGGGCTGTACGATCGGCGTCGTCATGTCCGAGTCCTGCCTGATCCTGAATTCTCAGCGGCGACGCCCGGTCTCTGCGCTGGACAGCTCAAAGAACCGCCTGCAGTGGCTGATGAGAGCGGTCACGCAGCGCGGGCGGGTCGTCGAGCTTCGAGAGCGCCCGCGCTTTCACGGAGAGCAGGCGGCGGACCAGCTCTGTCCGCTGTACCGCTCACTGGATGTGCTGGGGCATCGCTGGCTGCTGCTGATCGTACGCGAGCTCCTGATCGCTCCGCGTCGATTCACCGAGCTGCAGCGGGCGCTGCCGGGGGTGTCCAGCAACATCCTGAAGGATCGCTTGGAGCGACTCGACGACATGGGGATGCTGCAGATTCACGTATCGGAGGGCGTCCGGCGCTACCGCCTGCGCGGAGCGGCGCTCTCGCTGGCACCCGTCCTCGGTGAGGTCGCCGCGTGGGGCGCGGGTTGGATGGACCGCGCCCCCGCGGGTGCGAACTTCTCGCCGGCCTGGATGAGGTGGTGGTTCAGCTTCTGGCTCGAGGAGCCGGAGATCGACCGGCGACTCTCGCTCGAGGTGTCGGTCGAAGAGGTCGTGTTCGGGGTCGAGCTGCAGCCCGGCAACGTGAAGGTGCGGCCAGGTCCGGTCCCCGCGGCCGACGCGAGGCTGCAGATACGCACCGAGGAGGTGCTGAGTCGAGGTCCAGGACCCCTGCTCACCCCCGCGCACGTTGGGGGAGACGCTGACCTCGCGGCGGCACTGCGACGGATTTTTCCATTCCTCGACGACGCGCTCGCGCCGACCGCTCCAGACCGACGACAGGAGGTCCGCAGCTACGGGCAGCTCTGTCCGCTCGCGGTCGCGCTCGATCTGGTCGGGGAGTCCTGGACGTTGGTCATCATCCGCGATCTGGCCATCCGGGCGCACGGGTTCTCCGAGCTCATCGCTGGTAACCCCGGCCTGCACAGACAGCTGCTCTCCAAGCGCCTGGCCGGGTTGATTCGCGAGGGGCTGATCACGCGGGAGGGGGAGGGGCGGCGCGCGAAGTATGGGTTGACCCGGAACGGAGCGACGCTCACTCGAGTCTTCATGGCCTTGGGTTTCTGGGGGGTCTGGGAGATGCCGCCAGCGCGGGGAGGGGCGTGGTTCCGCAACGCGCAGTGGGCTTTCAATTGGATGCGCGCCCACTTCTCTCCAGAGGCCGCTGCGGGGCACTCGATCCGCTGCCAACTCTACATCGACGACGAGCCGCTCTGGATATGCATCGCCGACGGCACCCTGCGGACCGGCATCGGAGAGCTGGACGACCCGGACTGCACGATCCGGGGGCCGGTCTCGGTCTGGATGGACAGCGCGTGGTCCGAGGTCTACGGGTTGATGGCGATGGCCCGCGGCTGGGGCTCCTGGGAAGGGCCCCCGTCCCTCCTGATGCTGATCTACTCGATCTTCCGGTTCCCCAGTTGGGCGCCGGCCAGCGACCCCCGGGTGTACCGGGCGTCCACACTGCGCGGCCCTGAACAGGGCGCAATCGAAATCATATCGAACGCGGACACCCTGCAGCCGTAACCTCGGGTGTCACTGCGGTGACCCAAACCCCGATGCGGCGCCGATGCCGCTCACTCGATGTGCGCGTAAGCGCGAGGAGAAGCTCCGATGATCAAGATGACAAGTGTGCTCTGGATGCCCGTGGTCGCGACCGCTCTGGCCCTCTTCCCCCACACCGCCCAGGCGAACGACAGCGCCGAGTGCGAGGCCTGCGTCGCGACGGACTGTGTGCAGGCCTGCTACGACGAGGGGCAGATCGAGTACGACGCCTGCTGTGAGAACGAGGGCGGCGAGGTCGAGATCTGCGAGGAGATCTGCGGAGACGACCAGACGAGCTGGGAGCTGGACTGCCGGTCGGGCAACATGCGCGGCTTCGACGACTGCCTCGTGGCCGGCGCGGCTGCGGCGGACGGGAACATCGACGACGACTGCTGCACATCTTGCACGGACGACCTGGCGGAGTGCTCGGTGAGCGTCGACAGCGACGGTGACGGCGTGGACGATGACCTGGACCTGTGCGCGGACTCGGCCTCTGGAGACACGGTGGACGCCGACGGCTGCTCCATCGCCGACCACTGCCCGTGCGACGACGATTGGAAGAACCACGGCGACTACGTCTCCTGTGTCTCCGAGACCACCGAGGCCTTCGAGGACGCCGGACTCATCGTCGACGGTGACTCTTCCGACGCCGGAAAGTCCGACTGCGGAAAGAAGACCTCTGGCGCGAAGGGCAAGAAGAAGTAGTGAACGCCGGAGTCGCCGGGGGGGGGGGGCCCCCCCCCCGCCCCCCCGCCGCGGGCCCCCCCCCCGCGGCCCCGCAGGGGCGGGCTTGGGCAAAAAATACTTCGGCCCCCCGGGGGGCGCGGGGGTTTGCCCCCCGCCCCGGCGAAGCAGCGCCGGGCACCGCCTGCAGAGCTCTGCGGGCGGCGCTACGTGCTTGCCAGGGGGCAATCAAAATCATACTGACGGGTGTGCGTCTCAGGGCTTACCATTCGTCGTGTGATGTCTCACTCCGCTCTGTTCCTGAATTCCGAACGACGGCGCCCGATCTCTGCGCTGGACAGCTCGATGAATCGGTTTCAGTGGCTGATGAATGCGCTGTCGCAGCGCGGACGGGTCGTCGAGCTTCGAGAGCGCCCGCGGTTCCACGGAGAGCAGACGGCGGATCAGTTCTGTCCGCTGTTCCGCTCGATGGACGTGCTGGGCCATCGCTGGCTGCTCCTGATCGTGCGCGAGCTGCTGATCGCACCGCGTCGATTCACCGAGCTCCAGCGGGCGCTGCCAGGACTGTCCAGCAACCTGCTGAAAGACCGCTTGGAGCGACTCGACGATCAGGGCCTGCTGAAGTGTCGGTCGTCGGAAGGGGGCAAGCGCTACAGCCTGCGCGGCGCCGCGCTCTCGCTGCGCCCGGTGCTGGGAGAGGTCGCGGCGTGGGGCGCGGGTTGGATGGACTGCGTCGATTCACAGGCGCACTTCTCGCCGACGTGGCTGATGTGGTGTTCGGTGTCGAGTTGCAGCCTGGCAACGTGTCGGTGCGGCCGGGACCGGTCCAGGACGCCGACGCGACGCTGCAGATGCGCAGCGAGGAGGTGCAGCGTCGGTCCAGCGGGCCCTTGATCACCCCCGCGCACGTCGGGGGCGACGCCGAGCTCGCCGCTGGCTTGCGCCGGGTCTTTCCGTTCCTCGACGACGCGCTCATGGACCCCGCCCCGAATCGGAGACCAGAGGACCGCAGCTACGGGCAGCTCTGTCCCCTCGCGATCGCGCTCGACCTCATCGGGGAGCCCTGGACGCTGATCATCGCCCGCGATCTCTCCATCCGCCCGCACGGCTTCTCGGAGCTGCTCGCGAGGAGAGCCAGGCCGCGGTGACCGCGCGCTCAACATCCATGGTGAGCTCCCTCGCCGTACGCTCGAGCTCCGTGAGGTCTTCGATGTTCAGCCAGGGCAATCGCATCAACACGTGAGCGCTCTTCTGGGCCGAGATCTGGGGCCTGATCGCCATCCTCGATGCTCCCCCGCCGGAGCGCGGCCGACGTGAAGTACCCGTCGAGAGGGCGTAGAACGCGGGTGAGACAGTCTCGTCGGCGATGTCGATCGAGGTTGAACCTGGACTTTTTGGTGCGATTGCCCTGGATGTTCAGCTCGCCAGCCTCGATCTGCTTGACCCATTGACACAGATTGGCGAGGGGCTCTGGTGCTGTCGGGGTGGACGGAAGGGAGCAGACGGGACAGGAGAGCACGGGGCGCCTCAGGGGTTCGTGGGATTCTGGAAATGACCGCTATCCCGTGGGCTCGCCCTTCCTCTCCACGTCTGTAGACTCGACAAGTGACTGCAGACTGCTCGCCGACGCCTTGATATCAGGCGTTCAACCGTTCACAGTCTGACCTACACCCTGGTCGGTATGTACGGCTGACCAAATCGGGTCAGCTACGGGTCAATCGAACGGCCATCAGCGAGGCGTCCAAGCTGGATGGAAAGTGGGTTCTGCTCACCAATGACGATAGCCTGACGCCAGCGGATACGGCTGACACCTACAAGAGTCTTCTCGTCGTTGAGCGGTGCTTTCGCAATCTCAAGCGCGTGCAGCTTCTTCTTCGTCCCATCTACCACTGGCTGGAGCGCCGAGTGGTGGCCCACATCAAGCTGTGCGTTCTCGCTCTGCTCATCCAGCGGGTGGCCGAGCTGCGCGCCAAACGCTCCTGGCTTCGGATCCGGACCGAGCTGAAGGCGGTGTGTGTCCGGCGTCGACATCAAATTCAACGACGCGCCCGATCCCGACTGCAGCGCCCGGAACTTCTCATGGAGCTGGAGCGCCGCTACAACAAGCTGGTTTAGTACCCGATGTGCGCCTTTTCATGACGCCGCGACGAGGCCATCGAACTGGAGAG
>CAYXGP010000373.1:0-2303 GCA_964464515.1 uncultured Enterobacterales bacterium
TAGCGACTCCCTGGTCTCAGCGCACCAGATACAGGCGCGCGGTGTCGTCCGGTAGCGCCGCCACCCGCTCGAGCTCCACCCCCGCCTCCGAAGCCAGCCCCATGAGTCTGCGCTCCGAAGCGCGGAGGTTGTAGATCATCGGCGCGCTGGCATCGACGACCAGCAGGTGCCCCCCCGCCGCCTCCCGCAGCGTGGGGGTCCACGCGTCGCGGCCCATCCGGCTCGTCGCGCCCCAGGTATGAACCACGTCGATCTCGGGTGCTGTCACCTCCAGCACGCCGGTGGTCTCATAGTCGCTGACGGTCAGCCGCTCGACCCCTGCGTCCCGCAGCATTCCGCGCAGAGACTCCTGTCCGGACCAGGTGAAGGTGGGCGTGGGGATGCTCCGGACCGCCGCGTCGGTGGCGAGCAGCGCAGAGACGCCCGCGATCACCGTCGGCGCGGCGAGCAGCAGGGCCAGGCGCAGGCGCGCGAACGACCGCGCGGGCGTTGTCAAGGCGCACAGGCGCTCCACCGCCAGTCCGGTGACGATCGCCCGCGTGATGGAGCCGACCGCGAGGTGATGCAGGTCCCGCGCTACGCCGAGGATGATGGCCGTCTGGACCACCAGGAGGAGGCTGGTGAACCGCAGCAGCGCGTCCCGCGGTCCGGGTCGCGGACGCACCCACGCCAGCGCGCTCCCGGAGATCAGCACCCCCCAGGCGACCACGGCCCACGGAGACCAGCCGCCGCCCTCCGCTCCGTAGGCGCGGACGAGGAACCCCAGCGGATCTCCCGCCCAGTACGACAGATTGATCCACCCTTCCCGCGCCGGCCCGGGCCCGCCGGTCAGCGCGCCGAGCACCCGGGAGAGCTGGACCCCCGGGAAGTCATGCGAGCGCACGTGGAGCTCCGCGGGCACCGCCAACGCGTGGTGGAGCGCGGTGATCCACAGCGGCGCTGTCAGTCCCAGCATGGCGAGCAGCGCGGGGGTGAGCCGCTCGGCGCGCGGAGGACCGACGGGGGGACGATCGCCGCGTGTCAGAATTGACGTGATGACCACCGCGGCGGCGGTGAGCGCGAACGTGGCCTTCGCCATCAGCCCGAACGCCACGCCCACCGCCAGCGCCATCAGCCCGTGGGGACCGCCCCGCCAACGCCGGCTCCACAGCGCCCACACCGTCAGGAGCGTCGCCGCGAGGAGCACGATCTCGGTCCCGCCGAGCACCTTCCGGTAGAAGACGAAGCACCAGTCCGTCGCCAACGTGAGCGCGGCCAGCCCGCCCGCCAGCGCCGAGGCGTGGAACCGCAGGAACCGCCGCACCAGGATCAGCAGCGTCGCGCCGAGCAGCACGTGGAGCCCCACGACCGCTTTGGTGGAGCCCGTCAATCCGAAGACGACGGCGGCGGGCCAGTCCGGTGGACCGCCGGTGTATGTGTTGATCGCCAGCGGCAGCGCGTACTCCCCGATGACGATCCGCTCGATCGGCCGAACCTGGCTGGCGATCAACGGCCCGAGCGCGTGGCCTGTGGTGGGCTGCAGCGCGCCGTCCGCCCACGTCGGCGGATCGAACCCGACCAGCACCGCAGGCGGGGAGGGGAGCGCCCACCCGATCGCCACCTCACCGACGAGCCCTATCTGCCGAGCCGTGCCCATCGCGAGCGCCGCGTAGACCATCACCACGAGCAGGATCGGCCATCGCCCGTCGCGAATCGGCGCCTCACGTCTCAGCGTTCCGACGGATACTGACACTGCGCGTTACGGCTGTCAAGATGCGCCGGACCGCCCGACCGGACGGTCGCATCGCTCGAAACCACCCTGCGGGACACCGCTCCTGTGAGAGGCCATGGCGCAGCAGCTACAGCTCCAGCTTGGCCGCCTGGGCGGGGCGAAGCTGCTCGGACTCGCGCTGGCGTTCGAGCTGGCGCTGCTCCCGCTGGTGGTGCTCGACATCCGCATCGCCGCGATGGGTGTCTTCGGCATCGTCGCCGTGCTGATGGTGCTGCGCCGCCCCATCCTGGCGGTCGCGGTGCTCATCGCCGCGCGCCTGCTGTCCACCGGCGCCACGGTCTTCTTCCGGATCGGCAAGATCGGCGTGGGTCCGTTCGAACCCGCGCTCATGCTCTGCCTCGTGGGCCTGATCATCCACGCGGCCATCCAGGGCGTGTCCCTGTGGCGGGACTGGCCGTGGAAGTGGCCCTACGTCACGCTCGCGTTGTGGGTGTTCATCTCGGGGGTCTTCTGGTCGGTCGATCGCGGCGACGCCCGCGGCGAGGGGGGGGCGCTGGGGGTGGTGGGGGGGGCCCCGCAGGGCATCCAGGGG
>CAYXGP010000373.1:2313-5783 GCA_964464515.1 uncultured Enterobacterales bacterium
GATGGCGATGGTCCTGGCGAACGCGATGGTCATCCTGGCGTTCGTGCGCACCTGGGAGGACTTCCGCCTGATGATCTGGGCGTGGATCGGCGCCTGCGTGCTGATCGGCGTGCTGGCCCTTAGCACCGACGCCCTGGGCATCAGCACCGGCGACGTCAGCTTCAAGGCCGCCTCGGGCGGCGGGCGCGAGACAGGACTCGGCCAGCAGCCCAACTGGTTCGCGATGAACCTCATGTTCGTCATCCACACCTGCTTCGGCCTCACCCTCCTCGAACGCAACCGCCTCGCGCAGGGTGTCCTCATCGCGTCGGGGTTCTTCATCTTCATCATGATGCTGAAGTCGGGCTCGCGGGGCAGCGCCTACGCCACCCTCATCGGCGGCGTGCTGGTGGCGCTGGGCCACCCCATCTTCAGGCGGTGGTTCCTGCGGTTCGCGATCGCCACGGTGGGCATCTTCGCGGTCGGCATGATGTTCGACATCGCGGACTCCGCGAAGGCGCTCTCGCGCATCTCCTCCAACGTCTCGCTGAATCAGAATTACCGCGAGCTCAATTGGCTGACCTGCCTGCAGATGTTCCGCGACACCTGGGGCCTGGGCATCGGCGCGGGCGGGTATGAGACCCTCCTGCCGACGTACAACAACTACGTCGCGCAGTCGCTGTACGACTACCCCCACGGCATCTTCTGGCAGATCGTCGCGCACTACGGCGTGGTGGGGCTCGGCATCATCGGTTGGCTGGCTGTGGCGGTCGGTCGCATGACCCGCGACCTCATCCGCTGGAGCCGCGGCACCGGCGCGGAGGTGCTCGCCTGGACGATGCCCGCGGCGATGCTGGGCTACATCGCCTGGTCATTCCTCGAGTTCACGCTGAACGACAAGCCGTTCTGGGAATTCCTCGCGCTGTACACCGCGCTGTACCTCATCGTGAAGCGCTCCCGAGACGAGGGCTGGGCCCTGCCCGCCTGGGAGAGCCCCTTCCCACAGCTGCTCTCAGCAAGATCGACCTCTACAGGACCGAGCTCTGAGGGGCCGCCCCCCCGGTCCACCCCCGGCGTCAGCGCGTGACTCTGGAGGGGTGGGTCACGCTGGGCGCGGCTGCGCTGGCGGCCTGGGGCGCGTGGCTCTCCGTGCCGCGCTCACCCGTGCTCGACTGGGAGCGCCTGTTCAAGCTCACGCTGGCGACTCTGCACCGCGGCGAGGTCGAAGCGATCGGCGGCGACGCGGCCTCCTGGCGGGAGCGGCTGGAGGGGTTCCTCACCGATCCCACGGCGGCGGAAACGCTGATGGAGGACCCCGCCGATCTGGGGGCGGACTGGGATCCGGAGCCGGTGCTCGGTGCGGGCGCCACGTGGGACGCCATCGCCGCCTGGGACGCCCCCGTGCGCGAGGGACTCACGCGCAGGCTGGGGCACGTGGTGTTCGCCTGCGCGGGTCCGTCGCTGGCGGAGAACATCCGCGCGGCGAACCTGCGGGCGGTGGACGTCCCCGTCGGCGCGCCGCCTGCGGAGTCCCTGGCGGCCCCGCTCACGGCACTGTCGGATCGCCTGATCATCCTCTGTGACGGAGCTCGCGCAGGCCCGCTGATGCGCATGCTCGCGCAGACCCCCGCGCTGCGGGATCGGCTGCTCGCGCTGGTGTCGATCGGAGGCGCGCTCCCCCCCGAAGACGCGGAGTGGCTGAAGGAGGCCTTCACGCACGAGGCGTTCGACACCGAGCTGCTGCGCACCACACCCTATGCGTCCATCGTCGACGTCGATCCGGGGCGATCCGGGGAGACCGACCAGGCTGCGCAGCGGTTCCCGATCCCCCCGCCGCCCACCCACGACTTCAAGACGATCGCGTCGGTCTGCCTGGGCCCTCTCCCCCTCGCTCGGGTGTCCACCGACCTGCTCACCCGGGCGCTGCTGGTGACGCTGGCATACATCCTGCGCTGACCGCCGCGGGGGCGAACCGACGCGGCGCTTCGTCAGCGGCCACAGGCCAGGAAGTCTCATGAACGGCTTGTTTTTCGGAATCGTGGCCCTGGCGTTCGCCGCGGCGATCGTCGGCGGCACCCCCGCCGAGGTGGGGGCGGCGGCGCTGGAGGCTGCCAAGGGCTCGGTGGAGCTCGCGCTGGGTCTCGTCGGCTACATCGCGCTGTTTCTGGGGCTGATGAAGGTCGTCGAGGAGGCGGGGGGGCTGGCGTTCATGGCGCGCCTCATCCGCCCGCTGCTGGTGCTGCTGTTCCCGAACGTGCCCCCGGATCACCCGGCGATGGGCGCGATGGTGATGAACATGGCCGCCAACGCGCTGGGGCTGGGCAACGCCGCGACGCCGTTCGGCCTGAAGGCGATGACCGAGCTGAACAAGCTCAACGAAGAAGAGGGCACCGCCACCAACGCCATGGTGCTTTTCCTCGCCATCAACACCAGCGCGCTCGCCCTGCTGCCCACCGGGGTCATCGGTCTGCGAGAGCACTTCGACTCCGCGGACCCCGCGGCGATCTTCCCCACCACGCTGATGGCGACCGGGCTGTCCACGATGGCCGGGATCTTCGCCGCGAAGACGCTGCAGCGGCTGCCCATGTTCCGCGCCGGCGACGCCCAGCGCGCCGCCGACGCCGCGATCGTCGCGCAGCGCGCGCCCTTCGAGTGGAGCAGCCTGCTGCCGATCACCGTGTTCATCTCGGCGCTGGTGGCCCTGGTGGGGGTGGTCTACGTCCACGGCGAGGCCGCCAGCGCCTGGATCATGCCCGGCCTCATCTTCGGGATGCTGCTGATCGGCGTGGTGCGCGGCGTGAAGGTCTATGAGGTGTTCGTCAAGGGCGCCAAGGAGGGCTTCCAGCTCGCGGTGATGATCATCCCGTACCTGGTCGCCATCCTCTCGGCGGTCGGCATGCTGCGTGCCTCTGGCGGCCTGGAGGCGATCACCAGCCGCGTGGGGCTGCTCACAGAGAGCTTCGGTCTGCCCGCCGACGTGCTGCCGCTGGCGTTCCTGCGGCCGCTGTCGGGCAGCGGCGCCTTCGGGCTCACCGCCGAGCTGCTGCAGACCCACGGCCCCGACAGCTACATCGGCATCCTCGCCAGCACGATGAACGGCTCCACCGAGACCACCTTCTACGTGCTCGCGGTGTACTTCGGGAGCGTCGGCATCCAAAGGATCCGTCACGCGGTCTGGGCGGGGCTGGCGGCGGACGCCGCGGGGGTGTTCGCGTCGGTGCTCGCGGTGCAGGTGCTCCTGACCTGAGCGGCTCCCGGCGTCGACGCGCCCGCAATCGTTTTGCCTGGCGTCTTGTCAATTGAATTCAGGCTGATTTGATCTCGCGAGGAAGGGAGGTCGTGATGAGTCGTGCCCGAGAGTATCAGGTGAGGTTGAGTGCCGCGGAGCGGGAGCATCTGGTTGCTCTGCCCCGCAAGGGCGAGCACAAGCCCCGGGTAAGGCCGCTCCAAGAAAAGCAATCTCCCCCCTCGACCTGAGGGCGGTCCCACGC
>CAYXGP010000374.1:0-5759 GCA_964464515.1 uncultured Enterobacterales bacterium
CCCCTGTCGCCTCGTAGCAGTCCTCGCCGCCGTACTCCTCGTGGTCCTGACCGTCCTCGTCGGCGTCGTAGTCAGACTCGTTGTTGCAGTCCTGGTCGGTCGCGTCGTACCACGTCTCGGCGACACCCACGTTGATGTCTTCGGGGTCGAGCCCCGCGGGGTTGGAGTCCACGTCGGCGTCGGTGCCCTCCCAGCAGTCGCTGCCGCTGTGCGCCTCGTGGTCGTAGCCGTCGCTGTCGGCGTCGTAGTCGGACTCGTCGTCGCAATTCTGATCGACGCCGTCGTACCAGCCCTCGAGCACCGTGGGCCACTTCAGGGAGTCATCGTTGGGGTGGATGCTGTCATCGACGTCGTCGCAGTCGCCGGTGCCGTACCCTTCGGTGACGTCGGAGTCATAGTCCTCGGAGACGTAGCCGTCGTGGTCGTAGTCGTAGTCGTTCCAGTCGTCGCAGTCGGCGTCGGTGCCGTCATACGGCTGGTCGTATGACAGCCCGGGGTTGGCGCTGGTCGTCGAGACTCCGCCGGGGTTGGTGGTGGAGTCGGAGTCGCAGTACTCGGTGCAGTACGCCTCGAGGTCGCTCCCGGCGTCGGGCGCTTCACAGTCGGCGCTGCAGTCGAGGCAGTCGTCGCCCACGCCGCCCGCGCCGTCGATGTCGAAGGAGTCCGTCTGGTAGCTGTCGCCGTCCCAGTCGAAATCATCGCCGCCAGCGCAGTCCTGGTCGAGGTTGTCGTAGGGCCGATCGGTGGCGTCAGGGTTGACCTCCGCGGGCAGCAGCGCGGCCTGCTCGGTGCCATCCACCAGGCTGCTGTTGATGATCTGGTCGGCGCCGAAGTCCTCGTAGCCGAGCTCGCCGGGATCGTCGGAGTCCCAGCAGTCGGTGTAGTCGTCCGGGAGCGTGACCGAACCCTCGACAGTCCCCACCAGCGACAGGTAGTCGTCGTGCCAGAACCCGTCACCATCGGCGTCGCCGTCCTGGTCGCTCAGATCGCAGTTGTCGTCTTTTCCGTTGTAGAAGATCTCGGGGTCGTCGGTGGGGACGACGCTCGCGTCGTTGTCGTTGCAGTCGATGTTGTCGCAGAACTTCAGCCCCAGGCCGTCCAGCGTCGCGCCGTCGCCGTCCTGATCGCAGTCGTCCGTGGTGACCAGATCGCAGTCCTGGTCGGTGCCGTCGTAGTAGACCTCCGCGGCGTCCGGGTTGATCTGGGCGGCGGAGTCTCCGGCGGGGTTGTCGTCGTCGCGCCACGAGCCGTCGACGCAGTCCGGGCCGGTGGAGCCGTCGCGCTGGAGGTGATGCATCGAGGAGAAGCCGTCGCCGTCCTGGTCGAAGTCGTCCAGCCCGTCGCAGTCGGCGTCGATGTCGTCGTACCAGGTGTCGGTCGCCCCGGGGTTGACCTCATCGGGAAGCAGCTGGGGATAGGCCGCCCCCGCCGCGTCGGTGTCTCCCGTGACCACCGTGAAGTCGGTGGGGATCTCCAGCAGCGTTGTCCCTCCCGAGGAGTCCTCCTCGGGGATGCTCTGGTCCCAGCAGTCACCCGCGCCCAGGTGGTTCCCGCTCTCGGGGACACCCAGCGTCGTGAGGCCCACATAGGCCGCCTCGGTCACCCAGCCGTCGGAGTCGGCGTCGTAGTCGTCGTCTCCGGCGCAGTCGGCGTCGATGCCGTCGTACCAGATCTCGGGCGCGCCGGGGTAGATGTCGGTGCCGCTGACGCTCGACCCCTCCGGGCCCTCCGCGCGATCCCAGCAGTCACCATCGGCCGGGCTGATGCCGTCGCCGTCGAGGTCCTGGATCTCCCAGGTCGAGCCGCAGCCGAGGATCAACGGCAGCAGAAGCGAGGGAAGAAGGGCGCGGTGCATACCGGGCTCCGTTGCAGCGTGGCAGAGGGAAGGGTAGCCGCTGCTCCCGGGGTCGGGCAACACGGGTTCCGGTCATCCTTCGCTCGTGATGAATGATGACCAGGGCCGCCGCGCGGATGCACGACCGGTTCAGACCCATTAGCAGGGAGCCCCACGCGTTCGACAGACGGGGAAATGCCGATGATCACCGTGCAGTCCCTGACCAAGCGGTACGGGGCCCACACCGCGATCGAGGACGTCAGCTTCCACATCGAGAAGGGCGAAGTGGTCGGCTTCCTCGGTCCCAACGGGGCGGGAAAGACCACCACGATGCGCATCCTGTGTGGCTGCCTGGGAGCCACGTCGGGTAAAGCCGCGATCGGCGGCCACGACATCCTCGAAGATCCCACCGCCGCCAAACGGCGCATCGGCTACCTGCCGGAGGTGCCCCCGCTGTACGGCGGGATGGTGGTGCAGGACTACGTCGCCTTCGCCGCGCGCATCCGCGGTGTCGATGACGCCGCCGGGGCCACCGCGCGGGTGATCGAGCGGGTAGACCTCGCCGATGTCCGCCACCGCGTCATCGATCACCTCTCGAAGGGCTACCGGCAGCGGGTGGGGCTGGCCCAGGCGCTTGTCCACGACCCCGACGTGCTGGTGCTCGACGAACCCACCAGCGGCCTCGACATCGGGCAGCGCGATGAGATCAAGCGCCTGCTGCGGGAGCTGGCCGAGGGCGACCGCTCGGTCATCCTCTCCACCCACATCCTCAGTGAGATCGAGGACGTCTGCGAGCGGGTCATCATCATCAACCAGGGCCGGCTCGTGGCGGCGGACCGCATCGCCGCGCTGGAGGCCAACCACCACAGCGTCTCGGTCACCGTGGCGCGTCCCCCGGACGACCTCACAGCGACCCTCCAGGCGCTGAGCGGCGTTCGGGGCGTGCGCACCGCGGGCGCGGGCACCTACGAGATCGACGCCGAGCGTGACCTCCGCGAAGACCTCGCCCGCGCCTGCGTGCCGTTCGGCCTGCTGGAGCTGACCGGCCGGGAGTCCCTCGAAGACGTCTATCTTCGGCTCACCTCAGGAGGCCCCGCATGAACGCCATCCGCGCCATCGCGCAGCGCGAGGCCAGCGCCTTCTTCTCCACCCCCGTCGGGTGGATCTGCCTGTGCTCGTTCATCGTGGTGACGGGCTTCTTCTTCGCCGTCGAGCTGACCAACTTCAGCGTGCAGTCGTCGCAGTCCATGGGCTACGGCGGCGATCTGAACATCAACGAGGCGTTCCTGCCCTACTTCTTCGGCAACTGGGCGGTGATCCTGCTGTTCATCTGCCCGGCCCTGTCGATGGGCGTCTTCGCCGACGACATGCGACAGCGCAGCTTCGAGCTGCTGATGGCTGCGCCGGTCTCCAGCTTCGAGATCGTGCTCGGCAAGTACCTGGGGATGCTGGGCTTCCTCGCGGTGATGTTCGCCTGCACGCTCCATTACGTGGGCATCCTGTACTGGCTGTCCAGCCCCGATCCCGGCGTGCTGCTGTCGAGCTACGCCGTGATGTTCCTGCTGGCGGCCTGCTTCATGGCTGTCGGCATGTTCGTCTCTGCCCACACGCAGAGTCAGGTGGTGGCGTTCGTGCTGAGCTTCGGCCTGCTGCTGCTGTTGTGGGTGCTGTCGTGGACCGAGACGTTCACCGAGAGCACCCTGGGCGCGGTGCTGAGCACGGCGTCGATGCTCACGCACCTGGAGCAGCTCATCAAGGGCCTGATGCACGTCAAGGACCTGGTGTACTTCGTCAGCTTCATCGCCTTCTTCGTATTCGCGACGCAGCAGCGGATCGAAGCGACGAGGTGGCTGTGATGCGAAGCCTGAGCTGGCTGCTGGCGCCGATCGGCGGGCTCACGCTCGCCGCGTTCCTGATCTACGCGGCGTTCGCGGACTCCATCGAGATGCCCTGGCCCGTGGTGGGGGGCGTCGGCGCGGCCCTTCTGGCCGCCTGGCTGGCGCTCGACCACCGCGCGCTCCAGCAGACCTTCGCGCTGCGCGGGGTGCGCGTGGCGCTGATGAGCCAGGTGCTCGTGGTGTTGGCGCTGGGCATCGCGGTCGCCGCCAACGTGCTGGCCGATCGCTACGATGAGCGCTGGGATCTCACCGCCTCCAAGCGGTTCACCCTCAGCGACCAGACCCGCTCCATCGCCGCCGGCCTCGAGTCCGAGGTGGAGATCATCGGCTTCTTCGCGAAGGGCAGCGGAGAGCGCGGGGAGTTCGAAGATCTGATCGCCGGCTACACCGAGGTCACGGACAAGCTCACCGTGACGCTCCACGACCCCGTCCTCGAGCCGATGAAGGCCCGCGAGCACGACATCACCACGAGCTGGGGCACCATCATCCTCAAGGCCGGTGACGACTCCCAGCGCCTCGAGACCGACATGGGCGAAGAGGCCATCACCAACGCCCTGGTGCGCGTCACGGCTGGCCGCGAGCACGTCGTCTGCTTCACCTCGGGCCACGGCGAGCGCGACATCACTGCCGCGGGGGATCCCCAGGGTATGTCCACCCTCATCTCCAAGCTGGAGGGCCAGAACTACCGCACCCGCACCGTCTCGCTGCTGACCGAGGGTGGGGTGCCTTCCGACTGCGAGATCCTGGTGAGCGCGGGCCCCCAGCTGGAGTGGCTGGACGCCGAGCGCGAGCTGGCCGCGGCGTACGTGGCCGGCGGCGGCGCGCTGGTGATGATGTTCGACCCGGGCACGGCGCCGGCGCTGGCCGCGGACATGGCTCGCTACGGTCTGGTGGTGGGCGACGACGTGGTGCTGGAGGCCAGCCCCACCAACCAGATGATGGTCGGTGACGCCACCTACATCCTGCTCGACGCCAGCGCGCTGTCTCCCCACGCCATCACCAGCCCCATCAAGGGCTCGCTGATGCTCCGGCTGGGGCGCTCGGTCACCACGGGCCCGGCGCCCGACGGCGTGCTCACCCAGACCCTCCTGCAGACCTCCGAGTACGGCTGGGCCGAGACGACCTACGACGGCTCCGCGCCCCTGCAGCCCGACGGCGACGACATCCAGGGCTCGGTGCCGCTGGTGGGCGTCGCGGAGATCACCGACGCATCTCAGCTCAAGATCGGCCGGACGAGTCTGGCCCCGGCCCCCGACACGCCGGGGGCTCCGGAGGGGCTGGGAGCTCTGGGTGCCCCCGCCGGCATCCCCGAGGTGGTGCGCGAGAACGGTGGACGCGTGGTGGTCATCGGCGACACCGACTTCGCCAGCAACGAGCTGGTCGATCAGCTCAGCAACCAGGACCTCATGCTCAACACGCTGGCGTGGCTGGCTGGCGAAGAGGACCAGATCAGCATCCGCAGCAACGAGGCGGGCGCTGGCGCCCTGGCGATGAACGTCGTGCAGGGACTGCTGGTGTGGCTGATCGCGTTGCTGTTCACACCAGGAGCCGCAGTCGTGGCGGCGATCGCGACGTATCGGCGACGCCGATCGCTCTGATTCAAATCCAACTGGTTCGAGCGAGCACCTGAGGGAAGAGAGGCCCCGATACGACAGGCCCGGAGAGGCCCAGAAGCAGAAGAGGCGCTGAAACCAGCACCTCTCACAGCGACAAGAAGACGGTCAGCCGAGGATCTTCTGGAGCTGGGTGGCGAGGCCGAGGTTGGAGACCTTCAGCTTGCCCATCATCACCATCTGAACGGCCTTCTTGGGGCTCTCCAGGATGGTCTCCCAGGTCTTCTGATCGGCGGAGATCACGCAGCCCGGGGACTCGTGCGGGCCGTCGCTGACGGAGCCCTCGCCCTCGCTGAGATCGAGGGTCCACGTACCGGCGCCCTTGATGTCGAACTGAAAGATGGTCCGGGTGCTCGCCGCCAGCTCGGGGTTCCTGGTGAGCTTGTTGGGGAGGTAGGTGTTGAAGAATTCGGT
>CAYXGP010000375.1:0-5745 GCA_964464515.1 uncultured Enterobacterales bacterium
CCCAGGTCGACGTCGACGCTCTGTCCGCTCGCATCTCCATCGGCGAGGGGAGCTTCGTGCGCGTCACCCGCAGATCTGCAGATCCGCAGGATGGTCAGAGCTTCGGCAACCTGCTCCATGGCAAGACGGCGGTCGTCCAGTCCCTGGATTGGGCGGCAGAGACGGTGGAGCTGTCCATCATTCCGAGCTGGCGAGGCGCGACGTATGTGCTGCCCAGCAGCCCGTTCGACCCCGCCGCCGGGTTCCCCCCCTATGCGCACGCCACCCTGGATGCGTCGATCTCCGACTTCGTCGCCGACCGCATCGAGAAGCGCCTGACCGACAGCGCCGACTCGCCGCTCAGGGGCCGGCACGTGCTCCGCTGGTTCGATCCCACCCGCCCGGACATCCCACCCATGCCGTCGCTGGAGCGGTCCGCAGAGTCCGCCATCCGAGGCTTTCTGCGCTCCTACCGCTGGGGGCGTGACAGCGACATCGCGCCGCGCCGAGTCGACATCCTCCTCCGCGGCGCCAGCAGCCGACTGCAGCTCCTCCAGGGACCGCCAGGGACCGGCAAGACCATGGTCACGGCCTTCGCGCTCCTCACGCGTATCCTAGCGCGCCACTCCCGCGGCGAGGTGCTGCTGCTGGCCGCCCATACGCACACCGCCGTCGACACCCTGCTCGCCCGCGTCCTCGCGCAGAAGGACGCCTTCAACGCGGCAGCGCAGCGGGCCGGGTTGGCGATGCCCGCCGTCAGCGTCGCGAAGGTCGACTCCAGTCCGGATGACGACATGGACGGCGAGCTCCACCTGCTGAAGGCCGACGCGTGTATACGGCGAATCAACCGGATGGCGAAGACGGGGGTGGTGGTGATCGGCGGCACGGTGAACGCAGTGCTGAAGATGGTGGAGAAGGGCATGAACCGGACCGCGCGGTTCAAGCGCACCCCGGAGGGCTTCCTCACCCCCCTCCTGATCATCGACGAGGCCAGCATGATGGTGTTCAGCCACTTCCTGGCGCTCGCCAGCCTCACCCGACCCGTGGGTCAGATCATGCTGGCGGGTGATCACCGACAGCTCTCCCCGATCATCGCGCACGACTGGGACTCCGAGGATCGCCCGCCCGCCGTGCTCTACAAGCCCCACGTCAGCGCGTACCAGGCGGTCCTCAACCTCTCCACCCACCCCCGTCTTCGCCCAGCCAGCGTGGTCATCG
The DNA here is from genome assembly GCA_964464515.1 of uncultured Enterobacterales bacterium. Lineage (GTDB taxonomy): Bacteria > Myxococcota_A > UBA796 > UBA796 > UBA2385 > CAYXGP01. Next base: position 1,198 of record CAYXGP010000375.1, read on the forward strand.
ACCGACTCGAGAAGACCTGGCGACTGCCGCCGATCATCCGGGAGCTGCTCCGGCCGCTGTACGCTCTGGACGGCATCACGCTGACCGGACCCGAGCGAGCCCCGGCGCCCGTCCTGCCGCAGACCGATGATCCCTGGTCGGTGGTCTGGCGGGGGGGGCACCGGCTGGTTCTGGTGCTGCACAGCGAGGCCGGGTCACAGCAGTCCAACCCTGTCGAGGTCGAGATCATCGCCCGTATCCTCGCCGCGGAGGACGCGGTGCCCGATGACTCGGTGGCGGTGGTCACCCCACACCGTGCGCAGCGCGCCCTGCTGAGCAGTCGACTGAAGACCTACGACGCGGTGGGGCTGATCGACACCGTCGAGCGGCTTCAGGGCGGGGAGCGGCCGACGATCTTCTTCTCCGCGACGGTCTCCGATCCGGTCGTGATCTCCCAATCCGCAGAGTTCATCCTCAACCTCAACCGCTCAAACGTCGCTTTCTCCCGAACCCAGGAGCGCCTCGTCGTGGTCTGCGCTCGCTCTCTCCTTGACCACATCCCCACCGAGGTGGAGCACTACGAGTCTGCGCTGCTCTGGAAGCACCTCCGAACCCTGTGCGGCCGCCAGCTCGACACGATTCAAGTGGCAGGGGTCGATCAAATGGCAGGGGTCGATCAAAGTGCGGGGGTCGATCAAAGTGCGGGGGTCACGGTGGCGGTGATGGTGCCGGCTCCACCTTCTGACGGTGGGTTACCGAGCGCCCCCTCGATCCGGTCACCCCCCGTGTGAGCCGGCCACCCTGGAGAAGCGCATGTCCGCGCCCGCCTGGTCCTCTTTCTCCTCAGATGCACGACCAGCGGCTCCAACCTGGAGCGGATCAACGACCCGCCGCTCATCTCCCTGGTGTCTCCCGACGAACACAGCGAGTACTACGACTGCACGCCCACCCAGCTCTCCGCGGCGGTCATCGACGCCGAGGACGAGGCGGCCTTCATCGTCACGTGGTCCAGCGATTCGCAGGGCGCGCTGGGGCTGGCCGGCGGGGTCGACAGCGGCGCAGGCGATCTGAACGCCGATGGCTTCGATGATCTCCTGATTCTGCGCGCAGCCGGCCGAGATACGTCCCCGGAAACACCGAGGTGAGCGATGCGCTTCTGGTCCCTTGCGTTGCTGATCGGCTGCGGACACCGCACGCAGGTCGTCTCCACCCCGCTCGGGCCCGGCGAGGTTCACTATGTGGTGGTCGAGCAGAGCCCCTCTGGCCCGCAGATCTACGACTGCCGGAGCAGTCCGCGTGATCCCGCGCGGCCGCCGACGTGCGTGCGCGTCGCCGTGGTGGATGCACCGCCGTCGATGCCGCCCTCGACCGGCGCCCCTCCCGCCGGCGGGTCCGCTCCCGGAATCTCTACCCCTGCGGGACCACCGCTCGGCGTCTCTGCGCCCGGTGGCGCACCTGCCCCCGCGGCACGACCGCCGCTGATCTCCGCCGAAGAGGCCGCCATGCCAGACACAGAGCTCACGGCTCGCGGCGTCTCAGAGCTCGAAGACGGCCCGAAGCTGGTGCTCACCTCCCCCGAGAACGGCTCGACCTACCACGGGAGCCTGGACTTCGACATCCGGGTCGAGCCGAGCATCGCCGGCCTGCCTGCAGACATGGCCTCGCTCAAGGTGACGTACCTCAAGGGGTGGGGGATCGACATCACCAGCCGCGTGCGACCCTATGTGAGCGACGGCCACGTCGACATGCCGGACGCGCCGATCCCTCGAGGCAACCACTCCCTGGAGATCTACATCGAGGACACCGAGCAGAACGCGACGCTCAAGGTCGTCCGCTTCAAGGTGGAGTAGCCACCTCTCAACATGTCGCGGCGCACTACCGCGGACGGATGCTGTAGATCACCTCGTCGGTGTACCCGTCCTCCAGCGCGGACTCCCCTCCCCGCGTGCCCTGCGCGGCCTCGTCCAGCAGGATCTGCAGCGTGTCTGCGCCGTCTCCCGCCCCCCGTGTCGCCGCCTTGGCATGCCCCAGGACCGGCCCCAGATCGACGGGGTTCCGCGTGGCGAACAGCTTGATCTGCTCCACCCCGAACGGCGGCGACACCGTTGCGCAGAACGGCAGCAGCCAGCGCTGCCCCGGCGCCAGCCGATCGGGCGAGAGGCCCTCCTGCGGCCAGAGCTGCGAGGGCGCCCCGAGGGGGTCGGTGTAGACAAACGTGAGCCAGGACGACGCCTCGCCTTGGCTCTGCACTTCGAGCAGGAAGCTGTCTCCGGGGTGAAACACCTGCTCGTCGTCCGCGCTCTCTGCGCCGGAGGGCCTGCAGAGGCCGTCGGCGCCGCGGTCTGCGGGGAGCAGGCGGAGGTCTACCCGGTGCCGCTCCCCGTCGAGCGAGAGTCCGCCGATCAGGCGCCCCCGCGCCTGCCCCGAGATCGCCGCGAGCAGCTCAGAGCCCGTCGGCTCGGCGTCGGCGGGACCGCTCGCCAGCACCCGGTCGAGATCGGAGGCGTCGGCCAGCTCGAGCGCGCCGTCCCGAAGCTCCAGCACGACATCGGGTCGCTCGTCGGTGATCTCTATGAGGGAGATCCCCCCGAGCGCTGCGCGCCACGCCTTGTCGTGCCCTCTGCTGCCCGTGTCGATCTGCACGCGCAGCGACGCGGGGCTGCGGGCCCAGGCCACCACCACCGCGCGGGCACCGAGCAGCGTCTCAGCGTCTGCGCTGTCGGGCGCGAGGACTGCGACGGATGTGGTCGCGGCGCTCTCGGTGACCGTAGCCCGCGCGAGGTGCCGAGACGGGTGTGCGTCTGGCGCGTCCGGCGGGACCAGGGCGATCAGGGAGCCGGGCGCCAGGCCGTGCAGCGTCCCCACCGCGACTCGAATTTCATCCCTGGAGACCACCGCGGCGACGTCGAAGCCGAGCGCCGCCTGGCGAGAGTCCGCGGAGAACACCACCCGATCGGCGTCGCCCTCGATCTGCGGAGACTGGCCGCGCACGAGCTGCGCCATCTCCGCGCGCACCCGCGCATGCAGCGACCGCCAGGTGCCGTCGCGTGGAAGGGCCGAGAGAGATCGCGCCAGGGCCAGGGTCAGCGCGCCCATCGGCTGGCCGTCGGGGCCGTAGACCTCCCGCGCCACCTGATCGGCCCGCGCCGCGGAGAGCACAACCAGCGGCGCCCGCTCGGCGTCGGCGAGGGGCTGGATGATCTCCTGACCGAAGGCGCCGCCGGCCGCGTGGGCCGTGGGCCGCGCAGCCCCGATCGGGGGCGCCCCACCGCGGACAGGCAGTCCGCCGCGGGTGGCCGTGCCGGAGTGACAGGCGTCCAGGACCACTGTTACGCTGCCCGCGGGCCCGACTGTTTCTCGGAGAGACTCCAGCAGCGCGCCCAGCTCGTCGTCGCGCAGGTGCGCGGCGCCGTCGTAGTCAGCGTCACCCCGCCGCGGCGCCCCCCAGACCGCGAGGCCCTCATCGAGCCCGTCGGCCTCGTCGCCGTCGTCGTCCGCGAGCTGCTGGCCGTGCCCCGAGTAGTGCAGCAGGAGATGATCGCCTGCTTCAGCGGGGACACGCAGGCGCTCCTCGATGGCCGCGACGATGCCTTCCCGGGTGGCCGCGCGTCCCTCCAGCCGATGAATGTGGTCGGCGCCGAGGGCCCCCAGCGTGTCCGCCATCAGCGCCACATCTGCGCCTGCGTGCAGATCGGCCCAGCCCGACGACTCGGGGTAGTCGCCGACGCCGATCAAGAGCGCGTGGACCGCGCCCGCGTGCGCCATCGGCGCCAGCAGTCCCGTCAATCCCAGGCCCGTCAATCCCAGCAGGATGGTGCTCACTTCGTCACGTCTCCTTCACAGCCGTTGGCGTTGCAGTGGAAGTCGCCGCCGGTGGCGTCGTAGGTCTCGCCCTCCGACTCGATCAGCTCACCCGCGTAGATGTCGGCGCGGGCCTCTCCGTGGTACTGCCCGCCGAGCGCGCTCCCGGAGATCGTGCAGCCCTCGGAGGTGTAGTCGCCGTCGTCCAGCACGCTGATCGCCCCCCCCCGCCAGCGGGCGGTGCTGTCCAGGAACGCCGCCTCTTTCGACTCCGAGAAGCAGCGCATGTGCCCGAACGTCTCCACGCTTCCGCCGTAGTCTGAGATGTTCTCGGAGAACGTCGAGTCGGTGAAATTCACCTCGGTGTTCTCCGTCGCGAGCACCGCGCCGCCTGCGTTCCCGCCCTCGTTGGCAGAGAACGAGGTGCGGTAGACCTCCAGCCGCGCCCACTCTTCGAGCTTGGACTGCAGCCCCTCCAGGTAGATCGCCCCCCCGCCGTACGTGGCGCGGTTGTCGGACAGGCTGCTGTCTGAGAGCAGCACCTCGCTGTCGACAATGTAGAGACCGCCGCCGAGGTTGCTCGCGATGTTCCCCGAGAACGTCGAGTCGCTGATCGTGACCTGCTGCACAGAGGTTATGTAGGCCCCCGCGCCCCCGTCGATCCCCTCACCGTCCGCGCTGTTGCCGGCCACGCGGAGCCCGCTGAGCGTCACGGTTGAGAGGTTGTCCAGATACAGCCCGCCGCCCTTGATCGTGGTGGTGGCCTTA
>CAYXGP010000376.1:0-5705 GCA_964464515.1 uncultured Enterobacterales bacterium
TCGCCTCCACCAAACCCGTCGCCGTCACCGTCCGCGTACCACGTCTCGGCGTCTATCGCGTCGTCTTCGTCTCCATCGCAGTCGTTGTCGATCGCCGGCCCGAAGGACTCGCAGACCTCGTCGGCGTCGGGGTTGGCCGTGGGATCCGTGTCATCACAGTCTGCGTCATCGGAGACGTAGCCGCTCGGCGCCTCGCACGCTGCCAGCGTGCTGCTCGCGTCGCCGAACCCGTCGCCGTCTGCGTCGGCGTACCACGTCTCTGCGTCGAGGGCGTCACCCTCATCGGTGTCGCCGTCGCAGTCGTTGTCATCGCCGTCGCAGACCTCGTAGGACGCGGGGCTGGTGGCCGCCGCGTCGTCGTCGCAGTCGCCGTCGTTCGTCACATAGCCGACCGGCTGGTCACACGCTGCTGTCTGCGTGGTTCCGTCTCCGTAGCCGTCGCCGTCCGTGTCTGCATACCAGGTGAGGGCATCCGTCGCGTCGTCTTCGTCCGTGTCGCCGTCGCAGTCGTTGTCGATGCCGTCGCAGACCTCGTCTGCGTCGGGGTTGGCCGCTGAGTCGTCGTCGTCGCAGTCGGTGCTGGTGTCCAGATAGCCCGACGGCGCCGCGCAGGCGGTCGTCGCGTCGCCTCCACCAAACCCGTCGCCGTCACCGTCCGCGTACCACGTCTCGGCGTCTACGGCGTCGTCCTGGTCGACGTCTCCATCGCAGTCGTTGTCCACCCCATCGCAGACCTCATCGGCGCCGGGGTGGATGGTGTCGTTGGTGTCGACACAGTCGAAGGCGTCATCGCCGCTGCCGTCGCCGCCCGGTCCGTCGCTGTACACGTAGCCATCGGGTGCCCCCGCGCAGGACTCCACCGAGTCTGCCTCATCGCCGTAGCCGTCTGCGTCGTCGTCGGCGTAATAGACCACTCCCCCGACGTCCTCGTCGATGTCGCCGTCGCAGTCGTTGTCGATCGCCGGTCCGGTGGGCTCGCAGACCTCCTCGGCGGCCGGGTTCACCTCTGGCGCGCTGTCGTCGCAGTCTCCACCCTCTGAGACAACCGCGACCCCGTCCTTACTGGGGGCCTCGCATGCCGACTGCGCGCTGTCGTCGTCGCCGAACCCGTCGCCGTCCGCGTCGACATACCATGTCTCTGCATCTACAGCGTCGTCTTCGTCGATGTCGTCGTCACAGTCGTTGTCTGCCCCGTCGCAGACCTCAGCGGCGCCCGGGTGAATCGCGGCGTCCGTGTCGTCGCAGTCGCCTCCTCCGTCTTTCGTCGCGGCGTATCCGTCGCCGTCGGCGTCGGCAGTCTCGCCCGTGCTCCCCGTATTCGAAGGGGTCCCCGTGGTCGAGGAGGTCCCCGTGGGGACGGTGCCGGTCGAGGTGGTCGCGCCGGTGACCGGAACCGTGGGGGTCCCGTCAGCGGTGTCTCGACCGTCTTTGTCATCACAGCCGATGAGCAGCGCAGCGAGGAGGGAGATGACGGGGAAACGCATCGGCGATCTCCGGGGCGGGGTGGGTGCCCGACTATCGCACAGGAACAGGCGCGACGGGCTCGACCGCGCACCGCACGAACTTGAAGTGTGGGCACCCGGTGAACGGATCGCGGTCCTGACAGTCGGTGAGCTCGTTGATGCCCACTCCTGCCGTGGTGAGCTCTCCCGTCTCGGGATCCGGATAGCGGGTCCCGAATCCATTGGGGATATGGATGTGACCGTCCTGGACGTATCTCTCGGGAGCAGCGGGCAGCTCGACCGCGCCGGTCCTCGTCCGCACCCGCACCCGCGTTCCCTTGCGAATACGCAGGCGCTCCGCGTCTCCCAGGCTCATCCGGAGCGCGCAGTGTGGCCCCGCCCCCTTGCGCCACGCGGGATCTCGGAAGTTGGTGTTCGCCGTCCAGTGCGTGCGCATTCCGCCGTTCAGCACGAACGGAAACTCCGGGTCGGGCTCGATCATGTCTCTCAGGGCCCGGCGGATCTCGCCCAACATCTGCTCGGGGGCCAGCCGAACGCGCCCGTCTGGGTATCCGATGGTATCGGCCAGGTGATCGCTCGTGTCTACGCGCCCCAGCGCCACGCCCTCAGGATGCGCCATCGCGAGGCGGAACAGCGCGTTGCCCACAGCCATCGGGTTTCGGAGCCCCGTCAGCTCCGGGAGCCCGCGGTTGACGTCGGCCCGCCGCGTCCACGCGACGGCGTGACAGACGAGCCACAGCGACGCGAGCTGTGGGGCCCGCAGCGTCGGGCCGAGGGTCTCGTAGGCCCAGAAGAGCAGCATCGCCCCGGAGCGTCGGACGCCGCCGGCCAGCAGCGCGAGCGGCGCCAGCGCCGCCAGGTAGGCCCACGCGCCGAGGGAGTCTGACGCGCGACGGGCGAGCGAACCCAGGATCCCCGGCGCGGGCTTCACCAGGCCCATCGCCAGCGCGATGCGGTGGTAGATCTCCGGCTCCGGCAGCATGCCCTCGGGGCCCTCGACCACCGGCGGCCGGATCTGCATGCCGATCATCGGGAAGGGCTTGGGGAAGACCGCGACCTCCCACTTCTCGTAGTTCACGGGCGTCGGCAGCACATAGTCAGCCAGCCGCGCCGTCTCGGTGAACGCCGGATCGATGACCACGCTCAGCTCGAGCGCCTCGAGGGCTGCGGTGGTGCGCGGGGACCCGGGGTAGGTGAGCGCCGGATTGCTCCCCTCGATGATCGCCGCGCGGATGCGATCGGGGCGGTCGCTGAGGACCTCTTCTGCGAAGAGGGCGGGCGAGTACATCGGCACGGGCGCGAAGAGCGAGATGCCGGGGATGCCCGAGACCGGGGCGGGCTTCGCCTTGAGCCGCGCGGCGACGCGGGGCACGAAGGTCCCGACGAACACCGAGCCGCCGACTCGACACAGGTTGTTCGTGAGCCCCAGGATGAGCCGCACCAGGTACGCCGTGAGCGTGTTGAATCGGCTCTGTTCGAGGCCCAGGTCGATCTCGATGGCCCCCCGCTCTGCCGCCGCGAACTCCCGGGCCACCGCGCGGACGGTCTCCGGCTCCAGATCGCAGCGCGCGGCCAGCTCAGCGACGTCGAGATCGGCCAGGACGCCGGCGATCGCCTCGAAGCCCGTGGTTGTAGACTCGATGAACGCAGAGTCGTGGAGTCCCTCCTGCACGATCGTCGCGGCCAGCCCCAGCAGCAGCCAGGTGTCGGTGCCCACGCGCAGCGCCAGGTGGCGATCGGCCCGTCGAGCCGTCTCGGTGGCGCGCGGATCGACCACCACCAGCGTGCGATCCGGGTCTTGCCGAAAGTCCTTGATCACCCGACGCGGGCCGACCCCCCGTTCGCTCAGCATCGGGTTGCTCCCCATGATGATCGCGTAGGTCGCCTCCTCGACGTGGCCGACCAGCATGCCGTCTGGCGGCGAGGCCAGCATCCAGCCGTCCACGAGGGCGCGCTGGGTCTTCTCTTGCGCCAGGGCGTTGAACCACCACCTCGACCCCACGCCGAGCAGGAACAGGAGCGCGTACAGCACGCTGGCGTGGTTGCCCTGACCGCCGATGCCCAGCATCGCGATCGCGTCGGGGCCGTGGGTGTCCCGGATCAGCCGCAGGCGCTGGCCGATCTCTGTCGTGGCCTGTTCCCACGAGATGGGCGCGTAGCTGCCGTCTGGCTGGCGCTTGAGCGGCTCGGTGACCCGCTGCTCGTGCCGCACGTAGTGGCCCACCCGGTACGCCTTGCTGCAGGTGTACCCCTCCGAGAACGGGTTGCTCGTGTCCGCGCGGATTGCCGTGATCCGGTTGTCTTCGGTGTCCATCCGCAGGCCGCAGTTCTGGCTGCACAGCACGCAGCAGGTCGCCACGTCGGTGGACGAAGGCGGGATCGACGCTGCGCGGGTGAAGACGGGGGTCGGCATCGTGGCCACCATCTATCGCGGTTGACGGCGTCTCCCTGAGCCTCCGCAGCCGGGGCCTCCCGTCAGCCGAGAGCGGACTGCTCCCTCGCGGGGTGGGTGAAACTTCTTTCATTCAGGGGCAACTTGTGTCCCGCTTTTACAGGGTTGTGATTGGGGATCGTGGGAGAAGTTCCGTACCGCTGAGCGTCGCAAGCCCCCCTGCTCCCGCTGGATTGCCATGACCCCCAACACCTCTCCGAAGCGCTCCCGCATCCTGCATCTCCTCGTCACCGGCGGGCTGCTGTCGCTGGCGGCTGTCGAGGTCGGGTCCGTCCTTCACGGCGGCGCTGAAGGCTCGGTCATCGGCGGCCTGTTCGGACCCATGATCGTTCCCTTCACAGGAAACCAGGACGGCACGGCCGATCGCCTCGGCTCGGACGCCGACCAGGGTTCGCTGGCGGGGATCTCCGGAGCGCCGTTCGAAGACGCGCCGACCATCTACACCGACCGCGTGATGGTGACGCCGCTCTCGGCTGACGAGCTGGGCTGGCTGGCCGACGACCACGACTCGACGGTGCTCTCCGCGCCCCGGGGCAGCGGCGCGGCGGCCCTCTCGGTTCCTGTCGGGATGAAGGCGATGGACTTCGTGGCGGCCCTGCGCGCCGACGACCGCGTCGCCCGCGCTGGCGCCATGGGCATGATCCGCGGCGCGGGCAACTACGACTCCCAGAGCATGCGCGCTTCGCCCAACCAGTGGCACCTCCTGGCCGGCCGCGCCCCCCTCCCCGGTGACCTTGAGTTCGACGACTTCACCGTGGCGGTGCTGGACACCGGCGTGGCCTACGAGGCCGGCAGCGACAGCAACCACACCTACGTCCAGGCCCCCTCCCTGGCCGGCGTCGCGATCGTCGCTCCCTACGACTTCGTCAACGACGACGCCGACGCCTGGGACGACCACCAGCACGGCACGCACATCGCCAGCCTCATCGTCTCCGAGGGCGACGTTGAGGGCGTGGCCCCCGGCGCCAACCTCATGCCCCTCAAGGTCCTCGACTCCAACAACGAGGGCAGCGAGCTCGACCTCGCTGACGCCATCATCCACGCGACGGACAACGGCGCCGACGTCATCAACCTCAGCCTCTCCTTTGTGCCCGGCTACGTGCCCGGCGTCGAGGTGCACGACGCCATCGACTACGCCGCAAACGCCGGCGTCATCCTGGTGGCCGCGGCCGGAAACGACGGCGGCGACATCGTGACCTGGCCCGCAGCGAGCCCCGCTGTCATCGCCGTCGCGGCTGGCCGCCCCGGAAAGTGGGACGACCAGCAGAGCGGCGGAAGCTGGGACAGCAAGTCCCTCTTCCTCGCCGACTACAGCAACTCCGGCGCCCAGATCGACGTGACGGTGGCCGGCGGCGCCGCGGACCTCGACCGCAGCGGCGACGGCGTGCTCGACGGCATCGCCGCCGAGACCATCAACCTCAACGACCCGTCGACCGTGGGCGCCTGGCTCTACTCCGGAACCAGCCAGGCCGCGGCGCAGGTCTCCGGCGGCGCGCTTGCCATTCTCGCGGCGGGCGGCTCCCCCGACCAGGTCTCCGCTGCCCTGCAGTACGAGGCCATCACCGACGGCTACAACTCCTCGTCCTGGGAGTCCGGCGCCGGCGCCGGCAGCATGAACCTCGAGAAGGTCATCGAGGCGGTGCAGCAGAGCAAGTCCGAGGTCGCCTCACGCGGCGCGATCTCCGCTGGCCTCCTGCCCTATCTGCGCGCCAAGCAGACCGGAAAGAAGAAGAACACCCGATGTGCGCCTTTTCATGACGCCGCGACGAGGCCATCGAACTGGAGAGGCG
>CAYXGP010000377.1:0-5686 GCA_964464515.1 uncultured Enterobacterales bacterium
GAGCCCGCAGCATCGGAGATCTGCAGATCGCTGCTCAGCCCCACCTCTGCGAAGGCGTCCACCGCCTGACTCACGCAAGACACGTAGGCGCCGTGGTTCCGCCAGTCCCCGTCGCAGGGACAGTAGTCCGTGATGGAGCAGCCCGAGCCGTCCACGACGTCATCGGCGGCGGTCTCAAGACAGAGGTCGGCGTCGTTGTCGATGCCATCGCCATCATCGTCGACGCTGACCGAGCACTCGCCGAGATCGTCCGTGCACGATGTGCAGCAGGCGTCGGCCGGCTCGCCGTTCGCGTCGGCGCTGGCCGCGTCGATGCAGTCCTGGTAGCCCCGCATGTGGCCGGACTCACAGTCCAACTCCCATGTCGTCAAGTCGTCCCCGCAGATCTCCACACAGACCTCCTGCTCGCCGCCTTCACTCTCGCAGCAGACGTCGTACTCCGCGAGCCCCTCGTCCTTGCAGGCCTGGATGCAGTCGTGCGCCACGCACGCCGCACACTCCGCGCTCCCGCCATCCGCCATTGCAGACTGGGGGTAGAACGCCAACGCCACCACGGGCATCCAGATAGTAGCAACCAGCTTGGTCATCACTTGTTCTCATTACGGTTTGTACGATTCTCGCACGAGAGGCTGTCGCCGTCTCGCGCCGTTTCTACGGTTCTGGGCAGTCTCGCCACCCACCCGAGAGTACGGCGTCACGTCTCGAATTTCCGCTATGATTTTGATTGCGCGCGCGGGGTCGCTCCCCCTACCCTGTCGCCCGGAAGATGCGCGCTTCGTTCGCGGGCGCTCTCCCCGGGAAGCGGAACATGGTGTAGAGCACCATGATGTGATGAAATGCGCCCTCGTACGTCGCCCACCCGCGAGCAAAGGCCATCATGGCGTAGGTCTCGGACATGGAGGCGTCCAGCCAGACCGAGAGCGGCGCGCGGACTACGCAGGTTGGATTGGGGGCCTCTCCTACTCCGGTCTTCAGCCGGCCATCTTCGACGCTGACCCACAGCGCGTACGCACCAGCATACTGTTGGCAGCATATCGACCAGCCCGCGGAAGCCTCAGGGCGGAAGTGAATGCGATACCAGTTGATCATCCACTCGGGGTTGAGAAACCAGTCCGGTCCCTTCGCTGGCGGCATCTCCCATAACGACCAGTATGCCAACGCGATGAACACACGGTTGAGCGACCTCCCCACGCCAGCGATCTCATACCCCGCTCCACGCCCCTCCCCTGACTTGTTCACCAGCCCATGGCGTCGCAGCTTCGACAAGCGCTTGGACAGGAGCTGACTGTGCAGACCAGGGTTGTTCGCGAGCAGCGCCGAGAATGTCTGCGGACGGATGGAGACATCGCGCACGATGTTCAGCGTCCACGCCTCTCCAACGAGATCGAGCGCGACAGAGAGCGGGCAGAGCTGGCAATAGCTCCGCTCCCTGCCTCGATGACGAGAGGGGCCTGCGGCTGACGGCAGCGCCACGTCGAGGAACGGAAAGATGCGGCGCAGGGTCGCCGCCAGCGCCTCGTCACCCCCCACATGCCGCCCGGTGATCAGAGCACCCGTCGACCGTCTCCGCACCTCATCGCCGGTGATTCTCAGCACCGCGTCAGCGTGGGGAGCCGGCCCCTCCTGTACCGTCGCCGCGGGGGGGCGCAGTTCAACCCCAAACACCAGCGCATCGACGTGGACCTCAAGCGAGAGCGGCTGGACGATCTCCCATTCATCCAGCCAGAAGCTGAACCACCACTTCATCCATGCCGGAGAGAAGTGAGCGTCCGCGCCGACGCAGTCCATCCAGCCGACACCCCAGGCCGCGATCTCGCCCAGAACCGGGCGGAGGTAGAGGGCAGCACCCCGAAGACAGTAGACCTTCGAGGATGCCCTGATCGCTTTGACTTCGAGCAGTCCCAGATCGTCGAGGCGCTCCAGACGATCCTTCAGCATGTTGCTGGACAGGCCCGGCAGCGCCCGCTGGAGTCCCGTGAACCGCCGCGGCGCGATCATCAGCTCACGCACGATCAACAGCAACCATCGATGGCCGAGCACATCCAGCGCGCGACTCAGCGGACAGAGCTGATCTGGAGCGTCGTCGCCCCGAAATCGGGGATTCTGCGTTGGCTCGGCGATGCCGCGCCGCATCAACGCTTTCATCAGCCAGTGCATCCGATTCATGGAGCTCGCCAGCGCTGAGATCGGGTGCCGTCTCTGGAGGGGGCTCATCTCACTCTCGACCTCGATGTTGCACCTGTAGCTCGCAGCGAGCGGCCCTCAATCCAAACGCGTAACCGGGCAAAACGCGTAACAGGGGGACGGCTCCAACATCGAGGTCAACTGCCAGCCATGGTTCCGGGGGAGGAACGCCCGCGCTACCGCAAGATAAGGCCGCTCGCCATCGACAGCCGCTATGATTTTGATTGCGCCCGTCCGCGGCTCTGGAGCCGTCACTTTCTGATCAGCGCCGTCACCCGCGCCGCCGCGTCGGCCTCTCCGGACAGCCGCAGCAGCTTGGCGACCCTGCCCGCGAAGTCCACCGGGTCCTTCTGCTGGCGCGCCAGCTGCACCACGGACTTGAGATCGCCCGCGCGGGCCCGGCCGCCGGCCACCACCACCAGCCCCGGGGCGTCCGTCCCCCCGGGTCTGTTGAGGGCCACCGTGACCGCCTCGTCCCAGCGACCGGTGCCCGCCAGCGCCACCGCGTAGTGCCCCGTGATCAGCCCGCCGCGCGGACACCCACGCTCCTCGATGGCCCACCTGCCCAGCTCCACCGCGCGCTGTGTCTGCCGGGCCTCCATGTGCGAAGAGAGGATGAGATCGCAGACGTCGCGGTAGGGCGGATCGCCCTGGAGAGCCATCACGAACAGCGCGTTCGCCGCGTCGAGATCGCGATCGCGGTGGTAGTACCAGGCCAGCCCCCCGGCCGTGAACGCCGTGGGCGCGTGAGCGTGGGCGCGCTCCCAGACGGTGCGGCTGTCCTGCCAGTCGGGCAGGCGCATCTGGATCGTCCCCACCGCCAGCGCCGTGAGCGCCGCGAGCCAGCGCCAGGGCAGCGTCGCGGGCAGCGCTGCGGCGGCGGTCAGCCCCAGCCCCGCCAGCGGAAGGTAGAGGTAGCGCTCCCCCAGCAGCCCCTTATCGAGGGTCGCTGCGAGCGTGGGCGCCCAGGCCAGCGCCGCCCACAGCAAGCCAGCCACCGCCAGCGTGCGGTCTCGCGCACGCGAGATTGCCAGTCCCAGCACGACGCCGAACACCGCGAGCCCGAACAGCGTCTGGTGCAGGGGCGGCAGGTACAGCAGGTGCCGCGCGGGCGTCAGCGGCCACGGCCACACGAGCAGCCCGCCGTAGATGGCCGCGATGTCGATGCTGGAGGCCGCCACCAGACGCAGTGAGTCTGCGGTGGGGGTGATGGCGCTGTCGAGGTCAGCGAGTCGCCGCAGGGGGACGTAGACGACCAGCGCCGCCAGCAGGCTGGCGTAGCGCGCGCCCGCGCCGGGGCGCCTCCAGCGCGCGAGATCCAACGTAAGCAGCATCACCAGAGCGAGGACAGCGCTCTCCTTGCTCAGCAGCGCCGCCAGCGCCGCCGCGAACGCCCCCACGAGTCGCGGCCACTTTACGTCGCGATCGAGCAGCAGCCCCAGCGCCACCAGCACCAGCGCCGCCGCCATGGCGTCGTTGCGCGCCGCCACCAGGGCCAGCACCTCCGCCTGCACCGGGTGGAGCGCGAACAGCAGGCTGCCGGCCAGCGCCGGGCCCGCGCCCAGCAGCCGCCGGATGAGGGCGAACAGCGCCGCCACCGCGCCCAGGTGCCACAACAGCGAGTGGGCGTGCGCCGCCGCAGAAGACAGCCCGAACGCCGCGCGGTCGAGCGCCAGCGACAGCAGCATCAGCGGCCGGTAGTAGCCGCTCTTGAGGGTGGGCAGGCGGGTGGTGCTCCACAGATCGCGGGTGAAGAACGCCTTCACGCTCTCCAGATCGAGGGCGCCAGTCACCTGGTTGTCGACGATCAGCGCCTCGTCGTCCCACGAAAACTCCACGCCCCACAGGCGCGCATAGGTCAAGGCGGTCAGCAGCAGCAAGCCGAGCAGAAGGTTGCGGCTGCGCGAATCGCGATGCAGGGGCTCTCGTCGCTGGGGCTCTCGTTGCAGGGGCTCTTGCCGCAGGGCCTGCTGCAGGGGCTCTCGCTGCTGGGGAGGACGCTCGGGGGACTCCATGGGCTGCGCTCAGGGACGGCGCGCCAGGTGCGCGAGCAGACCATCCATGCCCTCTGATCGGAAGATCGCGCGGGCGTTCTGGGCGGGGTTGCTTCGGGAGTCCAGGCGCGCGCGGAGCGGATCCAGCAGCGACGTCTCGCCGCGACCGCGGGCGTCGAGAGCGTCAGCGCAGGCGCCGAGGACGGTATCGGTCAATCCCGTGACGGGCTCCTCGGCCGCCAGACCGTGCGTGACGATGTCCGAGTGCCAGGCGCGCAGACGCGCCCAGGCGTCATCGCCGAGGGTCTGTGTGAGCAGCGCTGACAGGGGCTCGGCGGCGCAGACCAGGCCCAGGCCCAATGCGGCGGCAGCCGCCGACTCGGTGAGGGGCTGCTGACAGGCCGCCCGTATCTCCAGGGTGCCGTGGGCCGTCCGCGGGCGGCCGGTGTTCCAAACGTAGTGCTCATGGAGCAGGAACTCCGTCCACAGGGTGCTCGGGTCGCGGGCGTCGTCCAATGCGCGGGTGAAGGCCCCCTCCGCTGCGACCTTCCGCCCACCCTCGAAGCGCAGCAGACGCGGCATCGCCAGCAGCCGATCGATCATGTCGGAGACGTCGCGGTACGGGGTGCGCGGCATGCCGTGGCGGCCGTGCGCAGCGTGGATCTCCCCCATTCCGCCCTCGCGACCGCAGCACACGCCGGGGTCTGCTCCTCCGTGGACGCCCGAATTCGCACACAGCCCGACGATGATCGGCGCGAGCGCGTTCACGAGGTTGGTCGATGGGATCAGCTCATCGCGAGAGATGTCCACGTGGAGCTGATCGCTGGCGGTCAGGGTGAACCACAGCCAGGACGGACCGAGCGCAGTGAGCAGCTCGCCGTAGCGCGGCTTGGGGCTCATCAGGTCAGGGGTGGCCGGGGTCACGGGCTGGATGCCGAAGCCGAGGACCCGGGCGTGACAGGCCGCTGCCGCGGCGTGCAGACGCGACAGCGCGCGCTGGTGGTCTTCCTCCAGGATCAGCAGATCGGGCTGTGGGCCGGTGATCACCTCGATGGTCCCGCGGCCGACCTCAGCGGCGAAGGCGCAGCCGTCTCCTTCGACGATCACAAGGAGATCGTCCTGCACATCTGCGGTCAGATCGGGGTGATCGGCCGCGAGGCGCCGGAGGATGGCCTGCGCGTCGGCGGCGGTGCCGTCTTCGGCCACGACCGGGAACTCCGCCTCACGGCCCACGGTCCGCCAGGCACGCGGCTCAGCCGGGAAGCTGGACGTGAAGCGGTCGGTGAGGACTGCGCGCCAGTGATCGTGGTTCATCGGGGGGAGTCTCGGGTGCCGTGGGGGGGGACCTCTAACTGATGCGGTGGGGGGATCGGTTCGGGTGGGGCATCCGCCATCTGATCGAGTGCCTGCTGTGAGAGGGCAAGGGCCTGGGAGAGATCGCCCACCTGGTTGGCCAGATATGCCCGAATGGTGGTGGCATAGCCGACAAGTGGCAGGTGGGGCACCTG
>CAYXGP010000378.1:0-5682 GCA_964464515.1 uncultured Enterobacterales bacterium
ACGGAGCTAGCCCAGGCCGTCGCGGGCGCGCGGTTGCCGGATCGCGGCGTACTGTCCGGGCCTGCGGGCCGCTGCGTGGAGCCCGGGAGCCTGCGTCCGTGCGGTAGGGGCAGGGTGCGGGCCCGCGACCACCGACGCATCGAGTACGGACGCGAGGAGATCGATCTGGGCGCCGTGGAGCAGGTGATCGACGGCGCGCATGCGGCCACGTTGGGCCGCGCGCTGCAGCTGATCGGCGCCGATCTCGCGGACGGCCGGACGCCGCTGCCGGCTCTCCTGGACACGCTCGATGCCGTGCTCGCGGACGAGGGGCTGGACTGCCTGTCTCCCTGGGCTGAGCCCACCGGCGATCTGATCTGGCCCCGCAGACACGAGGTCGCGGCGGCGCTGAACCGCCTGCGCGCGCTGCGGATCGGATAGCCACCAGCCGCGCCCCTTCCGGAGCAGCTCAATCCTCCTCGGTGGCCTGGCGCTGACTCAGCAGCTCCCGCCGCTGCTGCTCGGCGACCACCGCCTGCAGGAGCTCGACGGCGTCGCCGTCGAGCTCGCGGAAGCGCACACCCCAGCGGTAGCGACCGTCGGGGGTGGACTCCACGCGAACCAGCGCCGCGGAGATCGGCATCTCGGTGTCGCCGACGGGCACGAGCACCTGCACCCGCTGGCCCGGCTCCATGGCGATGTCGCAGACCAGCCCCGCGCCGCCCACGGCGATCTCCTGCAGCAGCGCCAGGTGAACTCCGCTGGTGTCGGGCAGCCGCAGCGTCATCGTGCCGCCCATCGCCACCCGGAAGTGCGTGCGCTGGTTGAACAGCCGGATGGGATCGTGGATCTCGAAGCGCACCAGCTCCGCAGAAGACGTGCGCAGCAGCACATCGGGCAGCGGCGCGACGCCCGCGGGGGTCGCCGAGAAGCGATAGCGACCCGACGGCTGCCGCACCTCGATCTCCACCCGCCCTCGGGTCAGCTCGCGCACGAGCGCCTTCGGGGTCGCCAGGCCCCAGTGCTCTCCGTCGCGCGCCGCCAGGCCGGGCGAGCGCCGGAGCACCTCCACCCCGTCTCGGAGCACCTGCACCGCCCCCAGATCTCCGACGAGCGGGCTGTTCGTCCGGCGGCGGGTGTTTTCCCAGTTCATCAGGCGGGAGGGCGCCGGCACGCACAGCCAGAAGTCCTCGGCCTCCAGGCGGCCGCCGGCGGTCTGCAGACGCACCTCCTCCCCGTCGTGCTCGAACCGCACGCTGTTGGGGAGCGCGAGATCCTGCGCGGAGAGGCGGAGGATGTCCTGCACCGGCCACGACTCCGGCGCCTGACCGGCGACGGGCCCGCCGTCAGGGAGGAACCGCACCCGCTCGGTGGTGGCGACCAGCAGCCCGATCTGCACCCGGTCCGCGGCGCGCCACAGCAGCGCTGGTGAGATGAGTCGCAGGAGCGGGAGGTCGTCGAGCGACCAGTCATCCAGCCCCGCCAGGGCAGCGTCGGCGGGACCGCGGATGGCTTGATCAAGCAGGTGGAGGCGCACCAGGTTGACCAGATCATTCAGGAGCGCCGCGGGGGAGGCGACGAACACCCGCCGCACCCCCGCGCCGGTGCGGATCTCCAGGTGCTGGTGCGGCAGCGAGCGTATCCGCAGCTCCAGCATCTGCGAGACCATCACCTCGATGTCTTCGCGGCCGAGGAGGCGAGAGAGCTGTCCGTCGGGCGCGAAGCGCAGCCCGGCGTTCGTCACGTGCATCTGGCCGGGGAGCGAGCGCCACCCCGCGCTGAACCGCCCCCGCCGCGGCGAGGCAGGGGGCGCCTCGATCTCCGCGTCCGGCTGGAGCTCCGCCAGCCGCTCGTGCAGGGCGAGCGCCACGGTGCCGCCGACCGACACCGTCTTCTCTCCGAACCACGCCTGCACACGCTGACGCGCCCCCACAAGCTGCAGGCGGGTGAGGTCCTCGATGGCCAGCACCGTCTCGGTCTGCGCGCGATCATCCGGGCGCACCCGGAGCTCCTCCGTGGTGAGCGTGATGAGCGCGTGGATCCCCGGCTCGGTGTCGATGAAGACCCGCGCGTTCCACCACAGCAGCTCCCGGCCGACCGGCCGACCATCGCGGATGCCGAACAGGTGGTGCAGCAGACGCCGCGCATGCGCGCCCATCAGCTCCATGGCCTGCTCCTCTCGCCGCTCGACGCGCACGACCGGACGCGGTGACTGCCACGTCACGTCGGCGATCTCGTCCAGCGGGATCCGCAGGCCGGGCCCGCCCAGCAGCGGCTGAAACACCAGGACATCCGCGCTCAGGCGCGCCTCGCCCGGCTGACAGCCGTCGTCGCAGCGCCACAGCGGCACCCGCAGCACCAGTACCTCCTCGATCATGGCAGTACTTCCTCGATCATGGCAGTGCCTCTTCGCTCATGGCAGGCGACCTTCCAGCGCGCACTCCAGGAGCTCCCGCGCGCCCTGCTCCGTGACCGGCCGCGGGTTCGTGGCCGCCGTCGGATCGACCACCGCAGCGGCGGCGAGCTGCGATATGAGCGCCTCGGTCACGCCGATCTCTCCGAGCGTGTGGGGAATACCCAGCTCCGCGCGCAGCGCGAGCACCCACTCGATGACCGCCGTCGGGCCCCGCTCGGGCAGCGCCAGGACGCGTGCCAGGTGCGCCATCTTCGCGGTGATCTCCGCGCGATTCCAAGCCAGCACGTAGGGCATCACCACCGCGTTGGTGAGCCCGTGGTGGGCCCCCACCACCGCGCCGATCGGGTGACTCAGCGCATGCATGGCCCCCAGACCCTTCTGGAACGCCGTCGCGCCCATCAGCGCCGCCGCCATCATCTCCGCGCGCGCCTCCAGATCGCCGCCGTCCGCGCTCGCGCGGGGCAGCGCGCGCCGCACGAGGCTCATCCCCTGCAGGGCGATGCCGTCGGCCTGGGGGTGGAAGCCCGGAGCGCAGAAGGCTTCCAGGCTGTGCGACAGCGCGTCCACGCCGGTCGCCGCGGTCAGGTGCGCAGGGAGCCCCACCGTGAGCGCTGGATCGCAGATCACGCGGGCCGGCAGCATGCGGGGGTGGAAGATGATGCGCTTGGTGTGCGACTCGGCGTGGACGATCACCGAGCAGCGCCCCACCTCAGAACCGGTGCCCGAGGTGGTGGGGACCGCCACAACCGGGGCCATCACCTCGACGTCGACCCGGGTCCACCAGTCCGCGCGATCCTCGAAGTCCCACAGCGGGCGCTTCTGACCGGCCATCAGCCCCACCGCCTTGCCGACGTCCAGCGCGCTGCCGCCGCCGAGCGCCACCACGCCGTCGTGCCCGCCTGCGCGGAACCGGGCCAGGCCGGCGTCGACGTCCGCGCCCGTGGGGTTGCCCTGCACGTCGCCGAAGAACTCCGCCGGCAACCCCGCCTCTTCCAGCACGCCGCGGATCTGGCCGATCATCGGCAGGCCCATCAGGCCCCGATCGGTGACCACCAGGGGGCGGCGTATCCCCTGCTCCGCGCAGGCTGCCGGCAGCTCGCGGATCCGTCCGGCGCCGAACCAGACGGCGGTGGGGTAGTTCCAGTTTCCGCAGAAGGAGCCGGACATCAGGTCCTCGGAGGCATGCGGAGGTGGAAGGACTGCGGCCGCGTCAGCTCGATGTATCCCAGGAATGACAGCGTGCAGCCGCGCCCGGACGCCCGCGCTCCGACCCAGGCAAGGGCCGGATCGAGGGCGTCGCAGCGGTTCGCGAACACCGTCCCCGTGTGCAGCTCTGCGCCGATGGACTGCGCGGCGTCGATGTCGCGTGTCCAGATTGACGCGGTGAGCCCGTAGCGGCTGTCGTTCATCCGCTCCACGGCCTCGCGATCGCCCGAGACCGGCATGATCCCCACGCAGGGACCGAACGTCTCGTCCCGCATCAGCGCCATGTCGTGGCTGACGCCCGTGAGGATCTGCGGAGGCAGGTAGGGCAGCCCCCGCGCCGAGAAGCTCTCTGGATCGATGTGGGTGCGAGCCCCCGCAGCGACCGCCGCGTCGATCTGCTCCTGGATGGCCCGCGCGTTGGAGGCCCGCACCACCGGCCCCAGCAGGGTTTCGGGTTCGCGGGGATCGCCCAGCGTCCAGCCCCGCGCCGCGGCGACCGCCGCCTCGACGAAGTCGTCGAAGATCCTGTCATGCACGTAGATCCGCTCCACCGCGCAGCAGGACTGCCCGGAGTTGAACAGCGCGCCCTCCACCACCGACCCCGCTGCGGCCGCGATGTCGACGTCGCGGCGCACATACGCCGGGTCCTTCCCGCCCAGCTCCAGGCCCACCTTGATGAAGCGATCGACGGCAGCGCGCTGGATCGCCCGGCCCCCCGCCTCGGATCCGGTGAAGGCCACGAAGTCCACGCGGGGGTCGGCCACCACTGTCGCCGTCTGCGGATTGGCCATGTGCACGAACTCGAACACCCCGGGGGGCAGGCCAGCCCGTCGCCCGGCCGCCACGAGCTGCTCTGCGCACAGCGGGGTCTGCTCGGAGTGCTTGAGGAGCACCACGTTCCCGGCCGCCAGCGCCGGCACCACGGCGTTCACGGCCGTCAGCAGCGGGTAGTTCCAGGGCGACAGCACCAGGACGAGGCCGTGCGGGACGGGCCGGACGAAGCGCCGGAAGCCGGGCTTCGGATCGGGGATGTGGCTGGACATGGCGTCGGGGGCGATGTCGAGCATGTGGCGGGCGCGCTGAGCGAAGCCGCCGATCTCCCCGTCCGCGAAACGGCACGGTCGGCCCATCTGCAGCGTCAGCGCCGCCGCGATCTGATCGCGATCGGCCTCGACTGCTTTGACCAGCGCGGTCAGCAGACGGACCCGCTCCGACACCGGCGTCCGACGCCACGTCGGCCAGGCATCGCGCGCGCGATCGAGGGCGGCGTCGATCTCTGCGCGAGTCGCGTAACAGCGCTCTGCTACGATACTCCCGTCGATAGGAGAGACGGTCTGGAAGCGGTCGGTCATCCGGGTCTCCGCGGCGTTCGGAGGACGGATGAACGTAATGCGGGCTGCTCACTCCGTCAGGAGCCCATCGGGGCTCTCCCCGGCGTCCAGCGCGGCTCACGGCCGTCCCGGTGGGTCGGCTCACCCCTGCGACCCTCGCGCAGGTCGATGTCGCGTTGGCGATTCTGGTGGGGCTGCATCGCTGAGCCCGCCCGGATGAAGCGCTCCGCAGCCGGGCTCGCGCTGAAGATCACCGGCGCTTTCGTCCTGCTCTGCGCCGGCCTGCGCCCCCTCCTGCCCACCGGCGGCATGGGCCTCCGCACGATGCGGGCAGAGGTCCCCGCCAACGTGGACGGTCTGCTCACGGTCGAGCGCGCCTGGGACGCCGCGTTCGATGGGTTCGTCGCCTGCGGCAGCCGCGCCGAGGCCGAGGCGTGGTTGGCAGATCAGCCGTCGGTGAGTCGCTGGCCCCACGCTGTGTTCTTGCGTTGGTACTTCGGGGCCGTCCCCCGAGTCGACGCTCGGGAGTGGACGTCCGTACCGTGGCGCGGGTGCTTCGACGGCCTGGGTTGGGAGCCGGACGGGCGCGTTCGCGGAGCGTATTGGGTCGAGGTCGATGGGGAGGCGTTCACCGTACATGGGATCTGTGACATCGACGACGACGGCGTGACTGCTCACTACCGAGCCCGCTTCAGCCCGTCTTATTCATGAGTGCTTGAGGAACCCATCTTCGCCTAGCTGAGAAGCTCG
>CAYXGP010000379.1:0-5678 GCA_964464515.1 uncultured Enterobacterales bacterium
GGGCCATGCATCCTCCTGAGCCTGAGGAGTCATCTATACCGGTTTAGCTACATTCAGAGCCACTGTTTGAAAATGGTGAAGGGGTCGGATTCGTTGTGGCCCTGCTGGACTTTCCAGAGCTACAGGGAATGGTGTTCGCCAAGACCTGCAATATGGGGGAGTAGTTCAACCGCATCAACGCGAGCACCTGATGCTGCGCCTGAGCCGAACCTGGTCGGATGGGACTTCAGCCTTCGTATTCTCCCCTTTGGAACTCGTTGAGAAGCTGGCGTCTTTGATGCCGACGAGGGTTTCATACTGCACGTCCTCCTGCATACGGGCGTCCTGGCTCAGGTGCGTGCCGCGAAGGACCACCGTCACAGGCGGGATCAGATCGCCGAGCCCGACGCCTGGACAGCGGAGTGCGTCATGCCGATGGGACGACGGATGGTGTCGAGGACGGGTCAGGGACCGACTTCATCGACGGAAGCGCGCTGGAGTCTACGCCAAGCCTTCAGCGGAGTGCCGCTCATGACAGACTCCACGGGCGGTAGCCACCACCCGACGGCGCATGCAGCACCTGGCGACGGTTGGACCGCTTCGTCGTGAAGCTGACGTGGACGTGTCCACCCCGATCCGCGTCGTACCAGATGAGTTGGTCGAACGGCAGACCGAGCCGGATGATGGCGCTCGCGAGCGTGTCGGCGAGCAGGCCATCGCCTCCTGCGCTTCGGGCGGGGGCTGGTTGCTGAGCCCCAGGCGAGCTGGCGGTCAACTCCGCCCAACTGAAGAATCGTCCGAGCTGTCCCTGCATCTTCTCTCCGAGTCTCTGTGCTCCCTGGACTGGCGAGCCACCGCCGATAGCAGCCATCACAGCCACCCAGGGCGCCGAACAGCAGCACCGGCCCGTTGCCACGCATCACTGTCGATCGCCGCCAGGTCCTCAAGTCGGCCCTCGGCCTCCAGTCGCAGGCGAGATGCCTCCGCCGAGTCTGTGGTCCGCTCTGCCCTGCGGAATCTGGCGTTGGACGAGCCCAGCAGGCGGTCGGCGTCAGTGGTGACCTTCCTGCGCGCGTCCCCCCGACGGCGCTCTCTCACAGCGGCGAGTCGCGCCGCCGTCTTCTCGGGATCTCGGGAGACGAGGAGCAGGATCTCCTCGGGACCGAGGGTCATCTGCGCGCGGGGGTTGTTGGTATCTCGAAGCTCGACTGTGGAAGCGGCCGTACCCGCGCTGAGGCGGAAGAGGCGCCTCGATCTACCAGGTCATCAGAACCTCCGGGCTGGTCGTTCCGGTCAGGAGGGGTACGGCGGCGCGTAGTAGGGGGACGAATGCAACATCGAGCTCAACCCTCGGGCGGGCCTGCGCTTTGCTCTGTAGTTGGTTCCGTCGCCGGTTCTTCTGGGAGGTTCCGGTACACAGAAGCGACGGACAGGCTGGCGCTGATGGCCACCAGCGGAGCGGCCATACCGGGTCCGTGGTCCACGAACAGCCAACTCCCGTCGTCCTGTCGGGTGTAGACCTCTACGCGCTGATCGCGAGTGTTGACGAGGACGTACTGCTGCAGACTCGAGATGCGTCGGTAGTGGGCGAACTTGCCGCCGCGATCCCAGGCCTCTGTCGAATCGCTGAGCACCTCGAACAGCACCGAGGGATTCGTGAGCGCGTTGCGATCGTCGGGGTGACGCTCCACGGGCCCGCAGATGATCGTGAGATCGGGGTAGGTTGCCAGTCCGGTATCGAGCACACGGATCTTGAGATCGGAGTCATAGGGCTGGCACGGACCGTCGTCCAGCGCGACGCCAACCTGGATGAGCAGGTTGGCCTTGATCTTTGAGTGCCGCGGAGTGCCGCTGGCCATCATCCAAGCTTCACCATCCAGGTATTCGTGACGGCGATCCGTCTCTCGCTCCAAGGCGAGGTAGGCGGAGTAGGAGAAGCGAGCGCGGGCGGGCTGTGCCATGAAAACCTCTCGCTACAGTCTATCCCCGGAATCCAGCCGGGCCTACGATCCAACCTGGCCCGCACTCCCTACCTGACTCACGGGTCCAATCTGGCTCACGGGTCCAACGGGGCTCACGGGTCCAACGGGGCTCATGGGTCCGCCCGGGTCGTCCGGCAATTGACGCGGCGCCAGCACCCAGGCCAGCCAGCGCCGGCCGCTGCCGCGCATGTCGTCCAGCACCGAGTACAGGTACGGCACGAGGAACAGCGTGAGCAGCGTCGCGGCGATGAGGCCGCCGGCCACCACCCGCCCCAGCGGCGCATACGGCATGCCGATGAACGTGCTGGTGCCCAGCGCCATGGGCATGAGCCCGAAGATGGTGGTCAGAGCGGTCATCAAGATGGGCCGCAGCCGACGCCCGCCGCCCTCGACCAGCGCCTCTGTGCGGTCCATGCCGTCCCGCCGAAGCCGGGTGACCAGATCGAGCAGCACGATGCCGTTGTTGACCACCACCCCCACCAGGATGACCAGGCCGACGCCGCCGAGGTTGTCCAGCGACGAGCCGGTGATGAACAGCGTCCACGACACCCCCACCATCGCCATGGGGATGGCCGTGAGGATCGACAGCGGCAGGATGAGGCTCTCGAACAGGATCCCCATGATGATGTAGACGAAGCAGACGCTCAGCAGCAGGGCCATGACCTGCGCGGAGTCGTCCTCGGCCTGGTCGCGTCGTCGGCCGTCGTCGCCCCAGGTGTAGCCGCGCGGCAGGGACAGCCCGCCCATCGCGGCCTCGATGTAGTTCCAGGCGTCATCGAGCGCCACGTCAGCGGAGATGTCGAGCTTGATGGGGAAGGTCGTCAGGCGGTCTTCTCGGTAGATCGTGCCGGTGCCGGGCTGGATCACCGTGTGGGCGACGGCGCGCAGCGGGATCAGCTCCTGCAGCGCGGGGCTCCACAGCGGGAAGTCGAGCAGGCGCGACAGGTCCTCGCGGTCCTCTGTGGCGAACTGGGCCAGCACGTCGGTCTCGCGACCATTGTCGTGGAAGTCGGGCAGGGGAGCCCCGCGCATCGCGAAGGCCATCGTGCGCCCCACCTGCGCCGCGGAGAGGCCCGTGTGGGTGGCGGCGTCGCGATCGAGGCGGACCTGCACCTCCTCGGTGGACTCTTCCTCGTCCTCGAACGACACGCCGATCACCCCGGGCAGGTCTCTCAGGGTGCGCGCGACCTCCCGTCCCAGCACGGCCAGCGTCTCGGTCTCCTTTCCGCGCAGCAGCAGCCGGAGCTGGTGAGGGGGAGGGCCGCCGCCGCTGTTCCAGCCCACCTGCGCGTGGATGCCGGGCAGCTCGGGCAGATCCTCTCGGGCGTCGTCGGCGACGTCCTCGGCGGGCATGTCCTCTTTCTCGCGCTCGGTCTCCAGATACACCCACACGTATGCGCCGGTCCCCGTGGAGTTGAGGCGGGAGCGCATGGTCCGCACCTTCCACTCGTCGCGGTTCTCATCGACGTAGTCCTCGTAGGTCTTCAGCACCTCCATGCGCTCGGCGCGGGTGAGGCGGCTGGGCAATTCGGCGCGGATCATGAAGCCGCTGTAGTCGCCGTCGTCGTCGTTCTTGCACGACAGCGCCTCGCCGGTGATCGCCTGCGTGAGCACGAGCATGCTGAGGACAGCCACGAGGGTGTCGGTGCGATGGCGCAGCATCCACCGCAGCACCCGCCGGTAGGCGCGCCCCAGCGCGGTGACCCAGCGGGGCTCGGGGGGCAGGCGGCTGGGCCCGCTGCGCGCGCCCAGCGTCGTGGACAGCGGGGTGAACGCCAGCGCCACCACCAGCGAGGCCGCCAGAGAGATCACCACGGGGCTGCCCAGCTTTCCCATGAAGAAGCTGAAGTCGGCGTTCTCGCTCATCAGCATGACGGGTAGGAAGACCACCATGGTGGTGAGCGTGCTCATGGTGATGGCGAGGCCCACCTCGCTCGTGCCCTCGATGGCGGCCACGTCGGGGGCGTCGCCGGCCTGCCGTCGGCTGTAGATCGCCTCGACCACGACGATGGCGTTGTCCACTACCATGCCCACGGCGAGCATGAGCCCCATGAGCGTCAGCAGGTTGAGGGTGCCCCCCGAGAAGTAGATCACCGCCACCGTGAGCAGCAGCGTGAGCGGTATGCAGGCGGCGATCAGCAGGGTCAGGCGGGTGTTTCTCAGGAACACATACAGGATGATGACGGCGAACAGGCCGCCCCACGCAGCCGTCGAGAGCAGGTCCCCGACGGACTCCTCGATCAGCGTGCCCTGGGAGAAGAAGGTCACGAAGCGCGCGCCTTGCAGACGCGGGTCCTTCTCCAGCTCCCGGAAGGTGGCCTCGACGGCCTTCCAGACCTCCACGGTGTTGGCGCCGGACTCCTTCTGGATGCCCAGGGCGGCGCCGTCCACCCCCTCGACGTGGTTCACCGTTCGGCGAGAGACGCGATGGGACACCACCTGGGCGATGTCACCGAGGACCAGCCCGGGTCGGATGGGGACCTGGCGGACGGTGTCCAGGTCTTCCCAGCGGGCCATGCTGCGCACGTACCGCACCTGCCCGTCGTCGAGGAGCCGCCCGCTGGGCATCTGGAAATTGTCGCTGCGCAGGCGCCCGATGACCTCGCCCAGGTTCACGCCGTGGTTGGCGATGCGATCGAGATCGAGGGCGATGGTGACGCGTCGGCTGCGCGCGCCCCACAGCTCCACCTGGCCCACGCCAGGCACGCGCTCGAGGTGCTTGGAGATGGTGCGGGTGAGCAGCTCGTCCTTGTCTTCGACCGTGTCGGGCAGCGCCACGCCGCTCCACATGATCGGCTCGTCGGCGGGGTTCCACTTGAAGACCCAGTACCGCTCGACGTCGTCGGGGAGCTCCGCCATCGCCCGCTCCATGCGATCGACGACGGCGTTGTAGGCGGTGTCCATCGACACGCTGCGGTGGAAACGCAGCCGCGCCTGCGCCCCCGAGGAGTTGGCCCGCGTGCGCATGCTGTCCAGGCCCGGGGCGGTGCTCAGGTGGTCGGCCATCGGGGCCACCACGGAGCGGTCGGTGTCCTGGGGGCTGCCCTCTGCGTAGGGGGTCCACACCCACAGCATGTTGAGCACGAAGTCCCCGGGCATCATCTCCAGCGGGATCCGCACCCAGGCCATCACGCTGGTCACCACGAGGGCCAGCAGGATCATCATCACCGTGACCGGGCGGCGGACGGAGAGGGTGGGTAGCCAGCGGATCAGGGTGGGCCTCGGGTCGCCTTGTTCATAACCATCGGCCGATGGGAACTCGGCAGGAACCGCTGCGGGTACACCAACAGCGGCCCCGAATGCGGCTAGTGGTGCTCGGTGGAGAGCCCGATAGGGCCCTCGGCCGAGGGCCACCAGTGCTGCTCGGCGGAAGTCGCGAAGGGGTTCCGCTGAGCGGCAGTAGTGCCCGCTTCGCGGGCGGATGGGGGAGCCGAAGGGCGGGGGGGCGCAGCCCCCCAAAGTGGAGCCTGGTGGCCCTGGGAGCGCACAGCGCTCCCGCTGCGCAGCGCGCAGCAGGCGGAGATGATGACCCCGTCAATATCTCCGCCGTGGGCCACTAGTGGGCCAAACGGCTTGAGTGCCGGTGAACGGCCATAGTCCGGCTCTGGCACTCGTTCCCGCTATGGAGCAGTCGTGGACCGCGGTCCGTGGAGGCGTGGAGTCGTGAGCGAAGCGACCCGTGGTTCCGCGAGACCGTGGCTCCTCCAGAGCGGCTCC
>CAYXGP010000380.1:0-4494 GCA_964464515.1 uncultured Enterobacterales bacterium
GGGCCATGCATCCTCCTGAGCCTGAGGAGTCATCTATACCGGTTTAGCTACATTCGGAGCCACTGATGGTGAAGTTCTTTCGCGGGAGCTGGTGACCGTACTGCTCCGCCGAGTTGCGGCGGTTCGAGCGGATGACCCCGCTGTTGGAAAAATACGGCGTCTCGGTGGTCGCGCTGAGCAAGGACACCCCCGAGCAGGCCGCCGCGCAGCGAGTCCGGGACGGGCTGCGCTTCTCCTTGCTCTCAGACCCCGAGCTGGCCATCATCAAGCGGTTTGGGTTGCTGCACGAAGGGGCCATCGTCTTTCGGACGTTTCTCGTGGGTGGCGCCCGCTTCCCGCTGGGCTGGCCGATCGGGTTCAAGCAGATGGCCATCCCCACCACGCTGCTGCTCGATGAAGATCACGTCGTGCGTTGGATCGATCAAGCCGATGACTACCGCGTTCGTGGTGACGAGCGGCGAACGCAGCAGGCGCTGGAGCAGACGTTCGGTCCGCCCCGCTGAGGGGCGTCCTGCTGGCGGTCGTCCTGCTGACGGTCTTCCAGCTGACTGGCTGACTGCTGCTTCACCCCGCCGGCTCGTCCGCGAACGCTTCCCGCGGAGAGCGAAGGAATTCTCTCCGCAACGTGATGTTGGCCCCACGCTCGGGCACGATGAACAGATACTCCTTGTTCGTCAGATGAGACACTTTACCGACCCTGTCCCCACCCGGACTGTAGATCCCTATCTGCGCGCCGACGTAGCGCCGGAAGTCCCGCTCGAGAACAAAGACATCCCCCCGAACAGACAGGATCTCGACCATCTCCTCGCGCGAGATGTACCCCTCGTTGTTGAATGACACGACGAAATGGCGAACGTCGAGGTTCTCAACGATGTCCGCGAGCGCCGCGTGGATTCGCGGCCGGCTGTTGAATGCGCTCTTACGCTGACGACAGTCGACGCGCTTGCATGCGATCCCGTAGGGCTCCGGGGCGTCCCACCGCACGAGCGTCTCCCAGATGTGGTAGTTCCCCAGGTACTTGTGTTGGTTGTAGGGCGGATCCAGGTAGGCGACATCCGCCGACAGCGTTCGAGCCGCCGCCGCTGCCTCCAACCGATGCGCGGCGCCCTTTCCGCTGCGCGCCCGGGGCAGAAGACGCGGGAGCCGCATCTGCAGGTCATTATGGGCGCGGGGCGCCCAGCTCTTGAGGTACGCCATCTGCACCCCCGTCGTCGAGTCTACCCGATCGGCCGCCTCCATCAACGAGGTCAAGAGGATCGCCTCCAGCTCGGATGGCAGGGCCCGGCGCGCGATCTCGTCTCGGATGGCGTCCACGCGCGCGCCGTTTCTGGGCTGAAAGAACCGACTCTGCTCACAGAACGTCTCGGTGAAGTAGCCCGGGCGTCCGGGGAGCGCGTTGAGCTCGGCGATGACTCTACCCGCCTCGGTCTCCCAGTCCTCCAGATCGGCCTGCACATAGCAGGTCGCCAGGGTCGCAGCGTAGGCGTTCAGATCATTGGATAGGACAGCGAGCCCGCTCGCCTTGAGACCCTGTCCTACGCGGGACGTCCCCGAGAACAGATCGATCGCGGTCCCCCGATCGCACAGACCGGTGATCACGTCGGTGATCAGGGGGACGAGGACCCGCTTTGACCCGATGTATTTGATCACGGAGACTACACGTTGAAGCGCACGTTCATCACATCGCCATCTTTGACAACGTAGCCCTTCCCCTCCATCCGCATCTTTCCAGCCGACTTGAGCGCGGCCTCTGTTCCGTGCTCCAGCAGATCGGCCAGTCGGTAGACCTCGGCCCGG
The DNA here is from genome assembly GCA_964464515.1 of uncultured Enterobacterales bacterium. Classification (GTDB taxonomy): domain Bacteria; phylum Myxococcota_A; class UBA796; order UBA796; family UBA2385; genus CAYXGP01. The sequence goes on from CAYXGP010000380.1 coordinate 1,798, forward strand.
ATGAATCCCCGCTCCAGATCGGAGTGGATGGTGCCGGCGGCCTTCCGGGCCACCGTGCCCTTCTTGATGGTCCAGGCTCGGCACTCATCCGGCCCGGCCGTCAGAAAGCTGATCAGATCGAGCATCTCGTAGACCTTGCGGATGAAGCCGAGGCGCGCCGGCTCGTCCAGCCCGAGGTCTTCGAGGAACTCGGCCTGGTCCTCTTCATCCATCTCGGCGATCTCGGCCTCCAGCGATCCGCACAGCGCGATCGACGCGGGGTCGTCCAGTGCGCGCCACGGCGAGTCGGCCCAGTCGTCCTCGCCGGTGTTGTAGACCGTGACCAGCGGCTTGAGCGAAGGGAGCTGGATCCCCTGGAGGGTCTGGACCTGGGCCGCGGTGAGCCCGAGCGCGCGGAGGGGCTCACCGCCCTCGAGGTGGGCGACGCACCACGCGTTGACCTGGACCTCGGCGCCCTTGCGGTTCTCCTTGGCGAAGCGTCGTCCTCGCCGCTCCAGCACCTCGAGATCCATCAGCACCAGCTCCTCGCCGAAGCGGGAGACGTCGCCCTCGGGGTCGGGGGACGTGCCGTGGTAGGGGCTCTCGAAGGCCCGCACCACATGGACCAGCACGTCGGCGTTGCGGATGGCCTGCAGCACCGTGGACGAGAATGCAGCCCCCCGTCGCCCCGGATCGCCCGGCACATCCATGAACGTGACCTCGGCGTATGTGCGCTTTCGCGGCTGGAAGATCTCCGCGAGCCGATCGACCCGCCCGTCCGGAACCTTGATATTTCCGTAGGTGATACCGCCGCGGCGGCTGCTCCCCCCGGGGGAGAGGGCCGAGAAGATCGTGGACTTGCCGCTGGCGGAGAAGCCGCAGATACCGACGCGCATGGTGCCTCCGTCGTCCGCGCGGAGGGAGCCGCAGCGTGCGGCCCGGGCGCGGGCATGGCGGTGCGGCTAACCCGCAGGCGCCTCGGAGGTGGAGACTGCAGGGATCGACTCAGCAGGGGCGGACTCGGCGGGGTCGGCGACAGCGGCCTGCCGCAGCGCGGCGTACTCGTCGGACAGCCAGAACGCCACCAGGCCCGCCACGCGCGTGGCGAGCTCGGGGAAGGCCAGCGCGCCGTCTTCGGTGTGCGTGCCCAGGATGGCATGGAGCCCCTCGGTCTCCGCGCGCTCGAGCTGGGGCAGCAGCCGGCTGTGCTGCAGGAAGATCGCCCGCAGAGCCGCCCGCAGATCGCCGCACAGCACCAGCCCTGTGCGATCCGCACTGAGCTGCATCACCCGGTGGGCGGCGACCCAGTGCCGCACCTCCAGCCCCACGTCGGTCTCGGGCGCGGCGGGACCGATGCCGTCCGGCAGCAGCTTGTCCGCGGCGGTCTTCACCTTGTCCAGCGCGCCGGACGCCGAGTCGGCGACAGACGCCCCCGCGTTGCCCAGCTTGCCCAGGTCTCCCCCGAGCTGTGACGCCAGCGCCGCGCCCGCCTCGGCGTCGTAGATCTTCTTGAGCCATGCGTTGGGGATCAACACCCCCACCGCCCGCGCCGTTCGCTCGCGCCCCACCAGGTCGATCGGCACATAGCGCAGAAACGGCAGCAGCGTGGCGGCGGCGCCGAGGGCCATCGTCCCCTTGTCCCAGATGCCACCCCACACATCACTCGACGTCACGCGACTGTGTTGGAACTTGATGTGCGCGATCTCAGCGCCGACCGCGAACCGGAGCTCGCCGGGCGAGAAGTGGTGGGGGCTGTCCGGGTCGAGGTGCGCGCCCCCGATCAGCATGAAGGGCGACGGCTCCTCGTGCGAACGCAGCCCGACTCGACGCTCTCCGCGCGAGACGAACGCCGGCACCGGGTCCATGCCCAGCAGGCGCGAGGCCTCCGCGATGACGCGCGGGGCCTCACCGTGGCGTGTGGAGATCCGCTCGCAGTAGTCGCGCAGCACCCCGTGATCGGGCGGGCTCACCCGGGCCAGGGCCGCCTGGAGCTTGCCCATCGTTCCGCCCCCCTGCGCGATGGGGTGGTGCAGGTGGGGGATCTGCTCGTCGGGCAGCGCGCGTATCCGCGCGTCTTCGAGCTGCGGCGACTCCGAGAGCCCTCCAGAATGCAGACACAGCCCTCCAGGGCGCAGACACCTTGCGGCGACCGCCGCCCGCGCCTGCCGGCCTCCCGCGTCGGCCTGCGCCAGCGACTCCAGACGGTGTGGCACGAGGGGCTGATTCCGCGCCAGCGCCGCCAGCGTCCCTGGATCGGCCGCCTCGTCTCCGCGAGCCGCCACGAGCAGCTCCAGCACCCGCAGCCGCGTGGCGTCGCCGCCCTCTCCGCGGGTGAGATCCGCGCCCTCGGGTGGCAGAACCTCGATCAGATCCGCGCGGGGGAGACCATCCAGCAGCGGCTCCAGCAGGGACGCCGCGCGCGCGCGCTCCCCCGAGAAGACCAGGTGCTCGGCCAGCGCGATGTCGCTCTCCAGGCGCTCCAGCGCGTCCGCTCCCTGGTGGACGCGATCCCGGATGGCCTGATGCAGCGGCAGGGCCCAGGCGGCGATCGTCGCTTCATCCGACGTCGCCATCAGGTGCCCGAGGACGCGCCGCGCGAGATCGTCCGGCGGGGCCCACTCGGCCAGCCAGAAGGCCAACGGCGCCCCGTCACCTGCCCCCCTGAGCTGCTCCCACCCAGCCAATGTAGCCCCCCGGCGCACCTCAGGCGAAACCGCC
>CAYXGP010000380.1:4504-5592 GCA_964464515.1 uncultured Enterobacterales bacterium
GTCACGTGCCCCCCGGAGCTGCTCCAGGGGTGCTTTGGGCGCGGCGGGGAGCTGCTCAGGCGACTCGGCCGGTGCAGAGACGGGTGCGGCGGTCAGCGCCAGCACGGCCAGGGCGTCTCGCGGATCTCCCGCGCGTGCCAGCCGCGAGACGAGGCGACGAGCCTGCTCCGAGCCGCCCGCCTTCCCCCTCCGCCACGCCGCCGCCGCGGCGACGCGGACACGCTCTGCGGCGACCACCGCGGTCCAGGCGCAGACCTCTCGCATGCTGTCGGCGCTGCCCACCGGCGCCTGCCAGGTGGCGGCCCCGCAGCTGAACTCATCACGGGTCAGCCCGGACTCCGCGCGGATCGCCTCCGCCGGCAGCGTCTCCACCCGCACGTCCCCCACGCCGGAGATCGCCACCAGGGCCGCGCGCCGCCCGGTGATCAGCAGCGTCCACGGCGCGGTCACGCCGGGAAGCGGTGAGCTGGGGAAGCCCGCGACGGTCGCCGTGGGCAGCAGCGCCAGGATGGGGTCTTCGGGGTGGACCATCTGCGACAGCCACAGCCGCAGATGGTCGTCGGGTCGCTCGATCCACGGGCCCTCTTCGCGCGGACGCACCTGACCTGCGCCGCTGCGGCCGATCAGCCGGCCGATCGCGATGGCCGCGCGGGCCTCTCCCCCTCGACGCAGCGGGATCTGGAAGGTCGCGTCGCCCACATGCAGGCGATCTCCCAGCACCCGCTCCTCGTAGCCCAGGGGGTGCGCGGCCTTCAGATCGACCCACGCAGAGCGGCCGATCTCCGCGCCCGCCACGAACAGGCCGTCCGTGGTCTGACACAGCCAGGGCGAGAGCGAAGCACCGCCGCGCTCCACCAGCGAGCCCTTCAGCGGGATCGCCCGCTGGATGGTTCCCTGCCCGCCTTCGAGCAGCGCGCGGGCCACAGGGTACGCCGCCTCGGGGATCTCGATCACTTCGCCTCCACCGCAACGATTCGGTCTGGAGACGCTCCTATTGCCCTGCTCCCCTGCCGCGCCCGGACCGCGCCAGGCGGGCAGGCCACCGGACTGGCACTACCGCTTCTTCTTTCCGCAGTCTGAGCCCGCAG
>CAYXGP010000381.1:0-5576 GCA_964464515.1 uncultured Enterobacterales bacterium
AAAGCTGCATGATCAGCGAATCAGGGAGTGCCCCCCAAATGCGAACGCGCCCCTCCTGACGCTACCCTGACCCCACGGCCCGCCCCTCCAAACTGACCCCCGAGCTGCAGCGCACGCTCTGCCTCCGGCTGGCTCGGGGCCAGGCGCTGCGGTGGGCGGCGCCAGGGGTAGGCGTGACACGTCGCGCTGTGCAGCTGTGGCTACGTCGCGCCAGCGAGGGGGAGCCGTGGGCAGGGTTCGCGACCGCCGTCCGCCAGGCTCGAGCCGACGGAGAGACTGCGCGCCAGCTCGCCGCCAGCTCCCGCGCCCTGCTCCGGTACATGCTGGCTCTTGAGTCGTGCGGGAGGCTCCCACGGGGCACTGTGGCCGGGGTTCTTTCGCAGGACTCAGGTACCACCACCGAGCAGGCCATGCGCGCGGTGGGCTGAGCGAGAAGGCAGCGCCAGAGAGCGGGTGCGCGGAGAAGGGGTGCGACAGGGGGCCCGTATAAAAATCCGGATCAGCGCGCGCGAGAAGGCGGACGGCCCGAAAGCTCCCTGGGGGTCCGACCCAGGTACACGGCTCCCTGTCACGCTGCGAGCCGTCGCTCACGGCCGCGCGTGCTGCCTCGCAAGTGTGATGGTTTTCACGGCAGCAGAGCCCTGGCGTGAAGTGTTCACGGCAGCGCCGCAGGTGTGAGTCGTCGCCACTGCTCGATACCTGGTCGCCACTCCCACTGGGCAGATCGGGTCTGCTCAGTCGCTGGCCCGTGACGTCACGCCGTCCCCTCGAGTCACGTCACGCTCCGGCGGAGCCGGCGAGCGCGCAGCTCGACATGGGAGGAGGTCGCTGCTCGATCGCCATCCACCCTTTATGCCCGCGCCTTTGGGCGCGGGGAAAATCCATCGCAGAGCGGGTCTGAGTGTGATGGTCTCGGAGTCGACGGCGCGCCAGTCCTTCCATCCAGCCAGCGCGCCACCGAGGATGGGTTCGCTCGCCTTGACTTTTTCGATAGCATCGTCGAGCAGGGTCATCACGAGGAGTGCGAAGGACTCCGTGAACCACGCATAGAAGGAACTCCTGACGACGGCGAGGGGCGCGATGGAGAGGTAGGTGGTGAAGATATCGGCCTGTCGGCCGCTATCGTCGCTCCCCGGGGTCATTACCAGAGCGATGACCAAGGAGAGAACATCCCGCTTGCGCTGGCGCTGGCTGCCCCCAAGCCACCGGTCACGGGACTCGATGAGCTGGAGCGGAAGGAAGGCGCAGAGCGTGGCGCACAAGGTGATAGGATCCACCGGGGCCTCCTGGCGTGGGCTGTTTTGCACCACTCCATTAGCCGGGGATGGCCCCAACTTCATCGCTCAGATTCCACTCCCGAAGCGCGTAATCGCTTAACCGGTCACGCATGGGGTGCGGTCCATGTCGATGGTGGCTCGCCCGGGATCGCTGCTGGCAAAGGCGCTCACCTACGCGCGAAATCAGGAGGAACGCATGCGACTCTTCCTCTTCGTACCCACAGCTCCCGAACCACAACAACCTCAGCGAGTTGCTCCTCAGACAGCCGATCGTGGGTCGTAAGAACTGGCTGTTCGCGGGCTCTGAGGGCGGGGCGAAGGCGGCGTGCACCATCTTCTCCATCATCGGCAGCTGCATGCTGCAGGGCATTGACCCCTACGCCTACCTCATGGACATCTTCGATAGGCTGCTCGATCAGCCCATCAACCGCATCGGGGAACTCACGCCGAAAGCCTGGCGAATCACCAAGGAGCGCGAGAAGCAGCTTCACACGGCCGAGGTCGCCTGACTATCACAACTTGCCGAGTGGATACAACGCAACCCCGCGGCACTCCCTGTCCTCGAGGAGCACCGCGCGGCCGTCCGCCCCGCTCTGGCGCGGCTGGTGACCGCCTGGGAGACCGCCGATCTGGCTGCGGACCTCGCCATGGACAACCACCGCACGCCGGCCACCGCCGAGAGGTTCCGGCGTCTGGTGGCCTCTGCCCAGCTCCCCGGCGAGCGACTGCGCGAGCTGTGCAGCAGCGCCGTGGGCCTGCTCGGCGAGGGCTACCGCTACGCCGAGGAGTACCTGGAAGCGTGGGAGGAGGGGCGACCGCTCGGCGCGGCCGACGACGACTGGACCGGAGCCGGGCCCGATGTGTACCTGGCGGCGCTGCGCCGCTGGCCTCGACGGGCTGCCGCTCTGGCTCAGGCGCTGTCTTCCGCGGTCGCCGAGGTGGGGGCGCTGGTTCGCGCGGCGCCGGGCCTGCACCAGCTCCCCGAGCGCGACGCCGAGGCGATCACCGCCAGCGACCGGCGCGCCCAAGAGCGTGAGGCGGATCGCGCCGAGGCTGCGCAGGCCATCCCCGCCTTGAAGCTGCAGCCCGCCCCCGAGCGGCCCCATCCGTGGGGCTCCGTCGGTCCTGGCTACAGCGACGCGCTCGAGCTGATGATCCCCGTGGTTGGCCTGGCCGCCCGCTGGCGCGCCTTGGGGGTCCCCGGCGAGCTGGTAGGGCTGGATGCCGGCCAGCTCCCCAACACCGCCGGCGGGCTGCTCCTCCGCGCTGTGCTGTCGCTGCTCCGCGTCGATGTGACCTCAGTCACCCTGGCAGAGCTGGACGAGTCAACCAGCGCCGACGGCGCCGCGTGGCACCGGATGACGGAAGCGAGCGAGGCGCGCCGCAACGCTGCGCGGCGGCTGGTCACCATCCTCGGACCGATCGAGGTCCGGTGGTTGGAGCAGCACCACCTCGAGAGCTACCGCGACCAGCGCATCCGAGCTGGCGGAGCGCCATCGACTGCCCGCCTCGACCTCCAAGCCCTCTGCGGGGCCTGGCGGTGGGGGCGCGAGGTCGGCAGCGAGATCCGCGGCGGCCGGATGCCGAGCAGCCGCGCGGAGCGGCGATACAACGACCGCACCCCCACGGCGGAAGAGGTTGTGGCAGTGCTGGCGCAGACGCGGCCGGAGCGCCACCGCGTCGCACTCCTGCTCATGTGGTGTACCGGCGCCAGGGTAGGGGAGATCTGCTGTCTGCGCTGGTGCGACATCGACATCGATCAGCGCCGGGTCCGGCTGCATGGTCGCTCCGAGCGGACCCGTGGGAAGTCCGCGCCGCGCTCAGTGCCGATCAGCCCGGAGGCCGCCGCAGGATTGCAGGCGCTCCACACCGCCGCCGGCGATGCCCCATCCGAGGCTCCGGCGATCGCTTCCGTGCTCGGCGCGACGTCGGCCACGAGGTCGGCCATAGCCAAAGCGTGCCGCCGCGCCGATGTCGAGCCCTGGACGCCCCACGGGCTGCGACGCCTGGCAGTCGATGAGCTGCTCCGCGCCGGAGTGGACCCAGGAACCGCCGCGGCGATCACCGGGCACTCCCCCACCACCATGCTTCGGTACTACCGCCGGGCCACCGATGACGACATCGATCGGGCCGTGAGCCGGGCCCGCCTGGGGCGCCAGACCCCATCTGGAGGGCGCGTGATCGCCGGCCCGTGGGAGGACGCGGAGTGACCCAACCCCTACCGTTCACCCCTACCGTTTCCGAAACACACCACACCGAAACAGTCGAGAGTCAAGGTTGCGCCTGCTAATACTCGCGCCCGACAACATGCAGACGCCACTTTCGCATGAAGTAGCCCCACTTCAGCCGGCTGCCTTGCGCCAGCTTCAGGTCGTGGAGCTGACCGCGCACCCGAAAGTGGAGCTGATTGCCCACCTCGACCGAGATGGCGCGCATCTTCTGAAGCGGCAGTGAGAACACCTCGGCGTCGTCGCACCACAGCGCGAGCCCGTCCGCGGACAGCCGGAGCTCACCTGTGCCGATCGGTCCGGGCTGGTCTCCGCCGACGCGCGTGAGGGTGGCGCCGGACTCCCGCAGGGCGACGCCGTCGTCCTCGAAGGCGGCGCGATCGGCCACCGGCGGCTGCCCCACATGGGCGGCGATCGCCTCGAAGGCCGCGGCCACGGTGGTCTCGCTGGTCCCCCGCAGCCTGGTCTCGACGTCGATGGTCCAGCGGCTCTGGCAGGCGCTGCAGATCACGCTGTTCTGGTCGGCCGGGTCTACCGACAGCGCCTCCAACCGGAAGCAAGCCGGGCAGGCCCACAGGTATGACGGGAGCCCGACCGCCATCCGGTAGCCCCAGGTGCGGCTGCCCGGAGTGAGCGAGGCCTCGACATGTATCCGGTGCTGAACGTCCTGGTTGATCTGCTCCACCGTCCAGTCGGCCGGGTAGTGGTGCGGGCCGTCGTAGGTGATCTCGATGGGCACCCAGCGCGGGTACTTCGCCCAGCGCGGCTGCAAGAAGTAGCCGGTGTGCACCCGTGCATACACCACGTGCGCGTTCATCCGCTTGATCAGGCGCCCGATGCCGGGGTGGATGGGCTCGGTCCGACCGTTCCAGCTCCGCCGGCCCTCAGGAAAGAGCATCACGGGGTACCCCCGCGAGTACAGGCTCTGGAGGGTCTGTAGAGAGCGCTTGTCGCTGGTGAACTTCTTCTTGGGGAAGGAGCCGAGGGCGATCAGCCACCGGCCGAGGAGGGGGATCTTCAGCAGGCTCTCGCTCGCCATGAAACGCACCGGCCGCCACAGCGACCATCCGATGAGGAAGGGATCGAGCGCCGTGGTGTGATTGGGCAGCAGGAGGTACGGCTCGTGCGCGGGCAGCCCATCGACGGAGTCTCCCGCGCGAATGCGCAGCGGCCCGAGACCCAACGCGTACAGCAGGTACCAGCAGCTCCGATACGCCACCCAGCTGAGCAGCGAGAGTCCGTAGAACAGTCGATGTTGCTGGCTTTCCGGTCGCTTCACGACGTCCCCGCGATGGGAGTCGCAGCGACTATCACGAAAGACGCCGAGACACCTCGGCGGACTCCAGGCCTGATGCGATATGCTCACCCGGCTTCTGGCGGAAGCACACACCTACTTCTCAAGACACCACCCTCAAGGACCTCAATGCAGCATCGATTCATTCTTCTGGCCGCCCTCACGTTCGCCTGCGAAGACAAGGAGGACGACAGCGGCACCGCTGCCACCACCTCCGGCGGGACCACGACCGCCACCACCTCCGGTGGGACGACCTCCGGCGGGACGACCTCCGGCGGGACCACCTCCGGCGGGACGACCTCCGGCGGGACCACCACCGGCGGGACCACCACCGGCGGAACCACCACGGGCGGACCTACCTCTGGCGGGACCAGCGGGCTCCCGGGGCTCTCTCACGCCGTCGACATCCAGCCCATCTGGAACAAGAACTGCGTGGTGTGTCACGAGCCGAACGACTGGGGCGGCCCCTCCGCGGGTCTCGATCTCACGGACGGCTACGCCGCGATGGTGCAGGTCGACGCCACCACCAACGGCGTCAAGCTCCCGCTCGTGGCGCCGGGGAGTCCCCAGAACAGCTTCGTGATCTACAAGCTGTCCGATACCCAGGCCAAGGTGGGCGATGCGCGGGGCAACCCCATGCCGCCTCCCGGCACTGGCGAGCCGTTTACGCCGCTGGCTCAGCCTGATCTGGACAAGATCGCCCAGTGGATCATCAACGGCGCCAATCCCTAGTGGCCCTCCCGTGAGCCAGAAAAAAAAAAAGAAAAAAAACACAAC
>CAYXGP010000382.1:0-5568 GCA_964464515.1 uncultured Enterobacterales bacterium
GGGGCGGCGGTGGTGGGGTGGGTGGTGGGGGTGGCCCTCAGGGGGTTCTCGCGGGCGCCGGCCGATGCTGGCCCGGGGGCCGCGCGGCTCCGCGCCCTGACCATCACGCGGATCCGCGCCCTGCTCATCCGACTGGGGCTGCCCGTCCCCGCCGGTCTCAGCGAGGCGATGAGCGCAGCGCTCGATCAGCCCGCTCCGCCGGCCTCCCCCGAGGTGGTGGCGCTAGCGGTGGAGCGCTTCCTGCGGTCTGACGAAGCCCTGGTCGTGGTGAGCGCCGAGCAGGCCCGGGCGCTGGGGGGCGCGCTGGCCGCGCTGGGCCCTGCGCCGACGGAAGACGCGATGGGCGCCGCGATCGCCGCGGTGCTGGAGGCCGGGCCCGACGCCGCCGAGGTGCTCGATCTGTCGTGGTCGGCTGGGACCGCGCTGGAGGAGGCCTGGGCAGCGGAGCAGGGCGCTGGCCGCGTGCGACAGATCCTGGTGGCGCTGGCCCCGCTCGGGGTCAACGCGCCTCCTGAAGATGGGGCGCGGCTGCGGACCGGGCTGGCCGACGCGATGGCCGCAGCCGACGTCGAGCGCGTGGCGGTCGCCGATCCGGCTGGTGAGGGCGCGCTGTCGTACGCGGTCAGCGGGCTGCCGGTGATGCACCGCGGCCTGTCGCAGAGCGTCACGTCCAACCAGCTCCGGAGCCTCGGGTTCGCGCTGGGGCTGGTGGCGGTGATCCTCTCGATCGCGTTCAAGTCGCCGATCGCTGGCGCGCTCGCCACGGCACCCACGGCCGTCACGCTGGCCGTGATCTACGGCGGGATGGGCCTGCTGGGGGTCCACCTCGACATCGGCACGTCGATGCTCGCGAGCCTGATCATCGGCGCCGGGGTGGACTACGCCGTCCACCTGCTGTCGGCCTGGTACGCCGCGCCGAGCGAAGCGGTCGAGCGAGGGGCCGCCCGGGCCGCGGCCCGAACCGGAACAGCCATCTGGACCAACGCCCTGATGGTCGCGGCGGGCTTCTTCGTGCTCACGCTCGGCGACGCCCGCCCGCTGCGCAACGTCGGTGGGCTCACCGCTGCGGCGATGATCACCGCCGCGGTCGCTACGTTCCTGACGATCCCCGCGCTGGCCCGACGGCGGCGGTACCGCCTGGAGGTGGAGGAGAGTCAGCCGGCCGACGCCCTCGCGTGAGCGCCACCGCCACCAACACCGGCCAGATCAGCCCGATGAAGGCCAGGTTGTCCTGCTGGTTCCAGGGGGTCACCTCCAGCAGCAACCCGACGGTGGACAGCCCCAGCAGCCCCCAGACGACCGGGCGCCCCCACGACCGCCCCAGACAGAGCGGCAGCAGCAGCGTGGCGGGGTTGGCCTGCCACCAGTTCTCGTTGCTGCCGTAGGCGTCGAGCGCGCTGGTGGCCGCCAGCGCCATCCCCAACGCGCCGAGCACCCCGAACAGGATCGCCCAGGCGCTGACGAGAGCGGTCAGGGTCCGGCGATGACCTCGGCGCGCCAGGACCAGCACGCCTGCGGCGAGCAGCCCTCCGATGCCCCACAGCCGAGCGGCCCAGCGCGGCGGGGACGGCTTCGGCCACGCGTGTGCGCCGTCCGTGAGCTGGCACGCCGGGCCGACCAGCCCCAGCTCGTCCACGGCCTGCGACAGCCGCTGCGGAGCAAACAGGGCGTCCCATCGCGCGACAGGGCGATCGACCCCGCGCCCGGCCAGGAAGCCCCAGCCCAGCCAGGCCCACCACTGCTCCTGGAGGTGACGCAGCACCTCCTGGCGGGGATTGAGCGGCGCGGGCTCAGCCGTGCCGCTTCGCAGCGCGCCGCGATGGGCGTCGTCGATCAGATCCCGGACGCGACTCGCGCAGCTGTTGCTCTGCCAGTGGAAGGCCTCGGGGGCGTCCTCCCCGGCGTTGGCGCTGCCGACGAGCGTAGACTCCAGGGCGGCCACGGTCTCGGCATCGAGCAGGAGACGCTGCGCCGTGGAGCGGCGCTCCGCGCGGGTGTACTTGCGTACGCGGCTGGCTACCTTCCCGCCGGCCCACCAGCACCTGAGATCGCCCAGGAGCAGCGCCGACAGTGGCTCCTGCTTGTCGCTGTTGATCGCGCCGAACTCCACGAGGTGGTCGATGCCGCGCTCGGGCACCCGCAGCCACAGCGAGGAGTGTCCGATGAACGAGAACGGCGCCGCCCCTGGAGAGACCGTGACCAGGTGGATCTCGGCGGCCGCGGGCGGGCTCAGATCGCAAGCGCTCACGTCCGGAGGGTTCAGATCCGAGGGCGCGGCATGCGCGCTCAGCAGGAAGGCGAGCAGGGCCGACATCGCAAGGCCCTAACGCGCGATATGCTCCCGGCATCACGGGGCCAATCCCCCATTTCCATGACCCGGATCACCCCTTCAGGAACGCCGATGTCCCGATACATGTCCCTGATCACACCCATCCCTGTCCTGGGCGCCGTGGTCCTGGGTTCCGTAGCGCTCAGCGCCCTGATGCTCAGCAGCCCGACCGCGTGGGCCGACACCTCCGGCGACGCCGTCCTCACGGCGATGGACGACGCCGCGAACATCGCCTCCGACACCTGGAGCCACTTCAGCGCCACCACCACCGAGCCCGGCAAGAAGGACAAGGTGATGGAGTTCACCGTTCACACGCTGGGCGAGAAGCGGCTGGTGGAGTTCCTCGCGCCCGGAGACATGAAGGGCACGCGCATCCTCATCATGAACCGCACGCAGATGTATGTGTACCTGCCGGCCTACGACAAGATCCGCCGGGTAGCCAGCCACGTCAGCCAGCAGGGCTTCATGGGCACGACCTTCTCCGAGGCGGACATGTCCACCACCCACTTCGGCATGGCCTACACCGCCTCGGTCTCTTCCCAGAGCGACGCCGGCTGGGAGCTGCAGGCCACCCCCAAGGCAGGAGAGAAGACCGCCTACAGCCGCATCGAGCTGTCGGTCCGCAAGGACAACGGGCTGCCCTCCGAGCTGCGCTACTTCAACGACAAGGACCAGCACGTCAAGACGGAGACGCGCACCGACTACGTCTGCGACGGAGACGCCTGCCAGCCCGGCGTGCTGAAGATGGTCGACCACACCCGCAACGACGTCTCCACCACGTTGAGCCAGAGCGACTGGAAGATCAACACCGGCGTCGACGAGGCCAACTTCACCGTCCGCACCCTCCAGCGCGGAGGCTAGCCGGTGATCGTCGGCCCCCTCATCGCCGCGCCCCTCATCGGCGGGTTCTGCAGCGCGGCCCTGGCCCAGCAGGTCGATCTGGCGATCTCCGGCGCGCTGGAGACCGACCTGCGCTACCGCTTGGAGACCGTCGAGGCCGGCACCTGGTACCAGCCGCTCACCCTGCCGGCCGGCTTCAGCCGCAACAACAACACGTTCAACCTGGAGATGAAGGCCCGCGGCGCGCGCGTCACCAGCCGCAGCGACGTCGATCTCGTGCTGACGACGTTCCCCAACACCAGCAGCATCGACGAACTGGCCCGCCGCGATCAGGTCGATCCCTACCGACTGGAGACGCACGCGCTGTACATCGAGGCGTGGGACGTGATGCTCCCGGGCCTCGATCTGCGCGTGGGCCAGCAGCTTGTCCAGTGGGGCGCAGGCGACCAATTCAACCCCACGAACAACCTCAACGCAGACGACCTCGAAGACCCCCTGCGGTTCGGCGATCAGCTCGCCAACGTGATGATCCGCGCCGACTACCGACCGCGCGGCACCTGGGGCCTCACCGGCGCGCTGGTGCCCGTGTTCAAGCCGGCCCTGCTGCCGCCCACCGGCGGGCTGGCCCTGTCCGAGCTCGATCGCATCCCGGTGGGCGAGGAGGAGCTTCGGTGGCTGCTGCTGTCCGAGCAGGGCTTCGCCGACGAGGTGATGGGGTTCCCCACGGTCGTCGGAGACGTCGCCGTGGAGCTCCCTGAGTCCACAGCGCAGAACATGCAATTCGCGGTGGCGCTCGACGGCGCCATCGGCATGCAGGACGTGGCCCTCAGCTACTACCGGGGCCGCAGCGACTTCCCGCAGCCCGTCGCCAACCACACCACCCAGAGCTTCGAGGCCGCCTGCGATCCGGCCGACGACACCGACTGCATCTCCGGGATGCTGCTGACCGATGTGACCGTGGCCTACCCCCGGATGCAGGTCATCGGCCTCAACTCCGCCGGCGAGGTGAACCCGCTGGGTTGGATCTCCGATGTCTTCCACCCCATCGGCTACCGGATGGAGTTCGCCTGGATCATCCCCGAGGACACCCGCATCACGCTCACCAACGACGAGCTTGATCTGGGCGGCATCGTGCAGGCGTCGGGCGAGTACGATCACTACGGCCTGAGCGGGGAGCGCCCCGCCGTGATCGACAGCCAGCCGTTCGCCAAGTGGGTGGTCGGCCTCGACTACACGCTCACCCGCGCGCTGTACCTCAACGTGCAGTGGGTCCACGGGCTGCCCGACGAATTCGGCGCCGGGGACTGGCTCTTCCCCGGAGAAGCCGTGCGCGCTGCCGGCGTCGACGGCGACACCCTGACGTGCTCTGCGGCCCAGGACGGCTCGACCTGCGCCTGGGAGACCACGCGCCCCCGCATCGGCGACTACGCCGTGGCCGGCCTGGACATCCGCATCGGCGACACCCTGTGCCGGGTGTTCGGTCTGGTCGATCTGAGCGGGGCCACCACCACGCAGTGGAGCGCTGAGTCCGGCAAGCGAACCACCACCGAGCACTCCTGGCGCGACGAGGCGGCAAGCTCGGCGGTGCTCTACCCCGAGATCACCTACAACTTCGGCAACGGGCTGGAGATGTCGGGCGGCGCGCTGCTGCTGTTCGGCGGGCCCGACAGCAAGTTCAACGAGCCCGCTGCGGGCGGCGATCAGGTGTTCGGACGGGCGCGCTACCGATTCTGAGGCGCCGTTCCCGGGTTTCGGCGTCATCTTCCTGTCATCGATGACACCTTCCATCGGGAGCCGGCCGCCCTATACTGAGAGGGGGCGCCCCACCCCGACCGGAGCGCACATGTCGCGAGAATTCGCCCTGCTCACTGCCCTCGGTCTCCTCGCATGCACCGAGAACGGTCTGTACGACGTGGTGGACCCGGGGGTTGATCTGGAGCCCCGCATCGAGGTGGATCCAGTCTACCTCGACTTCGGCGAGCTGAAATCCGACGAGAGCGCGACGCTGTCGTTCACGGTCACCAACGTGGGCAGCGCCGAGCTGGAGGTCGATGAGCTGGAGATCATTGACGACTCCGAGGCTTTTGCCATGCACGACGCGCCGTCCGGGTTCGATCTGGATCCGGACGAGAGCCGCACGCTGGAGGTCCGCTTCACCCCGAAGAGCGGAAGCCCGGTCACCGTCCCCCTGCACGTCCACTCCGACGACCCCGATAACGAGATCACCCTGGTCGATCTGGTGGGCCTGGGCCGGATGCCGGAGCTGGCGATCAGCCCGGACCCCCTGGACTTCGGCGAAGTGCTGATCGGCTGCCAGGAAGAGGGCTCCGTCCTCCTGACCAACACGGGAAACCACACGCTGGAGATCTCGGACATCCCCCACGACGGCAGCGCGGTCA
>CAYXGP010000383.1:0-5565 GCA_964464515.1 uncultured Enterobacterales bacterium
GGGCAGGAATGACGTCAGATAGCCGGTTATCAGTCAGATTGACTGATAGAGCTCGTGATGCCATCTCAGAGGGC
Source organism: uncultured Enterobacterales bacterium (assembly GCA_964464515.1). Taxonomy (GTDB): domain Bacteria; phylum Myxococcota_A; class UBA796; order UBA796; family UBA2385; genus CAYXGP01. The sequence continues at coordinate 75 of CAYXGP010000383.1, forward strand.
GTTTGAAAACGCGGCTCCGCATTGTATCAACGCCCTCTTCGCCGGACTGTTCGGGGGCTGACGCCCCAAATTGCCGACCGTTCCGCGCGGGCGACCCGTGGAGCGGGCCGCCGAGAGGGCGAGGAAGGTCCGTGTGGACTTTCCAAACGCCCTGTCAAGAGCGAACAGACAGACACGCCAGCTCCGTGAGCAGCCGCCGCCGCCACTCCGCCCCCGCCCGCGCCGGCCAGAGCCGCCCCTCCACCTGAAGCCCGACCGCTCGACCGCCCGAGAAGTGTCGCTCCACAGCGCCGGTCGCCCGACCGATCGCCACCTCCCACGCCTCTCCCCGCGCCTCGTCGACAGCGATGATCACCGCCGGCTGCCGCTCAGCGCCGCGGACGATGACCAGCGGGGCGGCGCTCCGAGCGCTCGACGGCCAGTGGATGTCCCGCACCGAGTGCCCGGGCTGGTACGCCCGGAGGCCCTCGAAGTCGCCGTCGTTTCCCGCATCCCGAGACGCCGCCTGTCCTGCACCGGCGCTCCCCCGCCGCGCGCCGAGCCCGCCCGAACGACCCAAAGGAAAGACGACAACCTGCGCGGGACTCGGGACGTGGACCGTCCAATGGAACAGGCCGAATGGGTAGACACTGGAGATACGGATCTCCCGCAGGCGGGCCATGCCGCGGGAGGGCAGGCGCCAGTCCGCGGGCACCCGGATCTCTCCGGAGACCGCAGAGACGTGGGCTCGGGCGACCGTGCCCGCGTCGCCGCCGTCGACCAGATCCAGCGCGTAGCTTCGTCCGCGCTCCCGCGTGACGCCGAACGCGCCCCGCGCGCGCACCCCCGCCACCAGCTCGGAGGGCAGGAGGCGCGCGACCGTGAGGCCGCGGACGTTCTCGGCCCCCCGGACCAGATCGACGGCGATCAGCGCGAGGAGTCCCGAGAATCCGAGGACGAGCAGGTTGTCGCCGAGGCGCAGCGCGGCCGCTCCCAGCCCCGAGAGGAGCACGAGCGCCACCCCGCCGGTCGGCGTCAATCGGATCACACGGCTGCGCCCAGCGACGCCATCAGCTCATCGCAGATCTCCCCCACCGCCTGCTCGGCCGCCGCGCGGGCGGTGCCGGACGCCTGACGGGCCCCGACCCGATGCGCCAGCACCGGCACGGCCAGCCGCGCGGCGTCCTCGGGGATGACGTGGTCGCGCCCCCGCACCAGGGCATGCGCGCGACAGGCCCGGTACAGCGCCTCGGTGCCCCGCGTTGACGCCCCGCGACGCAGCCTGGCGTCGGCGCGCGTGCGCCGGACCAGATCGAGGATCACATCCTCCATCGCCTCGCTCACCGCCACGTCGTCCACCGCGCGCACCAGGCTGCGGGTCTGGTTCAGCGTTAGCGCGGGCTCGGGATGCAGGCGCCGCGGACCGCCCGCGCGCAGGATCTCCCGCTCGCTCTCGCGGTCGGGGTAGCCCATCGACAGGCGGATCAGGAAGCGATCGAGCTGGCTCTCGGGCAGGGGAAACGTGCCGTGGAAGTCGTGGGGATTCTGGGTAGCCAGCACCACGAACGGCGCCGGCAGGGGGTGACCGGTGCCGTCGACCGTCACCTGCTGCTCGCCCATGGCCTCCAGCAGCGCGGACTGCGTCTTGGGACTGGCCCGGTTGATCTCGTCCGCGAGCACCACGTTGGCGAAGACGGGCCCCTTGCGGAACCGGAAGTCGGAGCGCTCGGCGTCGAGGAAGTTTACGCCGGTGATGTCACCCGGGAGCAGATCCGACGTGAACTGGATGCGGGAGAACGACCCGCCGATGGCTATCGCCAGCGTGCTCGCCAGCGTCGTCTTGCCCACGCCCGGCACGTCCTCGACCAGCACGTGACCGCCGGCGATGATCGCCACCAGCGCCAGCTCCACCACGGCGTCCTTGCCGCGGACGACCTGTCGGGTGCGGTTCAGCGCCCGCTCGAACAGGATCTTCGGGGGCTGTGTCGTCGGAAACGAGGCCTTCGGGGAGGGGTTCACTGCGTTTCAGGCTCCGCCGCCCACATACACCCCCTCGACGGCGAGGTTGTAGACGCATCCCTCGGGCACGTTCGGGTTCTCGGAGTCGGTCACCTCGATCTGCTCGGTGCCGCTCCAGTCCAGCCCCTCCGGGAGATCGCAGCCGCCGGTGGCCCCCTGGTACTCCGCGCTGCCCGTGAGCTGCCAGCGGATCCAGCCCTCGTCGCGCTCGTCGAGCCACACCGAGCTCTGGTAGGAGATCTGGCACCCCGACCGGTAGCCCAGCGCGAAGAACTCCCCGCCGACGTGCAGCTCCGCGTCTGATCCGGACGGGAAGTAGAGCTGGTACCGGAATTTCTCCTGATAGCCCTCCTGGCTGCTCGTGCAGTTGGTGTCGACTCCGGTGATCACGACGTCGTACTCGTTGTCCGGGGCGGCCTCCTCGGTGCCGCCACATGCTGACACGAGACCGCAGAGCAAACACAGGGTCAGCGGGCGGGGCATCTCGACCTCTCGGAAGACCGTGGAATTTACAGTAGCGTTTTGCGGGGGCGTAGGAACCGCCACTCCCTTATATACGGTCCCCGTTGTCCGCGGCTGCTCCCCCGTGTCGTTGGCCGAGCGCGCCCCGGACGCCCTCCCACGTTGCCCTGGAGGCCTGGACCATGGCCGATCTCTATATCGCACGCGACGCTGACATCGACTCCCTGATGACGCACTGGAGCGCCGCCCGCGACGGCGACGCTCGCAGCGTCCTGCTCACCGCGCCCCTCGGAGGAGGCAAGCGAGCGATGGTCGGCGAGCTCTGCCGCCGCGCCATCGCCGAAGAGGACGATGTCCTCGTCTGGCGGGTGTCGCTGGCCGACGAGGAGGACGGGCTCCAGAGCCTCCTGCGTATCTACGCCGGGCTGTACCAGGGCCTGCACCGCTCGCCGATGCTCCGCGGCAAGGTGGAGATGGCCCTCAACTCGCAGATCCCCAACCAGCCGCGGCGCGTGCAGGGTTGGTATCAGGCGTTCATCGACGGCCTCAAGAAGGGCGCCCCGAAGCCCGGCGAGGACAAATTCCAGGTGATCGTGCCGCGCGACAACCCGCTGGTCGGGCTGGTCGAGATCGCCACCGGCATCGCCCGCAAGTTCCCGGTGGTGCTGGCGCTGCAGAACATCCACCACGTGCAGTCGCTGGCGCTCGTCGCCATGCTGGAGGCGCTGCTGGACGAGATGCGCGCCGAGGGCACCTGCCTGCTGATGCTCATGAGCAGCGAGCCCCTGGACGAGACCGCGCGGACCTGGTTCTCCAACCCGCTGCTGGACCTGCTGGAGCGCCGCAAGGAAGACCTGATCGTCCACGAGCTGGCATCGTGGGGAGAGGAGGAGATCAACCGCTACCTGGGCAGCCGCGAGGTCTCGTGCGACGCAACACAGCTCACCCGGATCGCCGGCGGGCGCCCCGGCTACGTCGCCGAGCTGGTGGACTGGCTGGAGAGCAACGACCGCCTGGGCGAAGATCTCTCCACCCTGGAGCTGAGCGCCGTCTGCGACCCCTCCCCGGATGAGGACGAGCTGGAGGAGGATGGAGACGCCCCCGCGGGCGGCCGGAAGCGGGCCGGAGCAGACGACGCAGAGCGGCTGGCGTACCTGGCGGCGGTGATCGGGCTGTCGTTCCCCAGCGGCCTGCTGGCGGACCTGGGCGGCTTCGATCGCGAGAGCGTCGACGACCTGCTCGACGCCACAGAGCACATCTACAAGGAGCTGCAGTTCTCCAAGCCGCTGCAGAGCTGGATCTACCAGTTCAACACCGCGCTGCTGCGCGAGAGCGTCCTGGCGCGTCACTCCACCGAAGAAGACCTCCGGGTGGCCCGCAACGTGGGCGCGTTCATGGAGCGCTTCCTCGCCATGCGCGGCTACCCCTTCCTGATCAAGACGCTGCGCATCTACGCCCGCCACGGGGTCGCTGAGCGCGCGAACGTCATCCGCAGCCTCGCGCTGGGCGCGGACCAGCCGCAGGTGTGGGCGATGGCCCACGATCTGCTGTCGTACTTCGATGAGCACGGCTGGCCGGACGACATGCTGCGCACGGTGTTCATGCACCTCATCGACCGCATGGTTGGCAGCGGCAACCTGGAGCAGACCGAGGCCCTGTGGAACCGCGCGATGGCCTGGGCCACCGAGAAAGAGGACCGGCGTCTGCAGGGCTGGCTGCTCTTCGCAGGCAGTCGCCTCGATCACCGACGGCAGGACCTCTACCGCTCGCGCGACCGCGCCGCGGACGCCCTGAAGATCTTCCAGGCCATCGGCGACAAGTTCAAGCAGGGCGAGCTGCGGGTGCATCTGGCCCGCATCGAGCTGGCCGACGGCAACCCCAACGCCGCCCTCGACCAGGCCCGCCAGGCCGCCGAGGTCTCGCCGCTGCCGCCCATCCAGGCCCACTGCGCGCTCATCCGCGGGAAGGTACTGATGGGCACCCGCAAGTACGCGGAGGCCGCCGAGCAGTTCCGCCAGGCCAACGAGATCGCCGGGAAGGCCGGCGTGGCCCAGGTGGCGCTGGAGGCGGGGCTGGCGCTGGGTCAGGCGCTCCTGCTCAGCCGCGAGTTCGGCAAGTGCGCGGACGTGCTGCGGCAGGTCGGGCAGATCGCCCTATCGCTGCGCAACCCGGGCGCCGAGCGCACCGCGTCGGCGATGCTCAGCCAGTCTCAGGCTGCGCTCAAGAACTTCGAGGCCGCGCTGAAGCACGCCAACCGCACCCTGGAGCTGACCCGTCAGCTCGGCTTCAAGCGCCTGGAGGCGTGGGACCTGTACAACGTGGCGCTGCTCAACCTGCAGCTCCGCCGCGCCACCGAGGCGGTGGGGCTGTTCCGGCAGGCCCGCGGCTGCGCCGACGCCACCGACGCGAACCTCCAGAAGGAGCTGCTGTTCAACATGGGCGCCGCGCTCAAGGAGATCGGCGAGACCGCGCAGGCCGAGGAGGTCTGGGTGGCGAGCCTGGGGCCCTCCACCGCCGCCAAGGACTGGCGGAAGGTCGCCGGCGCCAACGAGCAGCTCAGCGGCCTCGCGGAGGCCAGCGGCGACAACTCGAAGGCCCGTCAGTACGCGCAGGCCGCGATCGACGCGGCGTCAGCCGGCAACCTGCGCGAGGAGCGCAAGCGGCTGAGCAAGCGGCTGAAGGCCATCGGGCGGTAGCCGCGACTACCCGCTGCGGATCAGGAGAATTCCACGCGTCGGTTCTGTGGCTGCGTCTACAGTCACGGGCCTGTGTGGTCTCGTGGAACGCGGTCTCGTGGAACGCGGTCACCCGCCGGCTCCGTCAATCGCCAGCACGGCTTCACGGTCAACGGAGCCGCTCTGGAGGGGCCACGGTTTCACGGTCGGGCCGCTTCGCTCACGGCTCCGCGAACCGCGGCCCACGACTGCTCCACAACAGGAACATCGCTCACCGACACTCAAGCCGCGCGCTCTGCGCGTGGCCCTCGGCGGAGATATTGACGGGGTCATCATCTCCGCCTGCTGCGCGCTGC
>CAYXGP010000384.1:0-5550 GCA_964464515.1 uncultured Enterobacterales bacterium
GCCGCGATGAGGCGGGCTTCGTGACCATCATGGGCGGAACGATGGTCAAGGCCCCTCGGGAGGTGCCATGCTCGTGGTGCTGTGGACCCTTCTGGCCTGCAAACCGGGTGAACCCGATCGCCCGGTGGTGACCGCTGCGCCTGAGCAGCCCTCGGGCAGTACGGGTGCAGAGACGACGACCGACACGGGTGAAGATACAACCCCGCCGTCCCTGTCCGTCCGGGTGGGCACCCACGTGGCCCTGCCCTTCGTCACGGTCGGAGAGCCGGTCCCCAGCGGGGAGCTCGGCGTAGAGGAGATCGGCGGCGCGCCCTCGGAGGGCGGCTTGACCTGGACCGTCGACGGCTCGTTTTCGCTCGTGGGCGACGACGGCGCGCTGAGTGCTGGTGAGACCCGCGCCCTGACCGTGTCCTACACCGGCGCGGTCGATGCGCCGATCATCGCGACGGGCGCCGCCCGGCTGTCGGTCGATGACTGGTCGGAGACGATCGATCTGGCGGCGGTGGTCGGCGATCAGGGGCTCTCTGTGGTTGATTGGACCGAGGACGACTACGGCCTGCGCGCGGTGGTCGAGCTGCCGTCGGCGCCGTTTCCGCACAGCTCGGGTAGCTACACCGACAGCTCGGTGCTGGTGTTCCTGCCCCACCACCTGACCGATCAGGGAGACCTCGGCGTGGTCACCCACATCCACGGTCACGGCGCCGTGCTCACCGAGACGGTGGCCGCGCAGTACCTCGTGGAGCAGCATGCCCTCTCGGGCCGCGACGCGGCGCTCGTCATTCCCCAGGGGCCTGTGGACGCATCCGACGGCAACTTCGGCCGACTCGACGAGGCCGGCGGTCACGCTGCGTTGGTGCGCGACGCCGTCTCGACGCTCTACCGCGACGGCCTCATCGAACGCCCCGCGCTGGGCGAGCAGGTCGTGAGCGCCCACTCGGGCGGGTACCTGTGTGCGGCCTGGATCCTGACGCACGGCGGCCTGGGCGTCTCGGCGGTTCACTTGCTAGACGCGCTCTATGGGCAGTCTTCGACCTACGAGTCCTACGCCCTGGGCGGCGGCCTGCTGCGCTCGATCTACACCGACTCCGGCGGGACCTCGTCCAACAACCAGTCCCTCGCCCGCGCCCTCTCTGCGGCGGGCCTGCCCGTCGGTGATGAGCTGGACGACGCCGCCCTGGCCGCTGATACGCTGACCATCGCCCGCACCGACGACGGCCACAGCGGGCACGTCTACAGCGAACGCAACGCAGCCCGACTGCTGACTCACAGCGGGCTGCGGCGCTCGCCCCTGGCGCCCCCGGAGCTCATGGCCGTCACCTCCGATGGTGAGACGGCCACGGTCACCTGGCGACCGGATGGCGCAGAGACGGAGTGGGCGGTGCAGGGGTCCGCTGACGGAGAGACCTGGACCACGCTGGCGACCACCGCCGACACCCGGATCGAGATCTCAGCGCTCGCCCAGGTCCGGGTGAGCGCGGTCAGCGACGCCTGGGGCGAGGGCGCCCCCTCGGATGCCTACCCCGGGAGCGGCGCCGACTGGCTGGTGGTCGATGGGTTCGATCGCGTGCTCGGCGGGAGCTACGCGGCGTTCACCCACGACTTCGGGGCGCGGATCGGGGCCGCAATCGGCGCCGGGGCTTCTGGCGCCTCGAACGAGGCCATCATCGAGGGGCGGGTCGATCTGGCGGACTACTCGAACGTGCTCTGGCTGCTCGGTGATGAGTCTACGGCGGACACCCCGCTCACGGAGGCAGAGATGACTGCGATCGAGGACCACGTCGCGTCCGGCGGGCGACTGATCATCAGCGGATCGGAGCTCGGCTTCGCGGGGGACACCGGCTGGATCTCGGATGTGCTGCATGCGGACTACGTCGCCGACGACGCCGGGACCGACTCAGCGGGGGGCTACACGTTCGGCGTGATCTACCCGGAAGACTACCCGGACGTGTGGTCGGGCGACGAGACGATCTGGACCTACGAGACCGGCGGCGCGGCTGCCGTCGCCTGGGACGACCGGGTGGTCGTGGTCGGCTTCGCGCTGGAGACGCTCCCCGACGCTCAGCTCGCCGATGCGCTGTTCGATCTGACCGGGTCGTGATGGCTCACGCGTCGTGTCGGATGACCCGCACAGCGCCGCACCCAAGGCACTCGAGCGTCACGACTCTTTCGTCCCGCAGATCGATCGGGTTCGGCACCGTCACCCCGCAGCGTTCGATGGTCACGTCGGTGATCGTCATCTCCCTGCTGCAGTCCCCGCAGCGCGGTAGAGGCGGCTGGACCCGCCGAGCGGGCTTGCGCAGGATCGCGCCGTCTGTGCAGGGACGCCAGCGCCCTCCGCAGACCTCTCGCAGCGCCGCGCGAACCTGGGCCCGGAACGTCGCCTGTCCCTGCACCCGGTGGGCGACCGCCTGCCAGCGACTGGAATCCACCGTCTCGGCGCGATCCCGAATCGCGAGGAGGAGCAGGTCGTCGGACTCGGGACCCCAGATCCATGTCCAGCTCGTCGCGCGCCCCGGCAGGTACCAGCGCGCCACAGGTGAGAGGACGGCGCCGCTCTGTACGCCTCGCGCCCAGGTCGACAGGATGGCACCCCTCGGTCCCTCGCGCTGCGGCCGGAACCCCATCGTGTCGACACCAGCGATCGCTGCCGCGAGCGCTCGATCCGGGAACATCCCGCCGCCGTCGCTCCAGCGTCGCCAGTCACCCGACCGCGGCGGTCCCTTCATGGGAAGGTCGGGCATCAAATGGGCGAGGCTCTGCCGGGTGGCGTCCTTCGACCAGCCCGCGGGGGGGGACTGCGCCAGCGCCTCCCACGCCCGGAGGTCCCACGGCGCTCGGACCACCGTCTCAGCCGCGTCATCGCCGAGCGTCGCTGCCAGCTCCGCGAGCGCCTCCGCAAACCAGGTGTTCTCGATCGCAGGCGCCTCCGCGACCCACCGCCGGGCGATCTCGCGGTGGCTGTCCCGCACCGCGGTGGCGTTGGCGAACGCGTCTGCCGCTGTCCCGTTGATCCCGAGGCGACCTCGGATCTGCTCCAGCCCCTCCGGCGAGATGCGACAGCGGACCAGCAGCGGGCCCACGGGGAGCGAGCCGTCTGCATGCGCCACCTCGCGCCCTTCGCAGCGCAGCGTCCATCGGATGGTGTGGCTGTACCGGTCGCGTGGATTTCCCAGAGACGTCACCGCCTCGGCCAGCTCCGCCGCCGGTCGCGTGTACCTGCCGACGTGCTTCACCTCGTCGCCGACGCGCGTGGCCTCTCGGAGCTCGGCGTCGGTTCGCGTCGCCTCCGCGCAGCTCCAGGGCGCCGATGGGTGCCCGAGCGCCTCCACCACCACGCCGAACAGCGCCCGAACCGCGCCTGGTGATCCCGGCGCGGGGACGGATATCTGAAGCCAGGGATCGCGGGTCGTCATTCCGTACCGTAGCACTGCACCCGCCAGGAGACGTCGATGAACGCCGCACCCACCCTCCTCCTGTTTGCGGCCTGCGACCTGCTGCCAGGACAGCCGCCGCTGCGCGCCGAAGCGGAGCAGGACCCCCAACCCCAGCCGGCAGTGTCTCCAGCGGCAGTGTCTCCAGCGGCAGTGTCTCCAGCGGCAGTGTCTCCAGCGGCAGTGTCTCCAGCCGAGCGAGCGGCACCGGCGCTGATCTCGCCGACTGAGCGGGTGGTCGAGGGGGGGCTGCTCTGCATCGCCCCCATCAAGCTCGGATCGACGCCCGGAAAGGGGGCCAGCACGATCGGGCGCGAGGACGAGGCCGCGGCTGCGATCACGGCTTCGCTCAGCGGACCGGTGACCGTGTCGCTCGACGGCGAGGCGGCGGCCACGATCGACGCAGAGACTGGCGCAGTCGTCTCCGGGATCGACGGGACTCCGATGCTCTCGGTGCGCGGTGCTGACGGGCGAGCGCTGGCGTCGTTCCCGCTCCGCTTCGACGACTCGGACGCGCGCTGTCTGCGGTACGGATCCTTCTACAACAGCTGGATGCTCTCGTCACTGGACCGGAGCTGCGGACCCTGCCGGGCTCGCTGAGCGTCTCGACGTCAACGCGCGCTATGTAGGTTACCGCGTGCGCAGCCATCGGGTGGCCGTTCAGCAGGTGAAGCAGGAAGGGCGAGGTGCGCGGTGTGGCTCGGCGGCCATCAGCGCTCTCCAGCGGCCCCGGCCCGAAGCCCCTCGGCCAACCCGACCGGCGCGAAGCCGAGCCGCCGTCGCGCCGGTCCGGGGTCCACGGGAGTCCCCGCGACGACGCCATCGACGCCCTCCCGGGTGAGCGGCGCAGGGATCCCAAGTCGCTCCATCACCGCCGCCGCTCTCCGCGCGACTCCCGGAGGGATCGGGAGGAGCCGCCCGGAGTGATCCATCGCCTGCAGCGCCCGCCGCGAGAAGCCGGCCATGGACACGGCGTCAGGGCCGGCCAGGTCGAAGACCTCTCCCGAGAGCCCGTCGCGGCGGGCCGCCTCCACGCAGGCGCGGGCGACGTCGGTGACGTGCACCGGGTACAGCGGCGCCCGTCCCCCGATCACCGGAATGACGGGCCAGCGCGAGAGCGCGCCCAGGGTCCGCTGGACCTGGCTGTCGGGTCCGTAGACCAGGGGCGGGCGGACGATCACCCACTCCATCGCGCATCGACGCACCAGCGCCTCCGCGGCGCGCTTGCTCTCACCATACGGACCGCCCGGAAGCCGGCGCGCGGCGATGCTGCTCACCAGCACGAGCCGCCGTGCCCCCGCCGCGGTGGCCGCCGCGAGCAGCCGCCGGGTGCCCTCTCGGTTCACGCGCGTCAGCGTGGAGGCGTCGCAGGAGCCCATGGCGGCGGCCAGGTGGATCACGGCGTCGGCCCCGGCGCAGAGGCGCTTCAGGGAGCGCGGATCTTCCAGGGAGCCGGTCACCCAGGAGATCCCCTCGCTGGAAGGGGGGCGCCTGCCGGGGCGGACCAGGGCGCGGAACTCGAGCCCGAGTGAGCGGAGGACGCCGAGCACCTCCCGCCCGACGAAGCCCGTCCCGCCGGTGACGGCGAGGATCACGGTCGGCTTCGGCGCGCATCACCAGGCCGGACGCTCCGGGGCAGACCGGGGCACGCGCGTTGGACGCCAGCGGCCGCGAGCACGCTCCAGTCCACCCGCTGGTGCTCTGCCACGCCCAGGTGCGCTCGCGTGTTCGCGTGCGGAGAGAAGCAGAGGATGTCTCTGGCCTCGATCGCCCGCGCGGCCGTCAGCGCAGCGCGCTCCTCGCCGGGCTCCACGCCCAGGAGCAGCAGATCGACCGCGCGGGGGCCGACGGCGCGGCGCCAGGCTTTCAGATCGGTCTTCCGATGCAGGGTCTCTGCGGCGTGGATGATCCGAGCGCCGTCGGGAAGGTCGAGGAGGATGGCGCACACCGGCAGGCCAGGTCCGTCCGCGAGGCTGCGTGCGACGATCGTCAGGGTGGAGCGGGGCTTCCGCAGCGCGTAGGTCCACGCGGCGCGGGCCAGCGCCCCCCCACCCCCCCCCACCGGGCGTCCGGGGGACAAAGTCACGCCGCGCCGGCCCACCAAATTAGGCGGTACCCC
>CAYXGP010000385.1:0-5545 GCA_964464515.1 uncultured Enterobacterales bacterium
CGTCCGGTGTTCGGCGATCCCGTCTCGACCCAACAGATCGTCACGAACCTCATCGCCAACGGGCTCGACGCGGCGCGCAGCCAGGTGATCGTGCAGGTGGACGGCCCCCACCTCACCGTGCGCGACGACGGGCCGGGCATCGAGCGCGAGGTCCAGGCGCGGATGTTCGAGCCGTTCTTCAGCACCAAGTCGGTGGGGGAGGGGACCGGCCTGGGGCTCGCCATCACCCGCAAGCTCCTCCGCGAGATCGGCGCGCGTCTGGAGATTCAGACGAGTCCCGCGGGCTCGGAGTTCCGCGTGTGTTTCACGGAGGTGCCCGTGCGCGCGGCGGCCGAGGGGGGCTGAAGCGAGCCTTGTTCTCGGGTACCAGGCGATTAGAGCGCCCGCATGTCCGACTTCACGCAAGATCCCGAACGGCACCTTGAGGGCCTCGACCTACGCTTCCTCCGGGCGCTGGAGCTGCGCCGCGCAGGAGACGCCCCCGGGGCGGCGGAGGTGCTCCGCGAGGTGCTCCGAATCGAGCCGCGCCTGCCAGAGCCGCATCTGGAGCTGGCCCACATCCACCTCGAGACCGATGAGCTGGCGGAAGCCGAGCTGCATGCCCGCGAAGCCGCGCGCCTGCTCGACGCGGGGGGCCAGTGGAACCAGGACATCCCCTCCGAGGTGATGCGGGGGTTGGCGTGGAGCACGCTGGGGGAGGCTCTGCGCCGCCGCGCCGACGACGATCTGGCGCTGATGGGCAACCCTGAGACCTGGCGCGCGCTCGTCGCCGAGGCGGCGTCGTGTTTTCAGCGCGCGGCGATGCTCGATCCGAACGATCGTCAGTCGGCGATCCTGGCTGCGGAGCTCCAGCGCTCAATCACCGACGTGAGCACCTGAGTCCGCGCGGAAGACGGTCAGCGCGGAGACTTGAGCAGCCCGGGGAACTGCACGCCCTGGCGTGGATCGACGCCCTTGTAGGGCGCGCGCGACAGCCCGACCCGGACGGTGAAGCCCATGTCACCCAGGTACACGCGCCCGTCCTTCTCGATGAGCTGCTCCGGCGGGTTCGGGAAGGGCCCGGCGATGCGGAACGCCTGCAGCACCGCGTTGTCCAGCGCGCCGTTGCCGCTCTCGACGGCCACCGTGATCGACTCCAGCGCGCCGTTGGCGTCGAGCACGGGGTGTACGCGGGTGGTGTAGCTGGTCCGCACGAGCTGAACGGAGCTGAGGTTTCGGATGTTCTGCTCCCAGTAGAAGTTCACCAGGCGCCGGATCCGGTTGAGGTAGGTGGCGCCGAGCAGCTCGCGGGTGTTGAGGTTGACCGACGTGCCCAGCTCCTCTTCGAGCAGATCGTTGTTCGGGGCGCCGGCCAGATCCTGCTGGGACGCCGCCGAGGGCACCGGCCGCTGCAGGCCATCCTTGTTGGTGAGCGTGAAGGGGGAGGGGAGGGCGGCCAGGCGGCCGTCGCGGCTGGGGTCGAAGCGATCGTTGCCGGGGGTGGCGCCAGTAGAGGCCTCGTCGATGTTCAGATCGATGAGATCCTCGAATTGCAGGGAGTCCTCCTCGGTGAACTGCTCCGCCAGCACCTCGGGGTTGATGCGGAACTCCTCGGTGCGGGTCTCCTCCTCCACCACGCGATCGTGCTCCGCGAGGTACTCGGAGTCGTCGGGACGCTCCTCCTCATCGGGTTGTGGCACGTCGACGAGCTGGCCGGAGAGATCGGGCTCCGGCAGCTCCTCCTCTTCCGGTGTCTCCTCGGGCATCTCCACCACGAGCCGCACCGGCACTGGAGAAGCGGTCTGCTGCGTGGCGGTGAGCCCCGGCCACAGCGGTCCGAAGAGGAGGAGCAGCAGCAGATGAAGCGCGAGCGAGAGCGCCACGAACGCCGCGGGGCGGCGCAGGCTGGCTCGGGGCGCGACGGGCGGTGGGCGATGCACGATCGAACAGTAGATCCCCCATGGCCGCCGCGCAATCTCCGCGCGGGGTATCCTGGGTGTGGCGGAGCGACCGCCGGGGGAGGTTCGGTGTCATTGACCCGCCGCGTGGGTCGCGTACTCCGACGTCTGAGAGGTCGCGCGACGCCGAAGGAAGCGCCGAGGGAAGCTGCGGTGCGGTTCTCGCTGGCGGACGGCGGGGAGCGCGACGGCGTCGTTCCGGGCGCGAGCACGCTGCTCGCAGCCGCCACAGCGCTGGGCGTCGATCTCGATCATTTCTGCGGGGGCGGCTGCTCCTGCGGGACCTGCCGGGTGGAGATCATCGAGGGCGCGCAGAACCTCACGCGTCCGCAGGGCAACGAGCAGATGGTCCTCGGGCACCACGCGAGCTCTCGGGGAGATCGACTGGCCTGCCAGGCGCGCCTGATGGGGCCGGTGCACGCGCGGGTGCCGGCTGGTTTCTGATCGTTTAGGATCGGCGGCACCTCCACCCGTGGAGTGCCGTTCAACCTGCCCGTCTTTGTCATGGAGGGGGTTCCCCTGGCCGCTCGTTCGCCCCGCTTCCTGCTGATCCAGGCCCGCTTCGAGGACGACCCGGCCTGCGCCCACGAGCGTCGGTGTTTCGCGCTGCGCTTGCAGGTTCCGTTGGCGTGCATCGAGCCGCTCAACATCTTCACGGACGACGTCCGACTGGCGTCCGCCGAGGGGACCGACGCGGTGCTGGTCGGCGGATCTGGAGACTTCTCGGTGCTCGACGCCGACGCACATGTGCGTCGCTGCATCGACGGCCTGGCGGCGCTAGCGGAGGCGGGGCCGCCGATGTTCGCCTCGTGCTTCGGCTTCCAGGCGCTCGTCGTGGGGCTGGGAGGAGAGGTGATCACCGATCGCGACAACGCAGAGATCGGGACCCTCCCGGTGGCCCTGACCGGCGCCGGCGCGAGCGATCCGCTGTTCGGCGCGCTCCCGCAGACGTTTGCGGTGCAGCTGGGCCACCACGATCGCGCCACGCGGTTGCCCGGGGGTGTTGAGAGCCTGGCGGCCAGCGAGCGCGTGCCGTTCCAGGCGTTTCGGCTACCTGACCGGCCGGTCTACGCCACGCAGTTCCATCCAGAGATGACCGGCGAGGACACCTCCTGGAGGTTCCAGCGGTACCTCGAGCGCTACGCTGGCGCGCTCTCGCCCCAGGAGATCGAGCGGGCGCTCGCCGGACACGTGCCCAGCCCCGAGGCGAACACCCTCCTGCGCCGGTTCCACGAGAAATATGTACAGGGTCGATTTGTCACGGGAGGCTCCGTTTGAAACCGAACCGGGGTGCGATCGCGGCGGGCAGTTCGCTCACCGTGGAGGCCGGGCTCACGGCCCTGCGAGCAGGCGGAAACGCTGTGGATGCGGCGATCGCCGCGGTGCTGATGGCCTGCGTCGCCGAGCCGCTGCTGTGCGGCCTCGGCGGCGGCGGGCTGGCGATGGTGCGGATGAACGGGCGCACGCAGGTCTGCGACATGTTCGCCGACATGCCCGGGCGGGACGCCCCCCACGCGCCGCCTCATCCGATGCGCACGATCGAGCTCGACTTCGGGCCGACCACGCAGGAATTCCACGTGGGGCGCGCGTCGGTCGCCGTTCCCGGCCTGCCGGCGGGGCTGTGGGCGCTCCACGCAGCCCACGCGCGCCTTCCCCTGGAGGAGCTCGCGGCGCCCGCGGCCAGCGCGGCGCGCACCGGCGTCCCCGTCAACGCGGGGTTCGAGCGCGTCGGTCGCCTGCTGTGGCCGATCCAGCAGCTCGATCCCGAGGCGGCGTCCCTGTTCGGACGCCAGGGCCGACCGCTCGTCCAGGGTGACACCTTCCGCTCTCCGCAGCTCGGCGAGACCCTCCTGCGCTATGCCGCGGAGGGCCCCTCCCTGCTGTCCACTGGTGACGTCGGACGGGCGCTGGTCGAGGCGCTGGAGGGCAACTCCAACCTCACCGTCGCGGATCTCGCGGCCTACCGCCCGCGGTTCCGCGAAGCGATCCGCTACCACTACCACGACGCGAGGGTGTGGGTGCCAGGCCTGCCCAGCGTCGCGGGGCTGCTGCTGCTGCACACGCTGCGCATCCTGGAGGATCGCGGTCCGATGCCCGCGCCGCTCAGCGCTGCGCAGGTGCGGTTCATCACGCACGCCATGGAGCGGACCGAGCGGGTGAGGGGAGGGCGCTTCCTGGCGGATCTCCTGGAGCCCGGCTTCGCCCGCGGGTTCCTCGCGGCGCTGGCCCCCCACGAGACGGCAGACAGCCACACACAGCCCGCACGCGCCGGCCGCCCGGACCCGATGGCGCCGATCGGCCCCAGCACGGGGCACACCACGCACATCTCGGTGGTCGACGGCGACGGCAACGCGGTGGGGATCACGCAGTCGCTCGGCGAGACCGCCGGGGTGATGGTCCCCGGCACGGGCGTGCGGCTCAACAACTTCCTCGGCGAGGCGGACGTGAACCCGCCGGGCACGTTCATCGCGCCCGGTTCGCGCCTGATGACGATGTGCTGCCCGGTGGTGGCGGCGCTGGGAGATCGGGTCTTCGCGATGGGCTCGGGCGGCTCGAGCCGCATCCGCTCGGCGGTGCTCCACGGGATCGTCTACCTGACCGACCACGGCATGCCCCCAGAGCGCGCGGTCTCGGCGGCGCGCGCCCACTACGAGTGGGAGACGCTGCACGTCGAGGCCGACGGCCGTCCGCCCGGGACGATGGAGGCGGTGGCGGCGTCGTACCCCGGGATGAAGCGGTTCGACGGGCCGAACATGTTCTTCGGCGGGCTCCACATGGCGAGCGCCGGCGGGACGGGCTTTGAGGGCGGCGGAGACGCTCGGCGCTCGGGGGCGTTCGGCCACACCGGCTGATCCGCCGCACCGGCAGAAGATCAGAGCAGGCTCAGCGGAGCCCGGTGTCGCTCGGCGCCGAACCGATCACGCTCAGCGGAATGTGAACGGTGATCTCGTCCGCTTCGAAGATCACGCCCCCGGGAATCTCGCCGGTGTGCGGCGGCGTGGTGGTGACGACGACCACCTCAGAGGCGCCGTCTTCGAGCGCCCAGGTCAGCTCCGACAGCTCGAAGCCGTCGCCCCAGACCCGCGCCGTGACCAGCAGCGGCAGCGGACCCGGGTTCGTCGCGTTCAGCTCCCGGAGCGTCGTGGTGTCGACCCGAACGTCACCGAATTCGATGCCGTCGGGGGTGACATCGAGCGTCGGGGCTGCGGTCACGAAGCCGACGTCTTCGAAGGCACAGGCGGCGAGGAGGAGGAGCATGCGGGGGCCGTAAGCGGCTCGGGCGCCAAGGGATACGGACTTCCGATAAGGAATATTATGTCAACTCGCGCAGCGAGTTGACATAAGATTGTCGTAGTGGCGGGGCTGCCCTCAGGGTTCCGTTGGCTCAGCGAGTTGACATGAGATGTCGTAGTGGCGGGGCTACCCTCAGGATTCCGTTGGCTCAGCGAGATGACATAGGATGTCATTGAGGCGGGGCTGCCCTCAGGATTCCGTTGGCTCAGCGAGATGACATGAGATGTCGTAGTGGTGGGCCTGCTCGGAGGCTTTCTTTACAGTGGCTCTGAATATGGCTGAACACCGGCGAACTCGGCACCACGAGTCCACGA
>CAYXGP010000386.1:0-5523 GCA_964464515.1 uncultured Enterobacterales bacterium
CGACGCTCTCGAACCCTGTCTCTTGATTTGGGCCAGATACGACGGCAAGCCGGGCTGCGCAGGCGCCGCAAGCCAGTGGACTCGCCCCTCACGCGGGGCCGCCCTCACGCCGATCATGGGAGACTTCTTTCCCAGGAGCGGCCTCACGCGCCACACTTCGATCCTGCTTCCCCGCATGGTGAACCCAGATAACCCAGGGCAGGCCGAGGATATCGACGAGGATGTGTCGTTCGCGGCCCTTGATCTTCTTGTTGCCGTCATAACCGACACAGTCCCCCCTTTTTCGGTCGTCTTGACCGATTGGCTATCGATGAGGACGGCGCTGGGTTCCTCTTCACGCCCTGCGGCGCGTCTGACCTTCCTGCGAAGCGCATGACCTGGAAACCTCCCTGAATCGTTGGCGCTGGACCGTCCTCGGGCGCCCACTCCCCCGTCGTGTTGTCTCCCCGACGACGCGCGATCTCCAGCACCTCCCCCGTACGCTTGAGCGTCCGACGCTCGCACTGACCCTGGTAGCCCGCATCGCCCAGGATCTTCTCCAATCGGGGTAGGCGCTCGGTAACGTTGTCGGGGATGACGAGGTCCAACCCGTCCCGGTCCTGTACATTGGCGTCATGTGCCACGATAAACCAGGGGAGACGGAGTATATCGACGACGATATGGATCTTGCGTCCGTTGATTTTCTTTCCTCCGTCGTATCCCCTGGCGGTTCCCCCCTCCATTGTCTTCACCGAGCGGCTGTCGATGATGAGTAGCGAAGGCGTCTCATTCCTTCCGGCGCGTCGGGGAGTCGATGGGAGCGGGCATCTGATGGGCCTCTCCATTGAAATGGGATAGGGCTGAACCCATATCGTGGGGGGGAGGGCGGACATCAACAGCCGATACGAATCACCCTCTCAGCTCGCAGGCTGGCTCGACGGCCACGTGGAGTGTTGATCGCGGAGCGGAGTCGACTCCGTTCGATGCACGAGCATGGATATCTCGCTCATGATTCTGGAGGTCATGTCACGCAGCAACTCGTTTGTCTGGTCTTTCTCGTAGTGCTCATCAAATCGAATCGGCGCGCCGATGAACAGCTCTGCCTGTATGCCGAGACGAGGTATCGTCTTGCCCTTCGGCAGGATGTCGAATGTGTTCGTGATGCCGACGGGCACTACTGGGACCCTGGCGTTCAGAGCCAGACGGGAGACACCGGTTTTCCCTGCTCCCATATTCCCGTTCAACGTCCTCGTGCCCTCCGGGTAGATGAAGATGTCCCTTCCGGTTCTCAGATACCGAATCGCGACGCTCAGCCCTGCGGCCCCTGCCGTCCGATCGATCGGTATCGTATGCAAGTGCCGATGCCATGTCCTTTGGATCAAGGTGTCGAAGTGCTCCTTCTTCGTCAGGTAGTGGATGTCCCGTCCCAGCTTCGAGCCGATGTGGCCGCCAACGATGTAGTGGTCGAGGTAGGACGCATGATTCGCTGCGAATATGACAGTCCCTTTCGGGATGTTCTCTCCACCTATGCACCGCCTCACCAGCGGGCTGAGCACAACCCTCGAAGCGAAGCTGACGGTCTTCCAGATCATCTTGATGACTCCAACATTAATAGATATATCGGTCCATTTATCTGAAATTATACTATCGGCCTCCAAGGCCCGCCATCGGGGCAGCCCCGGTGCCCTCGACAATTCTGTTCCCGCTCCGCCATGGGCTCGTGAGAAAATAAGCAGTGACTACGATAAAGACCAAATCGCACCCTTGACATTTTTCTGACAATATCGAATAGCCCACCTTTAAAGGTGTTTTCCATCCAGTGGTACATGACTATATCAGACCTGATTCGAGCGAAACTCGGGTGAATTCAGCCGACATCGGAGTCACTGAATATTTTCAGTGGCTCTGAATATGGCTAAACACCGGCAAACTCGGCACCACGAGTCCACGAGGAGCGGCCCCTACCCCTCTTCGGCGATCAGCGCCCGCTCGGCCTCGCATGCCTCGATGAGCGGCTGCAGATGCTCCCGATAACGCTCCGAGCGCCCGACGCTCGTCTTGTAGATCGGCGACCGCACCTGATGATGCGACGCCGTGATCACCACCCGCTCGCTCTCATGAAACCGCAGACACGCCGGGTCGAACGGCAGCTCCAGGAAATCGAGCATGCGCCGCGTCTGTCCCTCAAGATCGGCGACGACGTCTTCGTATCGAACGGTCAGTATCGGCATCGGAAGCACCCGCCGCCAGTGCGCCATGATCTGCTCATAGCGAGCATAGAAGACACCGAGGTGCTCCTGATCGCAGCTGAAGGCGTACCCGAGGTTGAAATTCTGGCTGTAGCAAGACAGGCAGGTGTCGAGCTGGTCGCGCACGCAGTGGATGATCCGCGCGTCGGGGACCAGCATCGCTGCCAACCCGAGCAGGAAGGTGTTGTTGGGCATCTTGTCGGTGACCCGAACCGCGGCATGCGCCGCCTCCACCGGCCGGAGGGCAGCGAGGTAGGTGTCGGCCATCTCGTCGACCCGCGCGATCGAGAGCTCAGCCAGCAGCCCGGGCCACTGCTCCTTGAAGTCCCGCCGGTAGTCGTGGCGATGGTCGGCCAGGGCGGTCAGCTCCCCGCCGGCGAAGATGCCGGGGTGACGCTCCAGGATCTGCTCCGTGAGGCTGGTCCCCGATCGCGGCATGCCGACGATGAGCACAGGCTGACCGGTCCGCCGGGTGGTCCGCGGGATGCGGGTCTCGAAGCCCTCTGAGAACAGCGAGCGGAGCTGACGGACCCGCTCGCGCAGCTCATCAGGCTCGAACGTCCCGTCGCGACCGTCGTTCGCCTCCTTCCAGGCCGCCATCGCCGCTGCCGGGTCTCCGGCCTTGTCGAAGCAGGTACCGAGGACGTAGTTCAGGGTACACCGCACCGGCACCGAGACCACATGCTGGAGCGCCCTCTCGACATGCGGAACGCCGTCCAGGGGGCGACCGAGCCGCCGGGAGCAGCGCGCGAAGATGACCGTCGCGATGATCGGCATGTCCTTCAGGCCGAGCAGGGGGCGAATCGTGTCGATCGCCTCCTGCCAGCGCCCGGTGTTCTCATCGAGCGACGCCTTGCCCAGGGCGACCTTCGGCGTGAGCCCGAACTCCGCGATCAGCTCATCGATCACCTTCTGCGCGCCCTGGACCTGCCCGGTGTCCTGGAGGGCCCCCGCGAGCAGCAAGCGACCGTCGATGTTCTCGGGCTCCAGCTCTCGCGCCCGCTCCATCATCTCCACGCGCTCGTGGATCTGCCCGAATTGCTGCAGCGCCGAGCCGTAGTTCACGCAGATGGAGTGATTGTCCGGACGCAGCGCCATCGCGCGCTTGAACGCCTCTCCGGCCTCTGCCAGCCGACCCAGCGTGTGCAGGGCGCAGCCCAGGTTGTTGAAGAGTCGCGCCGAGCTCGGCCAGCTCCGCGCGACCCGCTGATACAGGACAACGGCCTGCTCGAACTGCCCGTTCCCGAGCAGCGCGTTCGCGAGGAGGTACTGGCCGTGGGGATTGGATTCGTCACATGCGACCCCCCGGCGGGTGCAACGCAAGCTCCGCTCCTTCTCACCCATCCCCATCAGCAGCAGGCCCATCTGCAGCCAGCCGCCAGGATCGTTGGGAGCCAGTCGCACCACGGCGTTGTAGAGTTGGATCGCCTCGTTGCGTTTTCCCTCCAGGTGGCGAATGGTGCCCAGCGCCAGGAGGACGCGCGCGCTCTGCCCATGCCTGCTGAGGATCTCCCGCAGCACCTGCAGGGCATCATCCAGACGCCGGGTCTGGATGAGGATGTCGGCCCGCATCAGCGGATGCTGGGCGTTCTCCGGCTCCAGGCGGGCGGCCTCCTCGACGGCGGCGAGTCCCTGCTCCACGTCTCCGCAGCGTACGCGAGCCGCCGCGAGGTTGGTCCAGGCCGCGGCCGACTCCGGCTGCAGGCGCGCAGACGCCTCGAACACCACGCGCGCGTCCTCGACCCTCCCCAGCGCGGCGAGGGCGCAGCCGAGGTTGTTGGTCACATCCGCGCGCTCCGGCCACAGCCGGTGGAGGCGAACCAGGTGGATCGCAGCCGCCTCGAACTCGCTGGTCCGGAGCTGAAGGATGGCGAGCTGAAAGCGATGCTCGGGCTCATCCCCCAGAGTCAGCGCGCGCTTGAGCGCGCTCACCGCCATCTCGAGGCGCCCATCGCGCGCGAGACGGTTCGCCACCGCGGCCCAGGCGGCGGGCTCGCGCGGGCGTTGGATCAGCGCGCCGAGCGAGGCCTCCACCTCGGTGGGTGTCTCCGTGGCGATCAACCCAGCGAGCTGCGCGCGGCCTTCGCTGAGCCGCGACAGCAGCCCCGCGAGCTGACGAGCCCCTGGGAGCTCGGGATCATCGGCCAGCGCCGCGTCGATCTCGCGACGAGCGCCCTCCAGATCTCCAGCGCGTCGCAGCGCGATGGCTCGCGCGAGCCGCTCGTTCAAGACGCGCCCCTCAAGGAACGGCTGTCCACTCGAACTCGAGGGTGTACGGCAGGTCACCCTCCGGACCCAACCACGGATACACGAAGACGTAGTAGCTCCGCCCCGGCTGGAACACGACCCCGAAGTCGTTGTAGAGATCGGACGACTCGGGGTTGGTGTCCGAGATCTGCCAGCCCGCGGCCAGCGCTGTGCCGCCGTCGTCGTACAGATACCAGTCGAGGTTGATGGACTCTCCGCCCGCCCAGGCGCCGGTGAGCATCGCTGAGCGGGTGTCGGGCACCGTGAGCGAGAAGGCGTCCACCGACGCGCCGTAGCCGCTCCCGTCCAGCGCGGAGTCGAGCTCCATCAACGCCGAGACGGCGTCGAGGTCGACCTCATCCATGCTGCTGGCCTCGGGGAGCGCCTGCGCGCACTCTGGCCAGGCGGACGGATCACCTTCCGAGTCGCAGTCGTTCGGCTCGACCTCGGTCTCCTGCCAGCCGTAGACCACCGGCGAGAGCCGATCGACGTACAACTGGATCCCGGTGACCTCGAGCTGCCAGTCGGACGTGTAGTCGGCCGCATCTACCAGCGCCATCTGAGACGAGTACAGCGTCTTGGCGCTGATCCCGTCGGTGTTGAGGCTGGAGATGGTGCCCGCGAACAGGTAGAGCTGCGTGAAGCCCTCGGTCACGTCCGTAACAGTGGAGGGCTCAGCGGTGTCGCCTCCGGTCGTGCTGCCGCCGGTCGTTCCACCAGAAGTACCACCAGACGTGCCGCCGCTTGTGCCGCCTGTGGTACCACCCGTCGTCGTGCTGCCTGTGGTGCCGCCCGTCGTCGTGCCGGTGCCGCCCGTCGTCGTGCCGGTGCCGCCGGTCGTTCCACCAGAAGTACCGCCGGTTGTTCCCCCCGTCGTACCGGTCGTTGTTCCGGTCGTGCTGCCCGTGGTGCCGCCAGTCGTACCCGAGCTCCCGCCCGTCGTCGTGCCGGTGCCGCCGGTCGTCGTGCCGGTGCAGCCGGACCTTCAACCAGAAGTACAGCCGCTTGTTCCCCCCCACCTACCGCGCCATGATACGGGAGAGCAGCC
>CAYXGP010000387.1:0-5508 GCA_964464515.1 uncultured Enterobacterales bacterium
TCCTTGCTGCACCACGGGCAGAAGCTCCAGAAGCCTGCGGCCACCCCCCAGCCGCAGCGGGGGCAGCGTTTCCGGGAACCGGGCAGGCGCCAGGGACGCCTCACCTTGCGGCGACACCAGGGGCAGTAGCGGGAGAAGGGCATCAGCACCTGGCGGGAGCAGTCGGGATACTCGCAGCGCCCTCCGTACCAGCGGTCCTTGTACCGCCGGGTGGAGATGCGCCGGAACTTGCCGCCGTAGCAGTGGGGGCAGTAGCTCCAGTCGGCCTTCCTCCCCCGGTGGCAGCGAGGACAGCGCTGCGGGTGGCGCGTGGCGCCCCGGATCCGCGAGCGGTCGCGTCCGCACCAGGGACAGACCCGCATGGCCTCGCCCACGGGGCCTTCGCAGCGTCGGCAGGTATCGGAGAGCTCCAGGACCTTGCCGAACTCGGCGCGGAACTGCCGGAAGCGGAGGCTCTTCCAGCCGCGGTGGTTGGAGGTGACGGGCTGGGCGGTCCGCTTCCGGGGGGGAGGCCGCAGGAGGCGGTCCCTCCCCATCAGGCTCTCGAAGGCGGCCTGCATCTCGATCGCGCTGAGGTAGCGCTTGCGGTGGTCGACCTCGATCGCGCGGCGCAGCATGCCGATGAAGTCGCCGTGCAGGTTGCGCCGGAGGAGCTCGCCGCCGGGGGGGGGCCACTCGTAGGGCCACTCGGGCAGATGTCCGGAGAACATCTGCACCGCGATCAGGCCCAGGGCGAAGACGTCGGAGGCGAAGGCGGGCTTGCCCATGGCCTGCTCGGGCGCCAGGTAGCCCAGCGTGCCCGAGCCGGAGGCGACGATCGTCCGGGCGGCGACCCGCGAGATCCCGAAATCGGTCAGGCGCAGGCGATCGTCCTCGAATAGGATGAGGTTGTCGGGCTTGACGTCGCAGTGGATGATCCGGTGCCAGTGCGCGTGGGCCAGGGCCGCCAGGATCTGCTCGACGTAGCCGATCCGCGTGCGCAGGGCCATGCGCCGGCGCATGCGCTCGCCGAGGGTGCACTCGCCCAGGGGACAGGCGATGGTGAACACGTCGTCGATGAACTGGGCGTTCTTGATGGGCAGGATGTTGGGGTGGTCCAGCCGGACGGTCAGGCGGACCTCCGCGCGGAAGGCATCCAGCAGGGCCCGGTCGACCAGGTGGGCGTGCGGGACCTTGAGGGCCACGGGCACGCCCTCGATCGTGTCGTGGGCGTGGTAGACCTCCGCGAAGCCTCCCTGGGCCAGGCGCCGGATGATCCGGTACTTGCCCAGTCGCTGACGTGCTCGAAGCGCCAAAGCGGGGGGACGATACCCGCTGGCGGGCGCGGGCGGGAGGGCGTTTCGGGGCTTTGGATCGGGTCCCGGCGTCCCCGCGGGCCGGCGACCGGCCGCACCGCTCGACCCACCCGCCACCCCCCGCCCACCCAGGGGATTGATCGGGCCCCTGGTGGTTGCGACCTTTCGTTCCGGTCTCGTCCCCGAGCCCTCTGCGACGGAGGCTGGTGGCGCCCGGCCTCGGCCGACCCGGCGCCCCCGCGCCGCGCCATGGTGGCGGGCGGGCCGTGCCGCGTAGAATCGCCCCGGAGGCGAGAGGATGAAGAGATCCCTGGGCTGGTGGATCGCGGGGGCAGTCGGGCTACTGGCCCTCGTCTGGCTGGGCATGAAGGGCCTGGGCGGCGAGGAGGGCGCCCCGGCCGCCCCCGAGGGCGGTGAGACGGCGCGCTCCACGCCCGACGCCCCAGCCCTGGCGGGGCCTCCAGCGACCGAGGGGGGCGCGGTCCCCCTCGATGAGGCCCGCCTCGAGCGGGAGGCCGTGGAAGCCGAGACCCCCGCGGCGCCCGAGCGGACCGGCGTGCGGATCCTCGTGCTCCGGGAGGAGGACGAGACGGCCGTCCCCGGGATCCGCGTCGAGCTGCGGGTCGAGCACGACGAGGTCCTCGAGGGGCTCCCCTCCGAGGCCGTCACCGACGAGGAGGGCCTCGCCCATTTCACCCTCGCGCGCGGCACGACCCTGCACGGAGTGATCGCGCGGGCCGGCCCGACGACCACCGAGGTCTATGACTTCGCGAGCCGCGCGATCGCCACCGGCGCCGAGGAAGAGGTCGTCGTGCGCGTCTCCTCGGGGGCCAGCCTCTCGGGCACCGTCGTCGACCCGCAGGGCATCCCCGTGGGCGGGGCGGTCGTCCAGGGGTGGTGCACCTACCCCAACGTCCTGGATCGCGACCCGAGGCCGGCCCCGGATCGCGAGGTCGTGGCCGACGAGGCGGGCCGCTTCACCGTCCCCCACCTCGGCCGCCGCTTCGTGCTCCTCGCGCGAGCCCCGGGAATGGCCTGCCTGACGCTGGTGCACGGCGAGATCGCCACGGGCACGACTGGCGATGGGGTCGAGCTGGTTCTCGCCCCGGCCGAGCGTATCGAGGGAAGGGTGCTCGATCCCGAGGGCCGGCCCGTCGCCGGAGCCGAGATCGCCTCGGTCTCGGCCTTTGGCGTCCGGGGGGGCGAGACCCCGCTGCCCGAGGTGTGGACCATCGGCCCCCCGGAGGCGCGCGCCCGCAGCGCCGCCGACGGGAGCTTCCTCCTGGAGGAGCTCGCGCCCTTCGACTACTACTGGACCCTGGACCACCCCGGCTTCCAGCCCTGGAACGAGTACCACTCGCCGGCCGACGGCTTCCTCGAGATCCGGCTCGATCGCGGCCTGGAGCTCGTCGGTCGGATCCTCGGCGCGAACGGATCCCCCATCGCCGGAGCTTCCGTGCGCATCACCTACAAGGCGCGGGCGGAGGCCGAGACCGACGAGACCGGGCAGTTCCGCCTGGGAGGCCTGGTGGAGGACGAGGCGGCGGTCCTGTACGTCCAGGCCGAGGGCTGCGCCATCCTCGTGCACCAGCCCCAGGCCATCCGCGCGGACCAGCGGAACTGGATCGATTTGCGCCTCGAGCCCGAGTCGCCGATCGCCGGGCGGGTGGTCGATCTGCAGGGTGAGGGGGTGGCGGACGCGTTGATCCGGGTCGAGGGGGATCGCATCGTCGACTTCGGATCCGTGACCCGCACCCCGCCGCCGACATGGGAAATGGGAACGTGCTGAACATCGCAGGTGAGAAGAGGAAGAGTGGCTGGAAAAGAAGCGAGGCAGATGAGGACGAGGAAGACTGCAGGATGAGGAGGATGAGTATCGCGGCCGATCGGAAGTCTCGGGGAAAATACGATGTGGCAGAAATATTTAGTCCTCCTCGAGTAAGCCTCCAAGCTCGGAAGAGAGGAATGGCCGGAGGCTGGTCTTTGGACTGGATGCATGTGGATCCCATCTCAGGCATGAAGTGGGACTTGCGTCAACCACACACTCAGAAGAAAGTGGTGGAAATGATCCGACGGGATAAGCCCAGGGTCATTGTGGCGTGTCCACCTTGTACGCTGTTCTCACAGTTGCAGTGGCTCTCGGGAGATCCAAAGGAAAGAGCACCAGAGAAGTGGGCCGAGGCAGTTGCGATGGTTGAGTTTGCAGTACAGGTCTGTGAGTTGCAGTTGGCTGAAGGTAGGGGATTTGTATTTGAGCATCCCCTAACTGCAACCTCATGGAGCCTCCCATGCCTGAAGCGGTTGCGGCAACGAGCAGGAGTACTTCAAGCAGTGACGCACATGTGTGCCTTCGGCATGGAGTCTAGCGATGCGCATGGGAATGGATTAGCTATGAAGCCAACTAGATTTTTAACTAGTTCTCAAGCTATATTTGACAAGTTAAATGTCAAATGTAGCAGGGACCATAGGCATGTGCATTTGATTAGTGGTAGAGCGGCTGGTGCAGCAGAGTATCCTCGAGCTCTAGTGGATGCTATCCTTGACGGTATCGACATTGAGGAGCAGGGGAGGATCTTCAACTTGATGACTGCGATGGACATGCTGAATGTTGAAGGACTTCATGAACGAGATTATGAGGATTGGGGAGCCTTTGTCGACGACTTGACCGGTGAGGTGCTGAAGACGAAGGATGTTGTGGAGGCCAGGAAGTGCGAGCTGAAGACGTTCAAGGACATGAAGGTGTACGAGTACGTGGCACGGGCGGTGGCAGAAGGAAGTCGAACAGGAAAGATTGTTGGAGTAAGATGGCTTGATACGTGGAAGAACGGAAAGGTGAAAAGTCGGCTGGTGGCGCAGGAGTATGCCTCGAAGGACGAGCGGGAGGACTTGTTTGCGGCGACACCTCCATTGGCGGCCACGAAAATGTTGCTGAGCGATATTGCATCTAAGAGTCATAATGGTCCTGGGGATTGTAGGGTTATGGTTCTAGATATTAAAAGGGCATTTTTATATGGGGAAATCCAGGAGGAGATTTACATAGAGCTCCCACAAGAAGACGAACATAAAGCTGAAGGCTACGTGGGAGTTCTCAAGAAGGCGATGTACGGCACCAGATCAGCGCCGCAGGTGTGGCAGTCGGTCGTGAGGAAGCAGATGATTCACCTTGGCTTTGAACCCAGTCGGGTAAGCCCCTGCGTGTATACCAACAAGAAGCGGGGCCTCAAGGTGGTGACGCACGTTGACGACTTCATGATCACAGGCAGAGTAGCTGAACTACAATGGTTCCGGAAGGCCTTGGAGAAGGAGTTCGAGCTCACGTACGAGGTGTTGGGCGACGAGTACGGGGAGCAGAAGAAGGTCAAGTTCTTGGGGCGCGAGTTGACGTGGGCGAGGGGGGGTATTAGGTATGAAGGTGATCCGAAACATGTGGCGATTCTATTGAAAGAATGGAACATGGACTCGAGCAAGCCAGTTGGGACACCAGGTACGGCGGCGGAAAAGAAGAAGGACGACGAGGACGAGATTGACAAGGAGCTCAGCAAGGAGATGGCGACGAAGTATAGAAGAGCCGCGGCGAGAATCAACTACATGAGCCTTGATAGGCCAGACCTTGGCTTTGCAGCCAAAGAGATCTCCCGGGGAATGGCTAAGCCTGTTGAAGGAGATCTCATCCGTCTCAAGAGGATCTTGAGATACCTCAAAGGAAAACCGCGCATGGGCATATACTATGCATGGCAAGAGCCGATCGACAAGCTCACTGTCTTCACAGACAGTGACTGGGCCGGATGTGCCCGCACTCGGAGGTCCACATCGGGGGGAATGATCCTCCTGGGAGGCCATCTGTTGACCCATTGGTCATCAACTCAGGCCACGGTTGCCCTCTCCTCGGGCGAGGCAGAACTCAATGGAGTCATAAAGGCATGTAGTGAAGCATTGGGGATGATGAATTTATATGTGGATGTCGGTGAACCTAAAGATGGAGAAGTGAAGACCGATAGTAGTGCAGCTCACGGGATTGCCCATCGATTGGGCAGTGGGCGTGTTAAGCATCTAGAAGCACGACAACTTTGGGTACAAGAAGTAATTCAGAACCGAGCACTCAGACTGACGAAGATTCCGAGAAAGTTCAACCATGCTGATGCACTAACTCATCATTACCTTGAACATGAAGGAGCTGTGCATTTTCCTGCTGTAGGAGTTGAGCCGATTGCAG
>CAYXGP010000388.1:0-5504 GCA_964464515.1 uncultured Enterobacterales bacterium
GTCGTCGTCTCTCACGGGCGACTTCTACTTCGTGCTGCCCCCGAACGGCGGCGCGCCGCCGGATAGACCCGAGAAGGCGAGCGAAGCCGACATTCGTCTGGCAGAGCTTCGCGCGGAGGCCCCCACGGCGTGGTCCAAGTTGGCGAACCTGAGGCGTCTGGGTGGTCCCGATGCCAAGCGTTATGTCGAGGACTTCGTGGCGCGGTACCAGGGCTCTGGGGCGTCAGAGTTGGACGCGGCGCGGGTCTGGCTGGATGCGTACATCGAGGTTGTGGAGCCGATGCCATCTGCCCCCGCTCCCTCGGCGGGAGGCAACCTGTCGGGTCGGGTGATCGACGCGCACGGCTACAAGATGATCTCGCTGCCTGGCGGAACCTTCACGATGGGCTGCACTTCGGGCCAGTCGGACTGTGACAGTGACGAGAAGCCCACGCATCGTGTGACCATCAGCGGTTTCGCGCTGGGCGCGACAGAGGTAACGCAGGGGTTGTGGAATTCGGTGATGGGGAGCAACCCGTCGAGATTCTCATCCTGTGGTGATGCCTGTCCAGTAGAGAAAGTGTCGTGGTTGGACTCCGTGGCGTTCGCGAACAAGCTGTCGTCGAAGGAGGGCTTGGAGGAGTGCTACCACATCTCTGGTGAGACGGTGACGTGGCCGAAGGGCCTCGCCTGTCGGGGGTATCGGCTGCCGACAGAGGCTGAGTGGGAGTACGCCGCTCGCGCAGGTGGGGACACGCTGTACGCCGGGTCCGACAATGTGGGCTCGGTGGCCTGGTACGGCGCCTACTCAGATGGCAACAGCAGCAAGAGCACCAACCGGGTCGGCGGCAAGTCCCCGAACAGGTGGGGGCTGTATGACATGAGCGGCAACGTCTACGAGTGGGTCTGGGACCGGTATCAGAGCAGCTACCAGTCCAGCTCCAGCGTTGATCCAGTCGGCCCCCAGAGCGGCTCCAACCGGGTCATCCGCGGCGGGAGCTGGAAATACACGCCGCGCAACGTGCGCGTCGCGAATCGCGACAGCTACGCGCCCTCCAACCGCAACAACAACGTCGGCCTGCGCCTCTCCAGGTCGATCCCTTGACGCTTGATCCACTGAACCCTTGGCATTTACTGGCGCTGCTCCAGTCCGACACCAGAGCCCACAGTGGTGGAGGGCAAGCAAGCCCCAGACGAGCACCAGAAGTGCGAGTCCAGGGCTCAGCGCTGACCGGAGCCGCAGAGGGCGACCGATCGCCACAGCGCAGCTCGAAGGACAGGAAGCGAGCAGAGCGAGCGATCGCGACACCTGAGATCTCGGCCTTGCATTCGCGAACCCATCGCGTGAAGTGGTTGTCGGCGAGGGGAGACAGCGCGTTCTGACAGACCAACCGGGTCAACCGCGGCGGGAGCTGGAACAACACGTCGCGCAACGTGCGCGTCGCCAATCGCAACAACAACGCGCCCTCCAACCGCAACAACAACGTCGGCCTGCGCCTCTCCAGCTCAAGACGGAATCACCCACTCTCCATCGGCCAGAAGGACCGCGTTCATGGACTCGGTCCCCGTGCCAGGGTCTTGACCATTCTCCCCGAGCCCGCGCGGCCGGCTCCGGCTGCCCGCCGAAGACAACCCCACCCCTCCCCGTTGTGGTAGGCCCCTGCTCGAAGCACCGGGGAGGGGCTCTCGGAGATGAGCGACGATGAAGCTCAAGGTCTTCACGCTGCGCCTGGACCCGTCCACCGGCGCCTTCGACGACGGCCCCATGGTGGCGTTCCTGGCCGAGCGCGAGGTGCTGTCGGTCTACGAACACTTCGTCGTCCACGAGGGCCAGCCGCTGTGGTCGCTGCTGGTGAGCTACGCCGACCCGCCCACGCCTGGCGGGCCCCGCCCGAAGCAGACGAGGGCGCCGCCCGAGGCCACCCTGACCGATGAGGCCCGGCCGCTGTACGACGCCCTGCGCCGCTGGCGAAACGACCGCGCCCGGGGCTCTGGCCGCCCGGCCTATGTGCTGTTCTCCAATCGGCAGCTCACCGAGATCGCGCGGTCACGCCCGACCACGCTGGCGGAGCTGAGCGCCATCCACGGCGTCGGCGACGGCCGCGTTCGGGACTTCGGGGCGCAGGTTCTCGCCGTGGTGCAGGCGACCCCGCTCGGCGCGGAGGCACCGGAGCCCGATGATGCCGACGGATGAGCCGGCCCTCCTCGTCCACTGGGAGCGCACCCTGGGCGACCTGCTCGCTCGCACCCGCGGGTTCCCGAAGGCCGCGCGGTTCACCTTCACCACCCGCATCGACAACCGCGCGCTGGACATCTTCGAGAAGCTCGTGCAAGCCCGGTTCGCCCCCGTGGTCGAGCGCCAACGGCTGCTGGCCTCCGCCGACACCGATCTGGCGGTGCTCCGGGCGCTGCTGCGGCTGAGCCACGCCCGCCGCTACCTCGACCGCCGGGGGCTGGAGCACCTGTCCCGCCTGATGGATGAGGCCGGCAGGATGCTCGGGGGTTGGCGACGCCACCTGTCGGAGCGGGCGTGAAGCGCACCGGCCACGTCTTCGAACAGGTCGCGGAATTCAATGCGCTGCGGGCGGCGGCCCGGCGCGCGGCGCGCGGAACCTGGCGCAGACCGGGCGCAGCGGCCTTTCTCGCCGATCTGGAGCGCAACGTCCTGGCGATTCAGCGTGAGCTGTTGGACGGCACCTACCGCCCCGGCGCGCTCACCCGGTTCCAGATCACCGATCCCAAGCCACGGACGATCTCCGCGGCGCCCTTCCGAGACCGTGTGGTCCACCACGCGCTCTGCGCGGCGCTGGAGCCGACCTTCGAGCGGTACGCCGTCCACCACAGCTACGCCTGCCGCAAGGGGCGGGGCAATCGGGCGGCGATGCTCCACGCCCAGCGGCTCGCTGGCCGCCACCCCTGGTACGGAAAGCTCGATGTGCGCTCGTTCTTCGAGAGCTTGGAGCACGCGGTGTTGATGCGCCTGCTGCGGAGACGGTTCAAGGATCGGCGGGCGCTGGCGTTGGTAGAGACCATCCTGGAAGCAGGCGCGGCGGCGCCGGGACGGGGGATTCCGATCGGCAACCTCACGAGTCAGCACTTTGGGAACTTCGCGCTGGGACACGTCGATCACTTCGCCCTGGAGCGACTCCGGGTTGGCGGCTGGGTCCGCTACATGGACGACATGTTGGTGTTCGGGCCCGACAAGTCCGTGGTTTGCGGCTGGCTGGGCGCGCTGACCGCGTTCCTCCACGCGGAGCTGCGCCTGTCGGTGCGGGACGAGATCACGGTGCTCGCACCCGTCCACGTCGGGATACCGTTCCTGGGCTTCCGGATCTGGCCGCGCCAGGTTCGAATGGACGGTGCGCGGGTGCGGCGGTTCCGGCGGAAGGTGCGGGCTCTGGCGCGGGCGCGACGGGACTGGGTCGACGAGGCGGCGCTGGCCCAATCCGCACAGAGCCTGTTCGCCTGGGCCGCTCAGGCCGACACCTGGGCCCTGCGGCGGTCGCTTCTGGATCGGTTGGAGGCCGACGGCTACGGATCGGCTTGAAACCCGGAGGATGACGATGAGGGCACGCTGGCTGACGCTCCTTCTGCCGCTTGCGCTGCTGTCCCCAGAGCGTGCGGTCTACGCCGCCCCGGCTGGTGCGGAGACTCTGGGAATCACGCGCTACAGGGCGCTGCTGATCGGGGTGGATGACTACGCCGACGGAACCATCCGGGATCTGAAGACGCCCCACGCCGACGTGACCGCTCTCGCTGAGGTTCTGAGCAAGCAGTACAGCTTCGACGAGGTGAGCACACTCACCGGCCGTTCAGCTACGCGGGCAGGCATTCTGAAGGCGCTCAACGAGCTGCGGAAACGCGCGGGTCCCAACGACGCGGTGCTGGTGTACTACGCCGGGCATGGCACCCGGGACACCTCGCTGGAGCAGGGGTATTGGCTGCCAGCCGACGCCGAGCGGGGTGGCCACTGGACGTACATCTCCAACGCTGACGTGCGCGACATGCTGCGTGGAATGGACGCCCGACATGTGCTGCTGATCTCAGACTCGTGCTTCGCGGGGTCACTGTTTGGGACCAAGGACATGGGCACGGCGACCGTGGCCTCGGACCTTCGGGCGGCGAGCCGCCTGGCCCGTGACAAGAGCCGGTGGGTGATCACGTCCGGTGGGGACGAGCCGGTGATGGACGGCCACATCGGCAGCGAGCACTCGGTGTTCGCGTACTTCCTGCTCAAGCAGCTTCGGGAGGCCGAGGGTCCGTACCTCAACCCCGGAGCGTTCATGGACGACCTCCAGAAGCTGGTGATCAACAACGCGCCTCAGAAGCCCGAGGCCGCGCCACTCAGGGATGCGGGAGACGAGGGCGGGCAGATGGTGCTGATCCCAGCACGCCGGGCACCTGAGGTGACCGCTTGCACCGCCAGCGCGGCGGCAGCGGTGCGCTGTGCAGAGGCTGCGAAGGAGTGGACCTCGACAGATGTCGTGAGGCTTCGGGAACTCCAGGGAGCGGTGGCGCGAGACTTCATCGCGGGCTTCGTGACGCGGTACCAGGGCTCGGGAGCGACAGAGGTGGATGAAGCGCGGGCCTGGCTGAATGCCTACATCGAGGTGGAACCGCCACCCCCACCGCGCCGACCTTCGAGTGGCAACCTGTCGGGTCGGGTGATCGACGCACACGGCTACAGGATGATCTCGATTCCGGGCGGGACGTTTACGATGGGCTGCACGCCCGGCGCAGGTGAGTGCTACGACTGGGAGAAGCCGGCGCACCGAGTCACCATCAGCGGCTTCGCGATGGGTGCGACAGAGGTAACGCAGGGGTTGTGGAATTCGGTGATGGGGAGTAATCCGTCGCACTTTTCGTCCTGCGGAGATGCCTGTCCAGTAGAGAAAGTGTCGTGGTTGGACTCCGTAGCGTTCGCGAACGAGCTGTCGTTGAAGGAGGGTCTTGAGGAGTGCTACCGCATCTCCGGTGAGACGGTGACGTGGCCGAAGGGTCTCGCCTGTCGCGGCTACCGGCTGCCGACGGAGTCTGAGTGGGAGTACGCCGCCCGTGCCGGCGAGGACACGCTGTACGCAGGCTCGAACGATGCGGGCTCGGTGGCCTGGTACAGCAGCAACAGCGGCTCAAAGACCCACCGAGTCGGCGGAAAATCCGCGAACGGCCGGGGGCTGTATGACATGACCGGCAACGTGTGGGAGTGGACCTGGGATTGGTACCAGAAGAACTACCAGTCCAGCTCCAGCGTTGATCCAGTCGGCCCCCAGAGCGGCTCCGTCCGGGTCGTCCGCGGCGGGGGCTGGCTCTACACGTCGCGCTTCGTGCGCGTCGCCAGTCGCAGCTACAGCGCGCCCTCCAACCGCCGCAACTACGTCGGCCTGCGCCTCTCCAAGTCGATCCCTTGACACTTGTCCCCTCGATCCCTTGGCGTTCATCAGCGTTTCTCCAGAGCGACACCAGAGCCCGCAGTCACGGAGGTCGAGCAGGCCCCAGTCGAGCGCCAGAAGCGCGAGACAAGGGCC
>CAYXGP010000389.1:0-5387 GCA_964464515.1 uncultured Enterobacterales bacterium
TCTGGGTGTGGCCCTCGGAGTGCTTCTCGAAGCCCACCACCAGCACCACGTCGAACAGCCCGCCCGCCACCAGGTGGAAGCCCGCGATGCACCCGCTCGTCCCCGAGGTGCCGCCGGTGGCGATCTTGAGGCACGGCTTGCCCAGCGCCCCCGCCGCTTCGCCCACCCACAGCTCGGGCATCGCGCGCCCCTCGAACAGCTCCATGTTCGCGATGACCACCGCGTCCACGTCCCGCGCGCTCAGCTCAGCGTCCCGCAGCGCAGCGGTCGCCGCCTCGCGCACCAGCTCCGCCTGGGACACGTCGTGGCGCCGCCGCGCGTGACGGGTCTGCCCGGTGCCGATGATGGCCGTGCGTCGACCCATCTCAGGCCGCCTCGAGGATGGCGACGGCCTGGCCCTGGCCGGCCGGGCCCCACGTTCCGTGTACGAGCGCTCGTCCGCCGTGCTCCCGCAGCCATCGCGTGGCCGCGACCAGCCGAGTCAGCCCCGCTGCGGCCGGCACGTCTCCCGCGAACAGCCCGCCGGTCGGCGAGCAGGTCGAACCCCGCACCACCGCGCGGAACAGCTCGTCTTCGTGGGCGTAGTGACACGACGGCTCCAGCAGATCGAAGCCTGCAGCTCCCAGAACCGCGGCCTCCAGTCCCGCAGCCTCACACGCTCGCGCGATCGCCCTCCCCAGGCCGGGCCAGCCCGACCGCCCCCGCGGGCCGAGGTCATGCGGGGCGCGGGCGAGGCCCCCGGCGGCGAAGACCGGGCCGGCCCCGTCCCGCGACAGCAAGACCGCGACCGCGCCGTCTGCGCGCGGCGCCTCCATGCCCGCCGTCAGCGGCCCGCCGATGGCGCCAGAGGCCAACACACCCGCCGCGTCGGTGTCTCGACCCGCCGCCTGCGCTCGCGCTGCTGCCAGCCCCGCCCAGCGCTCGGGTGCCCCTGCGTCGCCGCCCGCCAGCACCGCCGCCTGCAGCGCCGCGCATGTGCGGAAGTCTACCCCCAGCGGCTGCAGCCACAGCGGATCCAACGCCCACGTCGTGACGGCCGGGTGCGCCACCATCGACGCCTTGCCGTGAGCGACCACGAGCACCGTGTGGTACGCCCCCGACGACACCTGGCATGCCGCGTGAATCGCCGCGCACAGACCGTCGCCGGCGATGCGCGTCTCGGGCCCGAGCACCGCGCCGATCACCTCGGTGATCGCCAGGCTCGACGCGGTGAGGCCGTCGTAGAGATCTACCGAGCAGGTCACCACGGCGTCCACGGACTCCCGCGCGATCCCTGCGTCCGCCAGCGCCTCACCCACCGCCGCCCACACCATCTCGGGGATGGAGCGGGGATCCGCCGGCGCCGGGCCGACCTGGCCGACGCCCAGCACTCGGGCCATCGCGCTCACGCCCGCCTCCGAGCCGGCTCCAGGCCGCACGCGCGGGCGATGATCTCGCGCATCACCTCGCTCGAGCCCGCCCCGATGGAGAACGCCATCGAGTCGCGTTGCAGCCGGGCGATGGGGTACTCCTCCATGAAGCGGTTGCCCCCGAAGATCTGCGAGCAGTCGTGCGCCACGCCCACCATGGCCTCGGCCGCGAAGAGCTTGGCCATCGAGACCTCGGCGTTGCACGGCGTACCCGCCACGAACAGGTCCAGCGCGCGCTCCGTCAGCGCCTCGGCCGCCGACACGGTGGTCAGCACGTCTGCCAGCCGGTGTCGCCACACCTGGAAGCCCAGGATGGAGTGACCGAACGCGCTGCGCTCGTGACCGTAGCGCCGCGCCTCCTCCCACATCAGCCGCATCTGGGCGCAGCACATGATGGCGAGCACCAGCCGCTCACCCTCGAAGCCCTGCATGATGATCTTGAAGCCCTCGCCCTCGGCGCCCAGCAGGTTGGCCGCCGGCACGCGGCAGTCCTGGAAGGCAAGCTCGGCGGTGTCGGAGGCGTGCACGCCGATCTTCTGCAGGCGGCTGCTCGTGACTCCAGGGGAGTCCGTCTCGATGAGGAGGAGTGAGATGCCGCGGAAACCCTCGCCCCCGGTGCGCACGGCGGTCACCACGAAGTCCGCGATGGTGCCGTTGGTGATGAAGGTCTTGGCCCCGTTCACCACGTAGTGATCGCCGTCGCGGAACGCGCGGGTGCGGATGGCCGCCACGTCGCTGCCCGCGTCGGGCTCGGTCACCCCGAGGGCCCCGATGCGCTCGCCGCGGAGCGCGGGCTCGAGGAACGACCGCTTCTGGGACGGCGTGCCGACCCGATCGATGACCTTGGTGGAGAACTCAGCGTGGGCCAGCACGCTCACCGGCACGCCGATCGCGCCGCAGCGAACCATCTCCTGCACGAGCACCGAGGTGTAGCGGAAGTCGAGGCCGCTGCCGCCGCTCTCTTCTGCCGCTCGGACACCCAGGTAGCCTTGCTCACCGAGTTTCTCGAAGAACTCACGCGGCAGGTGACCCGCGGCTTCCCACGCGTCGACGTGGGGTCGGATCTCACGCTGGACGAACGCGCGCACGGAGTCGCGGAAGAGGTCGCGGTCTTCGGTCGAGCTCATGGGGCCTCCTTCCTGGGCGACTCTCACTAAGTGAGTGGCGCTCAGAGTGCAAGCGTCGCTAACACTCCAGCATGAGGTCGGGCTGTTCGGGCTCCATCCACAGCGGTTGTCCACAGCGGTTGTCCACAGCGGTTGTCCACAGTGGACATCCGCACTGTTCGTTCAGAGTGTTCGTTCAGAGTGTTCGTTCAGAGTGTTCGTTCAGAGTGTTCGTTCAGAGTCTTCGCTCAAGGCGCCTGGGGAGTGTCGGGATGTGGAACGGTCACAGGCGCTCGGGGTCTGACAGAGAGAAATCTGAAATTCCCTGTGACATCCCCTGAGTGAACCGCTCCTTGTCGTGAAACCAGGTCATGCAGACCAGGTCATGTAGACCTCTCCATGCAAACCTCTCTTCGAACACGGAGCCATCATGTCGACCCTCATCTCCCGCGCCCTCTCGCTCGCCACCCTGTCCCTGGCGACGCTGTCCCTGGCGACGCTGTCCCTGGCGACGCTGTCCCTGGCCACACTGTCCCTCGACGCCAGCGCCGGGACTCCCCAGTGCCTCCCTTCGCCCGACCTGGACGACGTCGCCGACGGTGACGGCATCCTGTACACCTCCGGGCTGACGCTGGAGCAGGTGGCGGACGCCATGGACGACGCCCACATCAGCGCCGCAGCTTGCGTCGACCACGGCGAGGTGGTCACGGGAGCGGTCGAGGTCAGCCTGCGCGTCGACTGCGCCGGACAGGTGGTCGAGGTCGACGTCGGACGCGTCACAGGACTCCGACCAGAGATCGTCTCCTGCGTGCGCGACGTCTTCGTGAAGACTCCGTTCCCCGCGCACGACCTCCCGGGCGGGTTCGACTTCGGCTACGTCATGACCCTCGACTTCTCGCACTGATCGGGCCCCACCACCCGCTGCACACCGTCGGGGTATGGCAAAGCATCAAACGGGAGATCAATGGAACCGCCGTTGCGCCGAACCGGGGCCCACCCCCTGCGCTGGGGGACTCTGTTCGTGGCGACAGCTGCCTGCCTCCCCTCTCTGCCTGACGCGCCGACGACCGACAGCGCGACGAACGCAGACACCGTGACCATCACGAGCCCCGGAACGACGGACTCAGGGGGAGGGTCCTGGGACATGGACGGTGACGGCCACGCGGACACGGCCCGCGGCGGCGACGACTGCGACGACACCGACCCGGCTGTCCACCCGGGCGCCGCGGAGGTCTGGTACGACGGTCGCGACAGCGACTGTGATGGCGCCGACGACTTCGACGCCGACGGCGACGGCTCCGGGCACTCCGCCCACGGAGGGGAGGACTGTGACGACAGCGACGACGCGGTCAGCCCCAGAGCCGAGGAGGCATGTCCCGACGGCGCCGACAACGACTGCGACGGCGTGGTGGACGGCTGCACCCTGGGCCTGGCGGACGCGCACGCAAAGCTGAGCGGCGTCACCGACTACGACTACGCGGGGCGCTCGGTCGCCGGTGCGGGGGACACCGACGGCGACGGATGGCCCGACGTCCTGGTCGGAGCCTACGGCTCCGACGTGGGGGCTTCGCTCGCCGGCGCGGTGTACCTCGTGCGGGGAGGCGCGCACCAGCCGATCGCGGGCGACATCTCGCTGGACGCTGCGGACGCCACGCTCATCGGCGTGAGCAGCGAAGACCGCGCGGGTTGGGCGGTCGTCGGCGCGGGTGACGTCGACGGCGATGGCCTGGACGATGTCCTGGTGGGCGCCTGGGGAGAGGACTCAGGCAGCTCCGAGGCGGGGGCGGCGTATCTCGTGATGGGGCCGCTCAGCGGGTCTCGCGGGCTCTCTGCGTCTGCGGGTAGATTCAGCGGAGAGAGCAGCTCGGATCAGGCCGGGTACGCGGTGGCCTTCATCAAAGACATCGACGGCGACACCCGCGACGAGCTGCTCATCGGGGCCCCCGGGCGCGACGACGCAGGGGGAGCCTACCTCGTGCTCGGTGGCGTCACCGGCGCTCGGAGTCTGTCGGGGGCCGACGTCACGCTCACCGGGGAGGCCGCGGGGGACCAGGCCGGCCAGTCCGTCTCAGCGGCCGGAGATGTAGACGGCGATGGACTCGGTGACGTGATCGTCGGGGCGCCGGGCGCTGAGGGCCGGGCGGCCTCTGCTGCGGCCTATCTGCTGCTAGGGGCGATGCTCTCCAGCGCAGACTCGCAGTCTCTGGGAAGCGCCGACGCGCGCTACTTCGCCTCGAACCCTACGGACGGCGCCGGGGTCTCGGTGTGCGGCGGCGGTGACGTGAGCGGCGACGGGTTGGATGACGTGATCGTCGGCGCCAGCGGTGTCAGCACCGCCTACGTGTTCCTGGGCGGCGGCAGCATGGGTGCCCGCAGCCTGACCGACGCAGAGAGCACGCTGATCAGCGACGCCGACGACAGCGCCGGGATCTCGGTGTCCGGGGCCGGAGACGTCGACGGTGACAGCCTCGACGACCTCCTCGTCGGCGCTTGGCGCGATGAGACGACGGGGGTCGAAGCTGGCGCGGCCTACCTCGTATTGGCAGGCGGTGACCTCGGGCCGCTCACCGGCACCTTCGCGCTCTCAGATGCTCACGCGCGCTACATCGCCGAGGCCCCCGGTGATCGCGCGGGGTACGCCGTCTCCGGTGCCGGAGACATCGACCGTGACGGGTTTGGGGATCTCCTCGTGGGCGCGTATGTCGGGGGCTCGGCAGATCGCGGCGTTGCTTATGTTGTCTTTGGGCGCTGATGTTCAGCCGCATTTGGAGTCGCTTCTAAAAAACAGTGGCTCTGAATACGGCTAAGGCCGCGCCAAGAACAGCAATCTCCCCCCCTGAGGGGGGGCCCCCCCCCCCCAGCCACCCCATCC
>CAYXGP010000390.1:0-5361 GCA_964464515.1 uncultured Enterobacterales bacterium
TGCGGCGGGCGTATCTGCGGCGATCAGTCGCCACAGCCGAACCTGATCATCGTCCGAGAGATCGGGCAGCTCCAGCGCCTGCCGGGCGAGACCTGCGAGGATCCCGCGCGGTCCGCTCGCCGCCAGCTCCGGCTCGAGGCGATCGAGGCCGGCGATGGCGGCCTGGGCATCGGCGTCGGCGATGGCGCTCCGGACCGCTCCGAGCCGGTCGGCCCCCGAGACGTCGCCGCTGCTGCAGAGACGCCGGTGCCGCTCCCGCACCGCTGGATCGTCGAGCCGCTCCCGAGCCATCTCGGCGATCGGGGGGAGCAGGTCGAATCGCATCTCTCCCGCGCCGTCCGGGACAGGGCGCGCGCGCAGCAGGCCCGCGTCCACCAGCCCCGTGAGCGCGTCCAACGCCCACGGCGCCCCCGGCGTCGCAGAGAGGTCGAGCACCGCCTCGGCGGCCTCCAGCGAGAACCCGCCGAGGAACACCCCGCACTGCACCAGCGCCGCGACCTCCCAGGGGGCGCGCTGCGCCAGCGTGCGGCTGATCTCGCTCCGGATGGGATCGGTCGTGAGGGCGTCGGGGCTGGTGATCTCCTCCTGCGGGTCCCGTGCCGCCGCCAGCTCGACGCCGAGGGGACGCGCCGAACCGGGCGGGCGACCGCCGCCGCCGCGCGCAGCCATCAGCGCTCGCGCCTCGTCGGGGGACAGGAGGGACAGCGCCACCACCCGCTCGCCGTGCAGCCCCAGCGGCCCCGACGCGGTGGTCAGCAGAGTGGATCTGCCGAGCGTGCGCGCCCACGCGCCCAGCGTCTCATCGCAGAGCCCTTCGGGCACGTGATCGACCAGCAGCAGCATGCGCGGCCGGGCCGCCAGCGCGCGCCCGATCTGCGCGACGGAAGAGGGGTCACGCAGCGGGATGCGCAGCGCGCGCGCCAGCGACAGGCAGACCTCTGCGACCGACTCCGCCGCCCGGCAGTCGCAGCGCACCACCCTGCCGGGGAAACCAGTCCGTCGGCGATCGGCCAGCTCCTCTGCCAGTCGGCTCCGACCCATGCCCTCGGGGCCGGTGATCGTCACCACGCCCGGCCCGGCGGACACCGCGCTCCAGAGGGCGGCCAGGGCCTCTGAGCGACCGAAGAAGTCGTTGCGGGGACCGGGCAGGCTGACCCGCGCGGGCCCCTTCGTGGGTGGTGATCTGGGCGCCACGGGCATCGGCGCGCTCCAGCGCTGCTCGCCGGCCCACACCGCGCGGAGGGTCTGGATGTCGGGGAGGCGGATCGACAGATCCGGCTGCAGCGCACCGATGATCGCCGCGGCCATGCGACCCGGCAGGCTCGGCCGCAGCGCCTGGGGCGCCGCGAAGCGCCCGCCGCATGTCTGGTTGTAGATCTCCAGCAGATCTCCGCCCGCGAAGGGGCGCGATCCTGTCGCGAGCTCGTAGAGCACCACCCCCAATGAGAAGACGTCCGCGCGGGCGTCGATGGTCTCGACGCCGCGGATCTGCTCGGGGGCCATGTAGCCGGGGGTGCCGATGGCAGCGCCGGCGCGGGTGAGCGGGCCGGTGCCCCGCTTCCGCGGCTCGAGGTGCCGCACCAGTCCGAAGTCGGCCAGCTTGACGGTCGCCCCGGCGGTGGGTCCGGTGAGCAGCACGTTCGCAGGCTTGATGTCGCGGTGGATCAGACCTGCGCCGTGCGCCACCGCCACCCCCGCCATCAGGCCCCGCGCCAGGTGATCGACCCGATCGAGGGTGAGCGGCGGGCCGAACAGCACCTCCTCGAGCGTGGGGCCCTCGACCAGC
This sequence comes from uncultured Enterobacterales bacterium, assembly GCA_964464515.1. Taxonomy (GTDB): domain Bacteria; phylum Myxococcota_A; class UBA796; order UBA796; family UBA2385; genus CAYXGP01. The sequence continues at coordinate 1,787 of CAYXGP010000390.1, forward strand.
TCCATGACGATCACCGGTCGGCCGGCATGCAGGAGCAGGTTGTGCACCGCCACCACGTGCGGGGAGCGCAGCGACGCCTGCACCCGCGCCTCGCGCAGCAGCCGCTCTGCGAGGGCGGGGTCGTCGACGCCGAGGAGCTTCACCGCGCAGGGACCGCCCGACAGCGCATGCCGCGCCCGCCAGACCTCGCCCATGCCCCCGCGCCCCAGCGGAGACTCCAGTACGTAGCGATCGAGCCGGGTACCAGGCTGCATGTTGCCCGCGTGCGAGCCACCCGCCGACAGGACGGGCGCTTGTATCCTTAGCCCACCCGACGCCTCGCGCCCTGCTCCGCTACGATGGGGCTCACACCCGTTCGCTGCATGAAGCCCGTCGGAGCCGGATGATGTCCACACACCTCCTCGTCGGGCTGAGTCCCACCAGCCGATTTCTTCTGCACCTCGCCGCGCAGCAGGAGATCGTCCCTGTCCACATGGCGAGCAGCCTGCCCCTGGCCTCCGATCCCGAGGCCGCGGCCGCGGCGATGGTCGCGCGGGGGCTGCTGGCGGCGGCCGACCTGCCCGGGGTCTACTCGCTGGGTCCGATGGGATACGCGCTGCGAGACGAGATCCTCGCGGACTGGCCCGCGCTCCACGGGGTGCTGCGCGCGGCCTTGATCGAGCGGCTCGGCGACACCTGCGGGCTGGGTCCAGACGATCCCCTTCGGGCTGCGTTCACGGCGATCGACCGGGCGGCTTTCATCGCCCCCGCCCTGCGCTGCCTCGCCGATCTCGACGCCCCCGCCCCGGTCGGCGTCGGCGACCTGCACAGCACAGCCCCCCACGCCGTGCTGGCGATCCTCCAGGCCGCCGCCCCCAAGCCGGGCGAGCGGGTGCTGATCTGTGGAGTCCGCGGCGGGTTCACGCTGGCCCTGGCCGGCGCGCTGGTCGGCGCGGAGGGGATCGCGCTCGGGCTGGACTGGCGGCCCCAGGTGGTCGCCCACGTCTCGGCCGTGCTCAGCGGCTTCCCCCAGCTCTCCGGTCACACCAGCATCCAGCCTCAACGCGACGTCACGTTGGGTCACGCCACAGATCATCCATGGGATGTGGTGCTGGTCTGCGGCAGCGTCCCCAAGATACCCCGGCACATCATCGAGCAGCTTCACCCCACGAACGGCCGCATCATGTTGTTTCTACATGAGCCGGGAGAGACCGGGCGGTCCTGCTATGTGCTGAAACGCGCCGGGGATGCGTTCCGGGATGAAGCGCTGAGTCGGTTGAAGGTCGCGCCGATATTCGGGCTGTGGGGGTGGGATCAGGTGCGCCCGGCCTGACGATGTAGAGAGGCGGGCAGCGAGGCGCCGTCACGGCCCCTTCTGCTTTACCTTCTCACAGCGCGGATCGGTGTCGCGCTTGTCGATCAGCTCCAGATCCCGCCCGCCGATCTCCGGCATGCTGATTCGATCGGCCGCGAGCTGAATGCAGCTCATCGTCCCGCCGCGGGGGCAGGGCTCGCACTCGGCGCCCAGCGACGCGACGAAGTCACAGGCCGCCGCGATGTCCGCTGAGCCCAGCGCCTCGAGCATCCCGCCCAGATCGACCAGCAGCGACAGCTCGAACCCGCCGATGCCGCTGACGTCTGAGGCGATGGTGCCCTCGATGTTGATGTCGTAGCAGCTCAGATCGTCCTTGTAGAACGAGAAGGAGGTCTCGGCGACGCTGTAGGTCATCAGCGGGAGCGCCGACAGGTCGAGCCCGTCGACCTGGTAGCTGCGGTAGCAGAAGTCCTGACGGTCGGAGCCAGACTCGGCGATGGCCAGCAGCGCCGACGCGTTCTTGCCGTCGTACCCTTGAATCTGCATCAAGATCGGGCGGTTGAGCAGCCCCGCCAGCACCCCACCCACGCCCTCGCTGGAGACCCAGTGGACCGAGGAGGTGTCGAGCTCGAAGATCGCGCCGTTGAGCGCACCCATGTCGGTGATCGACTCTCCGAGTGATGACGTGGTAAAGCTGATGGAGGGCGCGCCGTAGCAGTAGTCCAGCGTGACGGTGTAGGCGGTGCTCGGCTCCAGCGGCGCGTCGGGCGTGAAGATGATGGTCGCGCCGTCGTCGGTCGTGGTCTGTGTGCCTGCGAAGTCGGCCGAGACCTGAGCGGTCGGATCGGCCGCGGACAGGTGGAAGGAGATGGCGTCGCGATAGTACGCGTCGGTCGCGCCGTCCTCGGGCCAGGTGCTGTCCACCGTGATCTCGCAGTCGGCGGTGCCCCCGGTGGTGCTCCCGCCCGTTGCGCCCGACGTGCCCGTCGCGGTGGCGGTCGTCGCGTCCGGCGCCCCGGAGTCGGCGGCTTTGTCGCCGTTGCAGGCGAAGAGGCCCGACAGAAGACCGGTGAGGAGGCCAGTGAGAAGGCCAGAGTGGAGGAGGTGAATTCGCATCGGTCGCTCACATGGAGAGGTCGGGTCCGCTGGCTTCAAGGTCCACTAATTCATGTTAGCCGGGCTCGGAGAGGAAGTACCGTGGGCGTCAGTGGCCAGTGAGCGACCAGCACCCGCGTGTCCCTCATCGACTCTGTTCGGCTTGGACGTGGAGTACGCTCGGTATAACTCTGCAAAGACCATCTCCGACTCGAAGCCCTCTCGGTTTGAGACAGAGAACGTTGGTCCCCTGGTCGTGATCTCCGATCCGGCCCGCGGGGACGCCTACTACAACCGCATCGTCGGTCTCTGCGAGTCCGCACTGCCCTGGCTTGACGAGGCCCTCGGGGTCATGTCAGGTGCGACCGCGATCCGCACCGACGTGGAGGCCCCCGTTGGCGGGGACATGAAAGCAGCGCTGGAGAGTCGAGGCTTCGCCCCTCGAGAGCGAATCGCGTGGCTCATCACGGCGACGGAAGCGGGGGCCGGATACGAGAAGGCCGCGCGCGTGACCAATCGGGAGTGCGATCGACTCCTGCCGCTGCTCGAGCTCGATGGTCCCGTCGATCCTGACACCTGGGCCCTGCGCAGGCACCTCTACTGCACAGAGACCTTTCGTGTCTTCGCAGTCGAAGAGGCGGGGCGCCTGGTGGCCATGGCCAGCACGTTCGTCGGGGAGAGCGGGGCGCTCCTCGGCAACGCAGTCACGCACCCCGACCATCGACACCGTGGCTACCACTCCGGGTTGCTCCAGTCCCGTCTTGCAGACGCGAGAGCCCTCGGCCTTGAGTGGGTTTTGACGGATGTTGAGCCGGGCGGGGCGAGCATTCGCAACTGCGAACGGCTCGGTTTTCGAAGGCTACTCGATCAGACGGTCTGGCAGAGGTGCGCAGAGGGTGCCGGCTGACAATTGGAGCGCAGAGATGTGCCGCCTCGTCTCCGCATCACGCGGATCGCGGGATCGCGAGGTCGTGGAGCGGTGAAGTCGCGGTTTCGCATCTCACGGCACCACGGAATTCCACGATCTCTCGATTTCTCGATTTCTCGATTGCGCGGTTTCTCGATTGCGCGGTCTCGCGGTCTCGCGGTCTCGCGGTCTCCTGGCGAGCGTGACCACGAAACGCGCTCCTCAAGCACGACGGCTCCACAGCGGGAACACCACGAGAACGAGACCCCACCCAACAGC